>NZ_JBWKYU010000005.1:0-309827 GCF_059423925.1 Pseudomonas sp. GW458-11-26-14-LB4
ATTAATACCCCTCCCCCACTCAAGGACCCGAGCCCCACAATGAAATTCGACCTCGCCTACTGCCTCAGCCTCGACGACAAACTGTCGATCTATGACGTTCGCGATCTCAATTTCGATGAGACGGTGGCGTTCGATTCTGCGAAGGAACATTTCCAGTGCCCCAACGACGCCTGTCGTGCGGCGTTCGATGCTTCCAACGAGTTGGGCACGTTCAACGCAAAGAACGTGAATTACGTGCGCACGCCGCACTTCAAGAATCTGCCCGGTACGCAGCATGTGGCGGGTTGTCCGTATGTGAGTTTGAAGACGTCGGCGTCGGGGGTTGAGGCGGCCGATGGGGAATCGGATGACGGTCGGGAGGAGCATTTTCCGTCGGAGTTGTTGCTGACGCGTCGTGAGTATGTGCGCAAGCCTGCCGCGCCTGCGGGGGCGGCGGATGTGTTGCGGGATGATCCGGTGCGGGTGGCAACTGCCCCCTCAAAAGAGTCGCCGAGTCGTGAGACGGCGCCGGACAAGACCAGTGTCTTCGCTCACCCCGTGGAGTGTTTTGTGTCGAACTTCGCGGACAAGGATTTGCTCAAGCGCATGCCGTTGAAGATTGGCGAGCATACGGCGCCGTACAGTTCGTTCTTCAAGAAGATCGAGTACTTGATGGACAACAAGGGGCTGATTTACTGGGGCCGGATCAAGAAGATCGAGGACTTTCACAGCGCCAGTTTCCGGATCGATTTCGAGGACAAGGTCTGGTTCAAGAAGCCGGATGACAGCAAGAAGAAGCCTTATCCGGTCAGTGTCTATCTCAACAAGAAGCTGATCGACAACTACCGCAAGCGCAAGGCGTTTCTGGAAGAGATCAAGCACGCGATCGACAGCGACAAGGAGTTGTTCTGCTTCTTCTATGGTGTGACGCCGGAGTTGAAGCAGGTGCCGGGCAAGAAGAACCCCGAAAAGCCTTTCGAGGTCTTCAATGCCAATATCGAGAACCTGGATCACTTCATTATTCGTGAAGCGCCGGGTCTGGCGTGATGGTTAGCCCTGGGGCAGTTGCAGTTGGACGGCGCCGGGGTGTTGCTTGACGACTGAGTACGGCAGGATCGACCAGTCGGGTTCATCGCAACCACGTTGCACTCGCGGGAAGTACGGCCCCAGGTAAATGCCCTTGGCGGTGAAATACCAATCGAAAACGCCCCAGACGTTTTCATCGTTGTAGTCGCAGCTGTCTTCATCACCTTCGGCGGGCTTCTTCATTTCGTCGGGATACAGCGAGGTGAACTGCTTTATAAGCCACCGCGCAAACTCCTCCCTCTGTTCGCCTTCGCTTGTTCCAGTCGAAGTACCTTCACGACCACCCACTGCCAAAACGTCTTCCAGCTTTATCGCTTGCCCAGTATGAGCATTGAGATTGATCGGGGAGTTGCCGACATCCGGATGCGCGCCGCCACAGTCGTAACCGGTGTTGATGTTCAGGCTGACGATATCGGACGACAGAAACGTGGGGGCGACGCTTTGCCATTGCTCGGCATTCTCACCACCTTGCAGCATGCAGGCGTGATAACTGATGACCTCTTTCCAGAGCCGTCCCAACAATTGCTCGTTGATCCGCTGTTGCTCCTGTTTGGGATAACCGGACTCAATACTAAAGAAAGAGATTTTCGACTCCGGCTCCGCCCACCATTGCAGCTCGTAGCCCATGAAGTTGTCTTTCTTCCCCGGTTTGAGCTTGAGCCCCTGTAAGCGCAAATACTCGTAGGGATCGTCTTTCGGCAAAGTGGCAATGAAAGGCAACGTCGTTGCAGTTGGCGCTGGAAGTTTGGCCTCGACCAGTTGTACCGGCAGCTTTTTGCCCTTCGGGTTTTGCCATTCGCCCTGCCAACCGTTGGCGGTGGACTTCAGCTTGAGAGTTGGCAACGGCTTGTCGTCACCGTAATGATTGTTGCCCTCGACCAACGTCAGCGTGCTGTCCTGCAACGCGCCACTGAGGGGCAGATCGCGGTGGTACTTCTCGTAGAAGTAACGACCGGTCACTTCATCCGGCTGCTGGGTATTGAGCTCGACCACAATCGGCGTCTTGCCCAGCGTGCCGGTGAACACACGTCTGCCGTCGTCAGCCTGAGCAGTAGAAAGCAGTGAAAACAGCACGGCGGTGTATGGCGCCAGGCGCAACAGTCCCTTGAGCATGGATCGATCCCTGAGTGAGTCGGAGGTCGCGCCGGGACGTGAGTGCCGGCGCTGGTAAATGCGGGGCGGATTATGGCGGGGGTTGTTTAAGTAATCGAGTTTTGTCGGTTGTACTCTTCCAGCCAGGCTTCGCGCTCGACTGCTGCGATCTCCCGATACACTTGCATGCGGCGCGTCTTGGCCGCTTGAACTTCGCCCTCATCCAGAGCGCAATAACGACGAAGCCAATGAACGGTCATCTCCTCATCCGGGTAGTAGTAACCCTTGGCGCCCTTGCTGTTTCTCGGGGTGTCGTTCATCTGCGCGTCGAACACCATGGCTGCGACTTCATCAGGCGGTAAACAACCTGCCCCTGCGGCCTTGTCCTGGAAGACCCAGGCAATTTCATCGATGTGTTTCTGTGCGCTGCGATGGCTGCGGCGATAGAACTGCTGCGGTCGACACATCCACTGGAATCGCTCAATCAACGGTTCAATATCAATCCACTCGGAGAGCCCGTGATGGGTTGCATGAAGCATGACACCGTTGAACCAGCGATCAGCGAATTGCCCCACAAATGCATTCAGATCGGCCTTTTTCATGTCGGCGAAAACCATGCAATAGCGAGTCTTGATATGCATGGCGAACAGCACATGCTTTCGTTGCACGGTGATCGCATGCACCAGCCACTGTTCGACACCACTGTCCATCTCATCATCTTCGATGGTTGATGACGGCGGGGCGAAATCCACCGGGGTGATCTTTTTGCCTTGGTGGACACGACTGAAGAACTTGCTGGCAGCTTCGGTGCAATTGAAGATCAGCATCCTTGATCTCTGATAAATACTGGGGACGATGGATTATGGGTCTGTCGGTAGACGATTACTTCATCGACATTCCCAACATCACAATAACCAACAATCCAATATAAACCCAAGCATGCACCCGATCCGGTATCCGCCCGATCCACGGCGTGGCCAGTCGAATCCCCAGCAACGATCCGAGCGTCAGCACCGCAAACGCCAGCAGATCCACATACCCGACAAACCATGGCCCGAGGTCTGTCTCGCTAAATCCAGCCATCACCATGTAGGTCAGCGTCCCCGCCAATGCCACGGGCACGCTCAACGGATTGGCCATCGAAGTCGCCTGAGACATGCTCAACCCGCAACGCCGCAATAACGGCACGGTCATGACGCTTCCTCCTACACCGAGGAAGGTTGCGATGGCGCCGATGCCTACACCGCCGCCGGACGTTTCCACCGTTCCCAGTCGCCGTGGGATAACGCCTTCGGATTGCGTAAGAAAGCCGCGTCGCAGCAGGCAATCGATAATCGTCACGCCGAGGTAGGCGATGAAGGCATAACGAATGACTTCGCCGCTGACCCACACTGCTGCGATTGCGCCGACGACCGCGCCCAATCCGATGAATCCGCCCAAGGGCCACAGGTAATCACGGATGAGGTTGCCGGCGCGGCGATGTTTGTCGGTGGCGACCAGGGCGTTGACGATCATCACGCAGGTCGAGGTGGCGACGGCGATGTGCATGGCGGATTGGCTGATGGGGTCGTCGGCGCCGTGGCTCGCGGTGAGCATGCGGTACAGCAGCGGCACGACGACGAATCCGCCGCCGAAGCCGAAGAGCACGGCGGTAACGCCGGTCAGGCAGCCGAAGAGTGCCAGCAGGAGGTAGAACATGGCGCGTCGTCCGTTGTTGAGGAGCGGTCGACGATAGAGCGGCAGCGCTTGGCCTGCTTCAGCAACCGAGCCAATAATGTTTGCGTTTACGCCAATCGCTGGATGCCGCTCGATGCGCAATGTTTCGATCAATCTGCTGGATGACACACCGCGCCCGGTGGTGGCGATCGGTACGGATTATTCCCACGGCTATCTGTTGCCACGTCATACACATCGGCGGGCGCAATTGTTGTACGGCGCGACCGGGGTGATGCAGGTCAGCACGCATGATGGCAACTGGGTGGTGCCGCCGCAGCGAGCGGTGTGGATTCCGCCGGGTGTGGCGCATGAGGTGTTGATGCTGGGGGTCAGCACGCGCAGTTTGTATATCGAGCCGGGGGCGGTGGATCTGGGCGAGCGTTGTCAGGTGATCAGTGTGTCGCCGTTGATACGGCACTTGCTGATGGAGGCCGTGGAGTTGCCGCTGACCTATGACCTGACCGGGCGTGATGGCGTGCTGGTCGACTTGTTGTTGCATGAATTGCTGCGCAGTGCACCACTTCCGTTGCATATCCCTCTGCCGTCTGACGGACGACTGCTCGAGCTGTGTCAGACCTTTCTGCATCAGCCGAATGCCCACCAATCCCCCCAGCAATGGGCCGATCAGCTGCACGTAAGCTTACGTACCTTCAACAGGTTGTTTCGTCAGCAGACTGGCCTGAGCTTCAGTCAATGGCGCCAGCGCGCCTGCGTGGTACTGGCGCTGGCACGGCTGGCGGCGGGTGAAGCGGTGACGCGGATTGCCTTGGATTTCGGCTATGACAGCCCGGCGGCGTTCTCGACGATGTTCCGTCGCATCCTCGGTCAGGCACCGTCCGTCTGGTTAGAGGCGGCGAACTAGGGGAAATCAAAAAATGCGTTTGATCCCGGCCGAAAACAACTGTACAAAAACACAGTACATTTTCCATCAGCACTCTCGAGCCCGGAGCACACCATGGCCTCTTCAGCGATGAACCTCATCCTCGAACGTATCGCCCTTTTCCAGTTCACCCCGACCCATTGCGCCCAGGCCCGAGGGATGTTGGGCTGGAGCATTGAACAGTTGTCGCGGGAGGCCAAGGTTTCAGTAGAGGACATTCAGCGGTTCGAAGCGCAGCAGGAAGTGGCGGATTCGGCGCGGCTGGCGTTGACCTATCGGTTTGAGGCGCAGGGATTGGTGTTCTTTCCGGGGTTTGCGCCGGGGCGATCGACAAGCAATGGTTCGACAGCTGAATCAGTGCGTGGGGATTATGCGATGGCGGAGTGATTCGGTTCGCCTCATCGAGGCGAACCTGCACCGGTGAGTCAGGCTCCTTGCACCACCGCCTCACTCTCCCCTTCAACCGCCAACCACCACGCATTCCCTCTTTGCGGCTGTGCCAGGTTGAAAGCCTCGCCCATTTGTGGCGTGGTGATGGAAACACTGCGCTCCCAGGCCAGCGCAAGAATGCGGTCGAACGGTTCATGCCACGCATGCATCGCCAGGTCGAACGTGCCGTTGTGGATCGGGAACAGCCAGCGCCCCTTGAGATCGATGTGGGCCTGCAGGGTTTCCTCAGGTTGCATGTGCACGTGGGGCCATTCAACGTTATAGGCGCCAGTCTCCATCAGGGTCACGTCGAACGGGCCGTACTGTTCGCCGATGCGTTTGAAGCCATCGAAGTAGCCGCTGTCGCCGCTGAAGAAGATGCGTTTGTCGCCGTCGATGATGACCCACGAAGCCCACAGGGTCTGGTTGCCATCGAACAGGCCGCGCCCGGAAAAGTGCTGCGACGGTGTGGCGATGAAGCGGATGCCGGCGACTTCTGTGCCCTGCCACCAGTCGAACTGGCGGATTTTGCTGGCATCGATGCCCCACTTGATAAGGGTGTCGCCGACACCCAGCGGGGTCAGGAACACGTTGACCTTGTCCGCCAGTTTCAATACCGCTTCATAGTCGAGGTGGTCGTAGTGGTTATGCGACAGGATCACCGCTTTGATCGGCGGCAATTCATCGATGCTGATCGGCGGCTGATGGAAGCGTTTCGGCCCGGCCCATTGCACCGGCGACGCACGCTCGGCGAACACCGGGTCGGTGATCCAGAACTTGTCCTGCAGTTTGAGCAGCAAGGTCGAGTGACCGAGGCGATAGACGCTGTGGTTCGGCGCCGCGATCAGGTCGGCGCGGGTCAGTGGCTGCACTGGAATGGCCGCCGCCGGCCGGGTGTTGCGCGGTTTGTGGAAGATCATGTTCCACATGATCCGCAGCATTTTGCGCAAGCCTTCACGCTGCACCGGCGCGTGGTTGCGGAATACACCTTCGGCCTGACGCGAAGGTTCAGGTGATTGACTGCCCGCAGAAGCAATGGATTTGGCCATGACTGAATGACTCCGGAAACACCGCGCAATTCACGGCTTTCCACGGTGGGACGATAATGGCCAAAGCACGCACGCATCAGCCGGACATCTGTTTTTAGGTTGCACCGATTAACCCAGCATTACACTGAGCGGTGTAGTTTCTAGGTTGCAACAAACCGGATGACAAGTAAACTGCCGAGTGTAATTTCACCCTTTTTCTGCCGAATCGAATTTATGACAGCTCCAACGCGCCTCACCGACCGCAAACGCGAAGCCATCATCCTCGCGGCCATTTCCGAGTTCCGGGCCAACGGTTTCGAAGTCACCAGCATGGACAAGATTGCGGCCACTGCCGGGGTGTCGAAGCGCACGGTGTATAACCATTTTCCGAGCAAGGAAGAGCTGTTCGCCGAAATTCTCAACCAGTTGTGGGCACGGATCAGCACCGAGCAAGCCGTGTCATATCAGCCCGATCTGCCTTTGCGTGAGCAGTTGCGCCAAATGCTGTTGGCCAAACTGCAAATGATGGCGGACGACAATTTCATGAATCTGGCCCGTGTCGCCATCGCGGCCGCGATCCATTCGCCGGAGCGCGCGCAGAACATGGTGGCGCGTATGGGCGAACGTGAGGAAAGCGTGACGGTGTGGATTCGCGCCGCCCAGGCGGACGGTCGGCTGAAACCGGTCGATCCGGAGTTCGCCGCGCATCAAGTGCAGGGATTGCTAAAGACCTTTGCCTTCTGGCCGCAGATCTCCATGGGCCAGCCCTCGCTCGACAGCACAGCGCAAAATGCCGTGGTCGACTCTGCACTGGACATGTTCCTGGCTTGCTATCAGCTCTAGATTGGGCCTGCGCCACGGTAAATGGCTCACAAGGACACTGAATTTTCCCGCTGGAATAAATGACAATGTCTGTCATTGGCCGATGAACGGTCAGTCTGAAGAATTACACTGCAAAGTGTTTCAGAATGAATCTGGCGCAGAACACCATGGAAAACCAACGCGGCAAAGGCTTGTCATTCGCCAGACGCATTTACCTGCCACGCGCCATCGGGCTGGGCATCGGTTTCTTCAGTGTGGGCGCGGCGCTTTATCCGTTGAACATGCCGTCCTGGCTCTGGACCTTGTTGCTGTTTAACGGCTTTCTCTGGCCGCATGTGGCCTATCAATGGTCCACCCGCTCGGCCTTTCCCTATCGCGCCGAACGCCGCAACCTGCTCTATGACTCGGTGTTTGGCGGTTTCTGGACCGCGTGTTTTCAGTTCAATCCGCTGACTACCGTCACCATCCTGTCGATGATGACCATGAACAACGTGGCCGCCGGTGGCGTGCGCCTGTTCTGGCTCGGCGCCCTCGCCCAGGTGATCGGCGTGCTGCTGGGCTGGTCATTGTTCGGCGTCCATTTCACCCTGACGGCCACGCAGACTCAGGTCTGGGCCTGCCTGCCGATGCTGACCCTTTATCCGCTGGCGCTGGGCATGGTCTGTTACCGGTTAGCGATCAAACTCGCCGAGCACAAACGCAGCTTGAGCGCCCTGAGCCGCACCGACAGCCTGACCGGCCTGCTCAACCACGGCGCCTGGAAAGACCTGCTACACCTCAAGTTCCAGCAGTGCCGGCAACACAACTCACAAGCCATTCTGGCGTTGATCGACATCGATCATTTCAAGTCGATCAACGACAGTTACGGACACATCGTCGGCGATGCGGTGCTGCGGCAATTGAGTCACGAGCTGAAATTCGTACTCGACGAAAGCAAGCTGGCCGGGCGTTACGGTGGCGATGAATTCTGCGTGATCCTGCCCAACCTGCCCCTGAGCAAGGCTGAAGCGCTGATGGAGCAACTGCGTCAGGCACTGGATCGATACCGCCATCCCGACGTTTCCGAGCTGCGGGTCAGCCTGAGTATCGGGCTTGCTCGCTATCAAACCTCTTACGCCGATGCCCTTGAGTGGTTCGAAGAGTCCGACAAGGCGTTGTACACGGCCAAGCACATGGGACGTAACACAATCAGCGTAGCGTTGAGCCGAACACCCGCCTGAAAAACTTGTACAAAATTGAGAAAAATCGATTTCTTGTACAAGTTTATAAAGTTTTGTATAAGTTAATCCGCCAGCCGGGATGCTGGCACACTGCTTCCAGCCATTGATATATCTGGCTGGCTGACGCGGAAACAGGGACCCCACCTTCAGTCCTATTTCCAGAGTGCCATGAACATGATTTTCAACCGCCACAAGACTGCCCTCGTCGATCTCCAAAACACCATCAACCAACAAGCCGGCCTGCTGGAGGCGATCAACCGCTCCATGGCAGTGATCGAATTCGACGTCGACGGTGTGGTTCTGCGCGCCAACGACAACTTCCTGAAAACCATGGGTTACACCCGCGAACAGGTGATCGGGCAGCCCCATCGCCATTTCTGTTCTCCAGAGTTTGCCCGTGGCAATCAGTACACCGAGTTGTGGTCGCGATTGAAAAGTGGCCAGTTCCAGTCTGGCACCTTTGAACGCATCGACAGCCAGGGCCGTCCGATCTGGCTCGAGGCCAGCTATAACCCGATCAAGGATGACTCGGGCCGCGTGGTGAAAGTGGTCAAGTACGCCATGGATGTCACTGCCAAAGTGCAGCAGGAAAGCGAAGCCAATGCGAAATTGCAGGCGATCGACCGCGCCATGGCGGTGATCGAATTCGATCTCGACGGCAATATCCTCACCGCCAATCAGAATTTTCTGACGCGCATGGGTTACACCCTCGCCGAACTCAAAGGCAAACATCACCGCTTGTTCTGCCCCGCACAACTGGTCAACAGCAGCGCCTACCAGGATTTCTGGCGCCGGTTGAATCAGGGCGAACTGTTTCAGGGCCAATTCGAGCGCGTCGACAAACGCGGGCAGACCGTGTGGCTTGAAGCCAACTACAACCCGGTCTACGACGCCGCCGGCCGCTTGTGCAAAGTGGTGAAGTTCGCGTCGGACGTGACCGCCCGGGTCGAACAGCACGAGCAGGATGCGCGCAGTGCCAGCGCCGCCTATCACATCTCGGTGGCCACCCGAAAAGTCGCCGAGCAAGGTACGCAAGTGATTCAGCAAGCGGCCAGTGAAATGCGCGAAATTGCCGACGACATCGCCGAGTCTTCAACCTTGATCGCGCAGCTCGGCGAACGCTCCGAGCAAATCACCGCCATCGTCAACACCATCCGCGCGATTGCCGATCAGACCAATCTTTTGGCCCTGAACGCTGCAATCGAAGCCGCCCGAGCCGGCGAGCAGGGTCGCGGTTTTGCCGTGGTGGCCGATGAAGTGCGGCAGCTGGCAGCGCGCACCAGCGGCTCCACTGCGGAAATTTCCAACATGATCAGCCTGATCCAGACCGAAACCCGTCAGGCGATCAAGAGCATGGACGGCACCCGCGGGCGAGCAGCGCAAGGTGTTGAGTTGGCGGATCAGGCCGGCACGGTGATTTTGCAGATCCGTGACGGCGCCAGCGAAGCGGTGGAAGCCGTGAGCATGTTCGCCAATGACCGCGCGCCGGGTTAAACACGATCACGGCAATCGCAACGCCCGCCCCAGTTCATCGAACAGCGTGACCACCGAGCGCAACGCGCGGCAGTCCGGGCGGGTCAGCAGCCACAGCGCGGTGTCGTAACCGTGCAAGGGTTCGCTCAAGGCCTGCAGCCCTTCATTGATGAGAAAGTCCGGCAACGCCGCCACGCCCAGTCCGGCGCGGACCAGTTCGGTCACGGACAGCATGCTGTTGCAGCGATAGCTCGGCGTCACACCGGGCAACTGCTGACGGCGCCAGACGACGGTCGGGTGATCGGGCAGAAAGTCGTCCGGGGCGATCCAGGTCAACGCCGCAAGATCGGCCGCTTCAACATTTTGTAGATAACGCTGACTGGCGCAGACCCGGTAGGAAATCTTCGCCAGCTCCCGTCCGACCAGATGCTCCGGCGGTGTACGTGTCAGGCGCAGGGCGATGTCGGCATCGCGGCGGCTGAGGTTGGCGAAATCGTTGGAAGTGCTCAGCTCGATGGTCAGCGCCGGGTAGTTCGGCATGAACTGCGCCAGCGCCGGCAGCAGCAGACCTTGCAACACCGAGTCGGTACAGGTCAGGCGCACCGTGCCGCTGACTACTTCGCCGCCCTGCTCCACACCAATACGCGCAGCTTCGAGTGCCTGCTCGGCGCGTTCGGCCTGCTCGGCCAGGGTTTGCGCGAGGCTGGTGGGCAGGTAACCGGCGCGGCTTTTTTCGAACAGTTGCTGACCGAGTGACGCTTCCAGTCGGCGCACGGCGCGAAACACCGTCGACACATCAACCCTCAACAGCTGCGCGGCCCGGGCCAGAGAGCCGCCGCGTACTAAAGCGAGGATCAGGGCCAGATCCGGGAAGTCGAGTTGATATTGCGTGGCTGCATTGATCACTTGGGCAAACGCCAATTTAGAGTGCGTGAACGCCAATCTATAGTGAGGTTCATTCCTCAACAAGCACAGCGAGTACTCATGGAATCCAGAGCCCTGCGCATCGCCCTGATCGGTGATTTCGATCCGCAAGTCACCGCCCACCAGGCCATCCCGGTTGCCCTCGGACTGGCGGCGGAACACCTTCGCCATCCGGTCGAATTCGAATGGTTGGCCACCGACCGAATCCTGCCCGAGACGCCGCTGGAACAATTCGACGGTTTCTGGTGTGTCCCGGCCAGCCCCTACAAAAGCGAAGACGGTGCCCTGCGAGCCATCCGTTTTGCCCGCGAGCAACAGCGACCGTTCCTCGGCACCTGCGGAGGTTTTCAGCATGCGGTGCTGGAGTTTTCCCGCCACGTGCTGGGCTGGGCCGACGCCGAACATGGCGAAACCTCGCCTGACTCGAGCCGCGCAGTGCTCACACCGCTGACCTGCTCTCTAGTGGAAGCGGTGGACAGCATTCATCTGGTGCCCGGTTCGTTGATCGCCAGTGCGTACGAAATGTCGGAAATTCGTGAAGGCTATCGCTGCCGCTACGGTGTGAATCCGCAATTCGAACGGGAGTTGCTGACCCATGAACTACACGCCGTAGGTCACGATTCGTCAGGCGACTTGCGCGCCATTGAACTGAAAAACCATGTGTTCTTCGTCGCCACACTGTTCCAACCGGAACGCGCAGCGCTCAAGGGGCAATTGCCGCCGCTGGTGCGGGCATTTGTTGAAGCCTGCTCGGAGCAATGTCGATGAAACCGAACACTGAGTGTTTCGCCGTGATCTTCACTTCGACCCGTACCGAGGGTGACAACGGCTACACCGAAGCGTCCGAGCGCATGATGCAGTTGGTCGCCGAGCAACCGGGGTTTCTCGGCATCGATTCGATCCGGGGGGCAGACGGGGTGGGAATTACGGTTTCGTACTGGGAGAGTGAGGCGGCGATTCTCGCCTGGCGCGAGCATCCGGAGCATCGGGTGATTCAGGCGCGCGGGCGGGCTGAGTGGTATTCGGCGTTTCAGACGCGGGTGTGTCGTGTGGAGCGGGAATATCGGTTCGGCCAGTGAGTATTGAGGTGTACTCACTGGCCCTTTCGCGGGCTTGCCCCGGGCGGCGGTCCGACGAAGAGGCCGGAACAGTCGCTGCAGAACCTCAGCCCTTCACCAGACAACGCACCGCCTCAATCTCCGGCACTTCGCGTTTACTCATGTAAACCCGCAACGGCTCGGTGATGTTGATCCGGTCATCGATGTTCTGATCCAGCAGCAACTGGATCAGTTCGCGCTTGAGGGTCATGGTCTGTTCGGTGGTCGGTGCCCAGACGAATTCGCTGCACGGAATGATGCCGTCATCGGCCACGTCCATGCCGAACGAGTCCTCACTGAAGCGCACGATGTACTGTCCGGTCTTGCGGTTGAGGCCGACGAAGCCCTTGAGGTCGTCGGCGGCCTGGCAGATGAGTTGCGATGTGATGCGCATGGTAAACCTCACAAGAGTAATCGAAGGTTTACACGCAGGGCATTGAGGCGCGCCCTCTGCCGGGGCGGTTGCCGTGGCCAAGCGTACTGCAAACGAACGCACAAAAGTGCGCAAATTTTCGCTTTCAGTACGTTTATGTCGGTCTTGCGATAGCACGTTTTCGTTTGAGTTGCTAAAAGGGACATCTTCGAAAATACCTGCGAAAGGACCTCGACATGCCCGCCACCTTCACCAAAAGCGCACTGCTGCTGAGCCTGATACTCGGCCTCGGCCAGGCCCACGCCGCCAGCCAGCCAAACCCGGTTGCGCTCGCTGCCTCCGAGGGCATTCCGCACCCGGCGGTGATCGCCCACCGTGGCGCGTCCTTCGATGCCCCGGAATCCACCGCCGCCTCCTACAAACTGGCGCGCGACCTGGGTGCCGATTACCTGGAAATGGACTTGCAGCGCAGCAAGGACGGCGTGCTGTTCGCCCTGCACGACGACAATCTGCAGCGCACCACCGACGTCGCCAGCAAATTCCCGGAGCGCAAGGACAGCCCGGCCAATGCCTTCACCATGGCCGAACTGAAAACCCTCGACGCCGGCAGCTGGTACAACGCCAAGTACCCGGATCGCGCGCGCCCGTCCTACGTCGGTCTGAAGATTCTGACCCTCGACGAGATCATCGACATCGCCCAGGCCAACCCAAAGCACAAACCCGGCCTGTACATCGAAACCAAGGAGCCGAAGCTGTTCCCGGGGATCGAGCATGACCTGAAGGAAAAACTCCAGGCCCGCGGCTGGCTGGTTCCGGCCGGCGCCAAACCGGCTAAAAACGTCGCCAGCGTCGGCGAGAGCAACGGCAAGGTGATCCTGCAAACCTTCGAGAAGAGCAGCCTGGAAATGCTGCAAAAGGAAATGCCGCAGGTGCCGAAGATCCTGTTGCTGTGGGTGGGTGAAGGCAGCATCGAGCCGAAGTCCAAAGTGACCTTTGCCGAATCCGGCGAGAAGGACAAGAACGCGTTCTACGGCAAGCAAGAGCCGAAATCCGAAGCCGAGTTCAAGCAGTGGATCGACTACGCCAAGGCCCAGGGTGCAATCGGCACCGGCCCTTCGGCAAAGCTGACCCACGGCGGCGATCAGAGCTATTCGGATCTGGTGCAGCCATGGATGAACAAGTACACCCACGACAAGGGCCTGCTGGTGCACGTCTACACCGTGGATGAGCCAGTGGACTTCGAGAAAGTCATGGCCGCTGGCGTTGACGGCATCTTCACCAACCGCGCCAGCGAACTGCTGAAATTCTACAAACGCCCGGCCGCCGCCAGTGTGGATCAGGTGCTGAAGAACAACGGCTTCTGATCTGTAAATCAGGGCGTCAGTATCGCGAGCAGGCTCGCTCCCTCGGGGAGGTCGGCCTGCCCGCTGCGTTTTAAGGGTGAGTTAAGTTGCAGCGATTAACCTGAACTCACTTAAACGAATCACCCAAAGGAATAACCGATGAAAACCCTGACTGCCCTGTTTACTGCTGCCGCCCTGACCCTCACCGCTGGCCTGGCCCAGGCTGACGTTCGCGTTGACCAGATCCCTGAACTGGTCAAGTCCGGCAAGATCAAGTCGCTGGAATCGATGAACGCAGAAGCGCTGAAACTGCATCCGGGTGCGACCATTACCGACACGGATCTGGATAACCACTTCAATGGTTATGAGTATGAAGTTGAGTTGCGTACTGCTGATGGCAAGGAGTTTGATGTGGACTTCGATGCAACGACTGGCAAGGTGCTGAGCGACAAGCAAGATACTTGATTGACTGATAAGACAAAGCCGCACGACTTTTGGGTTGTGCGGCTTTTTTGTGTCTGGCGTTTGACGAAGCTCTTGCTGCGCCTGTGAGATTTACCCCCTCACCCCAGCCCTCTCCCCCAGGGGGGCGAGGGGGAAAGGGAGCCGATCTTCATGCTGTTCAAACCTGAGTTCGACTGAAGACTCTCAACTCGACGTAGCTCAAGTATTAACTCCGACCGAACCCTTCCGATGTAATGGGAAAGCCAGGGTGAAAGGAAAGGGAGCCGATCTCCATAGGTTTCAAAACCTGAGTTCGACACAAGATTTTCAGGTCGATGTATCTCGAACATTCAACTCGATCGGTCCCCTCTCCCTCCGGGAGAGGGCTAGGGTGAGGGGAAAAGGCTTCACGCGGTCGTACTGACCAACGAACCGGAAGTACCGCTATCCGAATCCTGCAACGCCGCCAACAACGCCGCCGTCGCCGTCTGCAATGAAGCCGACGTCGTCGCAATCTGCGACTGCGCCGCCGCAACATCCGCCGCCTTGGCATCCTGACTTTCCTGCTTCGCCTGAGCCGCTTGCAGCGCCTTTTGCTCTTCCTGCAACTGCTTCTGCAACTCGGCAATCTGCTTGCGCAGTTCTTTCACGGTATCCGATTCTTCGCTGCTGGAACTGCTGTCCCCCGCCGGCGCCGCACCGCCGCCCGCCGCCACTTTGCTGGTATCAGCTTTCACACCGGTGCTGGCCGCCGCAGTGGTCGAGGTGTCGTCACCGGTGTCGGCAATCGAGGTTTTGCTGGTGGGTGTGGTGACGGTCTGATTGATCGAAACAGACGTGATGCTGACCATGGGAAATCTCCAATGCCGGTTATAGATAACCGGGCATCGGCGGCGGTCTGCACGAATTGAGATCGACTGTGTACCGACTCGGTAACCGAACCGGTACACAGTCACTGGCCGGTCAGACGCTCAGGCGAGCGGTGACGTCGTTCAGTTGGCCGGACAGGCCGTGCAGGTTCTGGCTGGCGCTTTCGGTGCGCTGCACGTTGTCGAGGTTGGTGCTGGCGATCGAGGTGATCTCGGTCAGGTTGCGCGAGATGTCTTCGGCGACCGAGGTCTGTTCCTCGGCGGCGGTGGCGATCTGACGGTTCATGTCGCGAATCGCTTCCACCGCGTGGGTGATGCGCTCGAGCATGGCGCCGGCCTGGGTCACTTGCTCGACGCTTTCATCGCTGCGGGTCTGGCCACTGTCGATGGCCTGGGCCGCGTCCACCGCGCCGGTCTGCACGCTGTGGATGATCTGGTTGATCTCGATGATCGACTCCGCCGTACGCTGCGCGAGGTTGCGCACCTCATCGGCGACCACCGCAAAACCACGCCCGGCCTCACCCGCGCGTGCCGCTTCGATGGCGGCGTTGAGCGCCAGCAGGTTGGTCTGCTCGGCGATCCCGCGAATCACTTCCAGCACCTTGCCGATGCGCCCGCTGTCGGCTTCCAGACGACGGATCACGGTGGCGGTGTTGGCGATTTCGCCGCGCATCTGGGTGATGCTGTGAATGGTGCTCTGCATGACCTTCTCGCCCTGCTGCGCGGACTGGTCGGCATCGTCGGCCGCACGTGCAGCGTCAGCCGCATGACGGGCGACTTCCTGGGCGGTGGCGGACATTTCGTTCATCGCCGTGGCCACCTGATCGGTGCGGTTGAACTGCTCGTTGGTGCCGCCGGCCATCAGCGTGGCGATGGCGTTCAACTCGCCGCTGGCACTGTCCAGATCCTTGGCGCTGCGTTGCAGATGATTGAAGGTTTCGGCGAGGAAATCGCGCAACGTGTTGGCCGCTGCGGCCAGGTTACCCAGCTCGTCCTGACGGTCGCTGGACACACGCTCGACCAGACGCCCCTTGCTCAACTGGGTGACGTAGTCGATGAGTTTGCGGATCGGCTCGACCAGGTTGCGGTTGACCAGCCACAGGCTGAGCAGACCGATCAGCAAGCCTGACGCGAGCATCACCAACAGCCCCAGCCACACGGTGCGGTCAGCACTGGCGCTGATCTGCGCCGATTGCTCGGTGCCCTGCTTGCGCAACTCGGCCACCAGTTCGCTCATCTGGTCACTGGCGGCACGGTCGACGCCTTTGACAGCGGCGTCGCCCGCAGTCGGATCAGCACCGGCGGCGACGTAGGCATCACGGCCCTTCTGGTACGCAGCACCAAGCAGACGGTGTTCTTCGCGCAGGCGATCAATGCGGGTTTTCAGCGCAGGCTCGAGGCCTTTCTGGTTGGCCAGCTCACCGAGGATGCCCTGCACATCGCGCTGACGGTCTTCGAACTGGCCCCAGTACTTGGCCAGATCCGCCGGTTGCTTGCCGCGCAGCAGAACGTTTTTCCACTCCTGAACCTGCACCTTGAATTGCAGGTTGGCTTCATCGATCAGTTGCGAGGTGTGCAACGGACCTGCGATCAATTGGCTGTAGTTCTGCACGCCGTTGGACAGGAAATGAAAGCAGGCCAGCGCGATCAACAGCATCGCCAGCAGGCTGCCGCTCAGCAGGGCGAGAATTTGCGCTCTCAGGGATTTTTGCAGCATCACAGGTACTCAGGACAGGGATGAGGCACGCCCGGTAAGACGTGAATTGTTGCCGGACATCCGTGTCGGCGGACCTTGGCTCATGGCGAAGGCGCGCAACCTAACTCATGCGTGATCGGCGTTCCAGCGCCCTTCTTGAGAAAAATCCGACCGCCGGTAACGCATTGATTTGACGTCATTTTGCTGTCACACAAGCGTCATGTGACATTGCGATGATGCCGCTCAGGTGAATCTGCAAATCCCGCGACAGACGCCTCCTCGCAGCGAGCCTTCATGAACCACAGCCTCGATATCAGTCATCGTGATCCTGACCTGTTCGGCCTGCTTTACGGCTTTCGGTTTCGCCCCGGCGAACGCGGGCGCGAGGTGGATTCGGCGACCGCCCTGCGCTGCCTGCAAGACGATAGCGACAGCGATGAATTTCTCTGGCTGCACCTGAACCTGGCCCACGCCGCGTGCGAGCGCTGGATGAAAAGCCATCTGCAATTGCCGGAAGAGTTTTTCGAAGCGCTGCACGAAGGTTCGCGCTCGACCCGCATCGAGCATGTGGATTCGGCGTTGCTGGCGGTGGTCAACGATGTGGTGTTCAACCTCAGCAGCATGGTGTCATCAGACGTGTCGACGCTGTGGGTCTGCGTGCGCAGCAAACTGATCGTCAGTGCGCGCCTGCAACCGCTGCACTCGGTGGACAAGCTGCGTTCTTCGGTGAAGTCCGGCGAGTGCTTTCGTTCGCCGCTGGAACTGCTGGTGCACCTGCTGCGCGATCAGGGCGAAGTGCTGACCCAGATCGTGCGCAAGACCAGCATGAGCGTCGATCAGGTCGAGGACGAATTGCTGTCCTCGCGACTGTCGACCAACCGCGCCGAACTCGGCGCCAACCGGCGGGTGCTGGTGCGCCTGCAACGGCTGCTGGCGCTGGAACCGGGTTCGCTGCTGCGCCTGCTCAACCGGCCGCCGCCGTGGTTGCAGAAGGAAGACGTGAAGGAGTTGCGCAAGTCCACCGAGGAGTTCGCGCTGATCATCAACGACCTGACCGCCCTCGGTGAGCGGATCAAGCTGTTGCAGGAAGAGATCGCCGCCAACCTCAACGAACAGAGCAACCGCACGCTGTTCACCCTGACCGTGGTCACGGTGCTGGCGCTGCCGATCAACATCATTGCCGGTTTCTTCGGCATGAACGTCGGCGGCGTGCCGCTGGCTACCGATCCGGAAGGGTTCTGGATTCTGGTGGCGCTGGTGGCGACGTTCACCGTGATCGCCGGGCGCTGGGCGTTTCGCAAGCGGCGGGATTACTAAGCGCCGATCTCCTGTGGGAGCGAGCTTGCTCGCGAATGCGGACACCCGGATGACATCTCCTTTGCTGACACACCGCAATCGCGAGCAAGCTCGCTCCCACAGTGTTACTGGCTGAATTCGGATCAGTGGATCGGCTAATAGACCGAACACTGATCTGTCGCAGCCTCTCTGTAATATTTAGCAACGATCATGGGCGACACTCCTTCCCCCGCTCAGGATTGTCCTCCCATGGCTACTCCCTCCCTGACCGCCAGCCCGGCCCCCGCTGCCAGTGGCAGGCCGGCCCTCGACAAGAAAACCGGCCCGTTCACCTACGTAGTGTTTTTCGCGGTACTGGCGATGGGGATGCTGTTCACCGCCTACAGCCTGATGCACGACATGCACGAACTCGGCACGGTGGTCACCACCTGGACGCCGTTCCTGCTGCTCGGCGTGGCGTTGTTGATTGCGCTGGGCTTCGAGTTCGTCAACGGTTTCCACGACACCGCCAACGCCGTGGCCACGGTGATCTACACCCACTCGCTGCCGCCTAATGTGGCCGTGGTGTGGTCGGGTTTCTTTAACTTCCTCGGGGTGCTGCTGTCGAGCGGCGCGGTGGCGTTCGGCATCATTGCGTTGCTGCCGGTGGAGCTGATTCTGCAAGTCGGTTCGTCCGCCGGTTTCGCGATGATTTTCGCCCTGCTGATCGCGGCGATCCTGTGGAACCTCGGCACCTGGTGGCTGGGCCTGCCGGCCTCGTCGTCGCACACGCTGATCGGTTCGATCATCGGCGTCGGCGTGGCGAATGCCTTGATGCACGGCCGCGACGGCACCAGCGGTGTGGACTGGGCTCAGGCAACCAAGATCGGTTACGCGCTGCTGCTGTCGCCGCTGGTGGGCTTCGGTTGTGCGGCGCTGTTGCTGCTGGCGCTGCGCGCGTTCGTGAAGAACCGTTCGCTGTACAAGGCGCCGGAAGGCAACACCCCGCCACCGTGGTGGATTCGCGGTCTGCTGATCCTGACCTGCACCGGCGTGTCCTTCGCTCACGGTTCCAACGACGGCCAGAAAGGCATGGGCCTGATCATGTTGATTCTGGTCGGCACCCTGCCGATGGCTTATGCGCTGAACCGCACCATGCCGGAAGAACAGTCGCTGCAATTCGCCGCTGTCGCCCAAGTGACCCAGCAAGCGCTGGTGAAAAGTGCGCCACTGCCGGCACCGGCCGATCCGCGCGCTGTGCTCTCCGACTACGTGCGCAGCAAGGAAGCCACGCCGCAACTGATCCCCGCCCTCGCCTCCCTGACCGGACACATCGGTGAAGAAGTCAAAGGCTACGGCTCGCTGGCGAAAGTCCCGGCCGAGGCCATGGGCAACGTGCGCAACGACATGTACCTGGCCAGCGAAACCATTCGCCTGATGGACAAGAACAAGGTCGGTACCTTCGACGCCGACACCAGCGGCAAGCTGCAACTGTTCAAGCAACAGATCGACAACGCCACGCGGTTCATTCCGCTGTGGGTGAAAATCGCCGTGGCGATTGCCTTGGGGCTGGGCACCATGGTCGGCTGGAAGCGGATCGTGGTCACGGTCGGCGAGAAGATCGGCAAGACCCACCTGACCTACGCCCAGGGCGCTTCGGCTGAAACGGTAGCGATGCTGACCATCGGCGCCGCCGACATGTTCGGTCTGCCGGTGTCGACCACTCATGTGTTGTCCTCGGGCGTGGCCGGGACCATGGTCGCCAACGGTGGCGGCTTGCAGATGAAGACCATCCGCAATCTGCTGATGGCGTGGGTGCTGACCTTGCCGGCGGCGATTCTGCTGTCGGGCAGTCTGTATTGGCTTTTTACTCAGATTTTCTGATCGACCCGAATCCCTGTGAGAGCCGTTGCTCCCACAGGGATTTGCGGCAGGAATCAGAGCGTCGAGCGAATCAAATCCCCCAGCCAATCCATGAACACCCGCACCCGCAACGGCAGATGCCGCTGCCTCGCGTACAGCAGTGAAATGCCCATCGCCGGCGCGGTGTATTGCGGCAGCACGGTGACAATCTCGCCGGTATCCAGATAGGTGTTCATCCCGGTTCGCGGTACCTGGATCAGACCAAACCCGCCAAGGCATGCCGACTCGTAGGCATCGGTGCTGTTGACCGTCACACTGCCCGCCATTGGCACCCTGTGAACCTGCCCATCCTGCTCGTAGACAAACCCATCCGAACGCGAACCCAGCACACCGACGTAATGCACCAACCGATGCTGCGCAAGATCTTCCAGACTCTGCGGCACCCCGTAGCGTTCAAGATACGCGGGGCTGGCGCAGTTGATCATGCTGAAGTCCCCCAGATGCCGCGCCACCACCGACTGATCGGGTTGAGCGCCGATGCGCACCACGCAATCGAAACCTTCGGCGAGCAGGTCGACCCGGCGATCGGTGCTGCTGATTTCCAGCTCCAGATTCGGATGACGCGCCATGAATTCCGGCAGCTTCGGCATGATCAGCCGTCGCGACAGAATGTTCGGCATATCGACCCGGATCCGCCCGGTCAGCGACGCTTCGTCCTGGCGGAACAGGTTCTCGATTTCGTCCATGTGCGACAGCAGATCCTTGCTTCGCTCGTACAGCGCAAGGCCGTCCTGAGTCGCCTGGACCTTGCGCGTCGTGCGTTGCAGCAGCCGCGTGCCGAGCAGGGTTTCAAGCGCCTGTACCTGCTCGGACACCGTTGAACGCGGCAGCCCGAGACTCTCCCCCGCCATCGTGAAACTCGACAATTCGCTGACCCGGACGAAGGTGCGCAGCAGTTCCAGTTTGTTCATGGGCCACCCATTGATTGTTCGTAAAATCCGACCAGTGATTCCGGTTTCAGTCTGTTTATCACCTCACAGCGGATAAATAAACTGTGCCCCATCAACCGTCACTGCCATCGAGGAAGACCCATGAACCGCAAAATCGCATTGATCACCGGTGCCAGCCGTGGCCTCGGCAAGAACGCCGCCCTGCACCTCGCCGCGCAAGGCGTGGACATCATCGGCACCTACAACAGCCGCGCCGATGAAGCCCAGGCGCTGGTGCAGGAACTGGAAACCCTCGGCGCCCAAGCCGTGATGCTGCAACTGGATGTCGGGCGCAGCGAAGGCTTTGCCGATTTCGCCGTGCGGGTCGAGCAGGCGCTGCAACAACTTGAACGTCCGCGCTTCGATTTCCTGATCAACAACGCCGGGATTGGCGTGCATGCCTCCTTCGCCGACACCACGCCGGAGCAGTTCGACCTACTGATGAACGTGCAGTTGAAAGGGCCGTTCTTCCTCACTCAGCAACTGCTGCCGCTGATCAACGATGGCGGGCGGATCATCAACATCTCCAGCGGTCTGGCCCGCTTCACCCTGCCGGGTTACGCGGCTTACGCGGCGATGAAAGGCGCGATGGAAGTGCTGACCCGTTATCAGGCCAAGGAGCTGGGGGCGCGGCAGATCGCCGTGAATATCCTGGCACCGGGCGCCATCGAAACCGACTTCGGCGGCGGCGCGGTGCGCGACAATTCGGCGTTGAATGCGATGGTCGCCAGCAACACCGCGCTGGGCCGTGCCGGGCAGCCGGATGACATTGGCGGTGCGCTGGCGCTGTTGCTGTCGCCGGGGGCGCAGTGGATCAACGGTCAGCGGATTGAAGCGTCGGGCGGGATGTTTCTCTAAACCCTGCAAAAACCCAGGACAAAAAAATCGCAGCCCTCACAGGCTGCGATTTTTTTTCAGTTCTGGCAGACGCTGCGCATCACCAGCCGCTCGCGCACCACGTCATAACCCCAGTGGTAGATGTAGGTGTACGGCAGGAAGAACAGCAGCACGCCGATGTCGAGCAGGAACGCCTGCCACAGACTGACCGACAGCCACCAGGCAATCAGCGGCACGCCCATCACGATCAACCCGCCCTCGAACAGCAGCGCGTGCGCCACTCGCACCCAGGCATTGTGAGCGATGTTCCAGCGCTTGAGCATCCGGTCGAAGAAGCCGTTGAACACCACGTTCCAGCCCAGGGCCAGCAACGCGATTGCGATGGTGACGGCGCCCATTTCGACCAGCGGTTTGCCCATGATCCACGCCAGCAACGGGGTACAGATCAGGATCGCCAGCAGTTCGAAACCGATGGCCTGGAAGATACGCTCAGTGATGGATTTGTTGGCAGTCATGGCCGAAGTCCTCTGTGAAGATGGTTGCCATGATCCAGCACCGAACCGATACTTCATAACCAATAACCATCGATCAAGGCGATAGTTCATGGCATCTCAGGAAGTGTTGCTGGCGTTTGTCCAGGCGGCGACTCAAGGTTCGTTTTCGGCGGCGGCGCGCAAACTCGGGCGCAGTCAGTCGACGGTGAGTGCGGCGGTGGCCAGTCTTGAGATCGATCTGGATCTGGTGCTGTTCGACCGCAGCAGCCGCAAGCCGACGCTGACCCCGGCCGGCCACGTGATGCTACAACGGGCCGAGGCGATTCTGTCCGCCACCAGCCGACTGGAAATGACCGCCCGGCAATTGGCCCAAGGTGTTGAGCCGAAACTCACGGTGGCGATTTCCGACACTTATCAGTCCGACCGTTTCGAAGCCGCATTGGTGGGTTTCGAGCAGCGTTATCCGGATCTGGAACTGGAATGCCTGATCGCCGAGTGCGATGACCTGGTCGAACTGGTGCAGCGCGGTCGGGCGCACCTGGCGTTCGCCGAGATGCAGGACAACTACCCGCCGGATCTGGCGAGCGCGACCGTCGCCGAGCGCACTGAAATCGCCTTGTTTGTGGGTCGTGGGCATCCGTTGGCGACTCAGGAATCCATCGATCAAACGGTCCTTGAGCAGCATCGCGAACTGCGCCTGGCCACCATCGTCAATCCCTATGACAGTCGCGGCAAAGGCCGGGTGTGGTCGGCACCGAGTTACCTGATGCTGCTGGAAATGGCCGAGAAAGGTTTTGGCTGGGCCCCGCTGCCACGCTGGCTGGTGGAGCGTTTCGGCAATGATTTGCTGGTGGAACTGAAGGTGCGCGGCTGGCCGAAACCGGTGTTCGTCGATGCGCTGTGGTCGCGGCTGTACCCGCCGGGGCCGGCGGGGAGCTGGTTGCTGAGCAAGATGCTGGAATAGCTCAGGCCGCCTCGATGGCTAGCGGGCGGCTCACCTGAAAATACGCGTGCAACCCGCGCATCGTCGGCAACTCCAGCGCTTGCGCTGCATAGCACAATCCCACCCGCCGGGTCGGCGCCGGCAGGTGCAGCGCGCGCACGACGATGCGTTCATGCCTGCTGACAAGCGACTGCGGCAACATCGCCACGCCGACACCCGCCGCCACCATGTGCAACGCCTGTTGCAGTGAACCGGCATGCCCCGCCACCGCTTCCGGCGAGCGTCCGTACAGCGCCATCAACCGCTGATGTGAAGGATGCTGTGGGCAGGTGATCCAGTCCTCGATCGGCGCCCAGCCGGCCTGCGCGTTTGCCATCGGATGATCGAGAGGCAGCGCCATCACATAGGACTCTTCCCACAGCGGCAGGAACAGTTCGTCCTCGCAGCACATTTCCTCGACCGCCAATCGACCATCGCCGTGACAGCCCTCTTCCAGGGTCAGCAACAGATTGGGCAACGCCTGATGGGCCATCCGCACGAAGGCTTCGATGTGACTGGCGGCGATGTCGCCTTCGATGCCGAGGGTCAGCGGCGCACGGTTTTCGCGGCCGCGAAACATCCGGCTCAGTGCCTCGGACTCGGCCACCATCCGCCGTGCCTGCGGGTATAGAAGACGCGCTTCGTCGCTGACTTCCACACCACGGGGCTGACGCACGAACAGCGTCGCGCCGAGTTCTTCTTCCAGCTGTTTGATGGTCACCGACAACGTGGGCTGACTGATGAACAGCCGTTGCGCGGCGGCGGTGATGTTGCGTTCCTCGAACACCGCGAGGAAGGCTTTGAGATGGCGGATATCCATAGGAGATTCCGATAGCAGACAGAGGAATAAGGCATTTTTCAGCCTCCAGCGGACTAAATATACTGCGTCACGAATCTGGTTATTTGTTTTTCTTATCTCAGGAGTTCAACCATGAGCAAGCCATTGATCATCATCACCGGCGCCAGCTCGGGCATCGGCGAAGCCACCGCCCGCCGCTTGAGCGCTGCCGGCCATCCGCTGCTGTTGCTGGCCCGGCGCATCGAACGCCTCGAAGCACTGGCCCTGCCGAACACCCTCAGCCGCCGCGTCGACATCACCGACCGCGCCGCGTTGCTGGCCGCTGTGGCCGAGGCGGAAGCGCAGTTCGGCCCTGCCGATGCGCTGATCAACAACGCCGGGGTGATGCTGCTGGGCGAGATGAGCAAACAGGATCCGGCGCAGTGGGACCAGATGCTCGACGTCAACGTGAAGGGCCTGCTCAACGGCGTGCACGCGGTGGTCGCCGGGATGATCGAGCGCAAGCACGGCACGATCATCAACGTCAGCTCGGTGGCCGGACGCAAGACGTTCCCGAACCATGTGGCCTATGTCGGCACCAAGTTTGCGGTGCATGGATTGTCGGAAAACCTGCGTGAAGAGTTGTCGCCGCATAACGTGCGGGTGACCACTATTGCGCCGGGTGCGGTCGAGACCGAGTTGCTGAGCCACACCACGGATGAGGCGATCAAAACCGGGTATCAGGCGTGGAAGCAGGACATGGGCGGCACGGTGTTGAGCGCCGAGGATGTGGCGACAGCGATTGCCTATGCGTATGGGCAGCCGCAGGGGGTTTGTATTCGCGAGATTGTGATGGCTGCGACTCGGCAGCAGGCCTAAAAGCTAAAGGCGAAAGGCAAAATCAAAAGCGCCCTCACCCTAACCCTCTCCCGGAGGGAGAGGGGACTGACCGAGGTGTCTTACGTCATACATCGACTTGAAATATTGAGTCGATTATGGATTCACAGCAAATCTCTCACGTCGGCGCATATCTCCAATATCCCCGGATCGGTCCCCTCTCCCTCCGGGAGAGGGCTAGGGTGAGGGCAAGCGATCCAAAGCCGAAAGCCGCCCCTCGATAAACCGCCGCTCCGGCTCTTGCCGAGTCAATTCCAAGGCTCGCCGGTAAGCCGCCCTAGCCTCCTCAACCCGCCAAAGCTGCCGACAAAACTCCGCCCGCGCCGAATGCGCCAAGTGGTAATCCTGCAATTCTCCACGGTCCAGAATCCCTTCAACCAGGGTCAACCCTGCCAGCGCCCCATCACGTTTGGCCACCGCCACCGCCCGGTTCAACTCGATCACCGGCGACGGCACCGCCCGCAGCAACACGTCATACAGCCCGACGATCTGTTCCCAATCCGTCTCCCCTGCCGTGGGCGCCTCGGCGTGCACCGCCGCAATCGCCGCTTGCAGGCAGTACGGCCCGAAGCGCCCCGTGGTCAGCGCTTTTTCCACCAGATCGCAGCCTTCGGCAATCAGCTCGGCATTCCACAATCGGCGATCCTGATCATCCAGCAGAATCAATTCCCCATCCGGCGAAGAGCGCGCCGACCTCCGCGACTCATGCAACAACATCAACGCCAGCAGGCCCATAACTTCCGGGTCCGGCAATAACTCCAGCAACAACCGCCCAAGGCGGATCGCCTCACGAGTCAAATCCTCGCGGGTCACCTGGGCGCCGCCGGACGCCGAATAACCCTCGTTGAACACCAGATAAATCACCCGCAACACACTGTCGAGACGCTCGGGCAATTCGCTCAGGCTCGGCACTTGATAAGGGATTTTCGCGTCACGAATCTTCGCCTTGGCCCGCACAATGCGCTGGGCAATCGCCGCCGGGGCCGAGAGAAATGCGCGGGCGATTTCTTCAGTGGTGAGGTCGCAGACTTCACGCAGGGTAAGCGGCACTTGCGCGTCCGCCGCCAGCGCCGGGTGGCAGCAGGTGAAGATCAGGCGCAGGCGATCGTCTTCCACGTCTTCGGCGTCCCATTCGGACTGTTCCAGTTCTTCCAGTTGCGCCAGCAATAACGGCTGCGAGGCCTTGAACCGCGCCCGCCGACGCAACACGTCGATCGCCTTGAAGCGCCCGGTGGACACCAGCCAGGTTCGCGGATTGTCCGGCACGCCGTCGCGCTGCCAGCGTTCGACCGCGACGAAGAACGCCTCGTGCAAGGCTTCTTCGGCGAGGTCGAAATCGCCGAGCAGGCGGATCAGGGTCGCGAGGATCCGCCGCGAGTCTTCGCGATAGACCTGCTCGACCCGCGCCCTGACCTCAGACATTCAACTGGCGCACGGGACGCACTTCGACGCTGCCGACCCGGGCCGCCGGAATGTTGCTGGCGACCTGAATCGCTTCGTTGAGGTCCCGTGCGTCGATCAGGTAGAAACCGGCCAACTGCTCCTTGGTCTCGGCGAACGGGCCGTCGGTGATCGACAGCTTGCCGTTGCGCATGCGCACCGTGGTGGCGGTCTGCACCGACTCCAGCGCTTCGGCGGCGACCATCCGGCCGCTGCCCTGGATCGACTCGGCGTAGGCCCAGCACTCGGCATCTTCCGGGCTGTCGGGCGACGAATGCAGCAGGCGCTCATCGCTGTAGACCAGGCATAAATACTTCATGGCGTTCTCCTGAATCGGACGGATCAACTATGGCTGAAGATCAGGGTTTCACATCGAACAGGGTCGCGCCGCTCATCGGGTCGAACGGTGCTGACCAGTGTTCGTGGGCGATCTTCCACGCCCCGCCCACCTGCCGGTAGCACGCGGTGACGCGCATCCAGCAACTCTGGGTTTCGCCCTTTTCATTGGTCCCGCCGCAGTTGGCGACCCAGTGGGCGAAGGCGATGTTGTCGGCGGTCTCGATGGCGATTTCGTGGAATTCGAAAATGTGCGGGCCGGGGCACATTTCCATGCAATCCACCCAGTGCGCGCGGTAGGCCGGTTTGCCCTTGAATTGCAGGGCCTTGATCGCATCGAAGGAGACGATGTCGTCGGCGTACAGGGCCATGACTTTTTCCACGTCCTTGGTCATCACCGCCTCGCGGTAGGTGTCGATCAGGCTTTGAATCTGCGCTTGCGTACTCATGGGGTTTCTCCCTGGTTTTTGTTGTGAAGACACCCTTAGTCGTTCGGCGATTTGCCGGATCGACAGTTGAAACAAAAAAATTCCGGAGAAGACAAAATCGCTAGAATCCGAGGCTCATCTTTGTAGGAAAAAGGAAATTCCCGTGTCAGCCAAACTCGTACCGTACGAGAGCCTTAACGCCTTGCAGCGTCAGCAAGTCGAAGCGATTGAAATCCACGCCGAGCAGATCAAGTTCTCCGGCGATATCCACGGCGCCCTGCATACGCTGCTGTCGAAACCCGGTCCTGGCGTGAAGGGTTTTGCCCTGCTGGCAGAAGATGAGCCAGTGGCGTTCCTGCTGCTCAAGCGCCCGCCGGTTCTGCCGGAATGGGCCGATGAACACAGCGCCACCCTGCATGCATTGCAGGTCGATCACCGCGCACAAGGCAAGGGCTATGGCAAGGCCTGCCTGCTGGCGTTGCCAGAAGTTGCGCGCCAGGCCTGGCCTGAAATCAAAGGACTGGAACTGTCGGTGGACGCCGACAATGACGCCGCGATTGCGCTGTACGCCAAGTACGGCTTCGTCGACAGCGGCGAAGCGTACAAGGGCCGCATCGGTTACGAGCGGCGGATGGGGCTGTTCTTCTAATTGTCGGGGGAGCAACGATGATCGATTCAATCGAAGCGCTGGAAGCCATCTACGGCTTGCCCCACGAACGGGCGGTGCGCAAGCAGATCGGCTTTCTCAACGAGGACTATCAGGCGATGGTCCGGGTCTCGCCGCTGGTGATTGTCAGCTCAGTCGGAGCTGATGGCATCGACGGTTCCCCGCGCGGTGATGCGCCGGGGTTTGTGCGGATCATTGACGAGCGCACCCTGGCCCTGCCGGATCGCCCCGGCAACAACCGCATCGATACCTTGCGCAACGTATTGCACGATCCGCGAGTGTCGCTGCTGTTCATCATTCCGGGGATTGGCGAGACGTTGCGGGTCAACGGTACGGCGACCATCAGCGCTGATCCCGAGTTGCTGGAAAGCTTCGCGGTGAACGGCAAACCGGCGCGTACGGTGTTGCTGGTGACGGTGGAGGCGGCGTTCTTTCATTGCTCGAAAGCGTTCGTGCGTTCGGATGCGTGGAACCCTGAAACCCACTTGCCGCGCTCGGCGCTGCCGACGGCGGGCGCGTTTCACAAGCGTCTGAATGATGGGCAGTTTGATGCCGAGGCTTATGATCGCGAGGCCCCGACGCGGGTGCGGGACACCCTCTACTGACACCGCCCACCCTCGTTCCCACGCTCTGCGTGGGAACGCATACCGGGACGCTCCGCGTTCCTGCCGCACCGCTGATGCAACGCCTGGCACCGTCATGACGCAGAGCGTCGAAGGCTGCATTCCCACGCAGAGCGTGGGAACGATCAGGTCAGGGGTTCTTCTTCAGAGCGTCAGGATCATCTCGTGCCACGCCATCCCGCCGTGGTCGGATTCGGACGGTTTGATGTAGGCAAAACCGAATCCGGCGTACAGCGGGATGTGCCGTTCCTTGCACATCAGGTGAATCGTCGCCTTGCCCTGCTCGCGCATGCGTTCGATGAACTCGCCCAGCAGACGCTTGGCCAGACCCAGGCCCTGATAGTCCGGATGCACCACCACCGACATGATCACCACATTCGGCCCCGCTGGGTCGTGGCCGATCAGTTCCTTGAACGCCTCGTCGGACATCTGCACATCAAACGCTGCACCGGAGTTGATGAACCCTGCCACCTGCCCGTCCACCTCGGCGACGATGAAACCGTCCGGCCAGGTGGCGATGCGCGTGGCGATCTTCTCGCGGGTCGCGGCTTCGTCGCCCTCATAGGCGAGGGTTTCGATGGCGTAGCAGCGGTCCAGGTCGGCGGCGGTGACGTGGCGGATGACGGTGTTCATGGCGGCTCGAAATCAGTGGAAACAAGGTCGCCAAGGATAAAGGAATAAGGTGTTCATATCGATCCGCGCAGGGGGCGTAAAGCCTGCGTATAAGCGCTTTTCTTCGGATTCGGGACGGTCTATTTCTGACGCCTGTCTCTGATCACCCGAGGGGGGAACCGTTTATGAGCAGCGTTGAGATCGGTTTGTTGATGGTGTTGGGCATCAGCTTTTTTGGCTTCATTACCCTGGGCATCGACCTGTTGCGGGCACGACGGATCAAGGGCAAGTAAGACTCGACCGGCAGCGCGAAGCCGATTCGCGCTGCCAGTTGCCGATCAGGTTTTCTTTTCCACCGGGACGCAGATTTCCAGCTTGCCGGTATTGAGCTTCGGGTTGAAATCGGCGCTGTAGCGTTCCAGCTCCGGGGCGTTGAGCCCTTTGTAGTCAGACGCTGGCAGCCAGGTGTTGTAGATGTAATCAATGGTCTGCGGCAGTTGATCCAGCGAACCTTTGTGTTCGAACACCGCGTACTGGCGCGGGAGGATTTCGATCCACGGATACTTCTCCTGCGGGAAGTCATCCAGCTTGCGGATTTCGACCCCGGCCATGTAATCGAAACCGCCGTTGCCGTCGAAATTGCTGCAGACACCGTAGGTCACTTCACCCTTCTGCCCCGGAATATTTCCGATGTGCGGGATCAGTTTTTCCCACAGCGCAGGGATGTCCTGAACGGTCTCTTGAGTGAAGCGATCGCGAAATCCTGCAATCAGCAGGAAGTGTCCATGTTCGAAGCGAGGTTCAGCCACTTCGACGCGTTTTTGCTCATCCATGACTCGACTCCTTGAACGAAAAAAGTGGGTTCGGCTGGGAGTATAGAAGCCAAACCCGATTCGCACATTTACAGCGTATGCAGGGCCTCGGCGGCGCCGGAACCGACGAACTCGTTATAACCGGATACGATCACGTAGACCGCGAAATAGCAGAAGATCGCTGCAGATGCCATGTAGGAATAGCGCAGGAGTTTGTCGCCCAGCAACTTGCCGCCATGGCTCGCGGCGAAGCACAGGCCTGCCGACCACAACAGCCCGGCGCACAGGAAGCCGCCGAGGAACAGCGCCGAGCTCAAAGGACCGCCGCCGCCGGAACGGGCGATCAACGTGCCGCCCACTGCCGCGAACCAAAGGATGGCGCTCGGCGACGACATGGCGAGAAAAATCCCACGGAAGAATTCCTTGCGATGGGAGTTCTGGCCGACCTCGGCGATCGCCGCCAGTTGCGCCTCGTGGTGGATCGCCGAATAGATCATCTTCGCCGCGAAGTAGATCAACAGCGCTGAACCGCCGATCCACAGCACCCAGCGCACGGTTTCGTATTGCAGCAGAACGGTCATTCCGGCCAGTGCCAGCACCGCGTAAATCAGGTCGCCGACGCAGGTGCCGAGGCCCAGCGCGAAGCCTTGAAAATAGCCGCGCTGCATCGCCAGGGTGATCATCGCGATGTTGGCCACGCCGATATCAAGGCACAGTGAAAGGCTCAGCAAGAAGCCGCTGGTAAATTCCATCAACCGGTTTTCCTTGAGAAAAAATTGTTTACAAAGGCTCTGGACAGTATGCCATCGCTGACCTTATCGTCCGCCACAGGTCACCGCAGTGACCAGCGTCGCTCGGACGGTTCCGGGCGCTTACGTTATCCGAGGCAACAATGGCTGAACAAGGTTCGCCGCGCCGCTTTGCGCGCATAGATCGACTCCCCCCTTACGTTTTCAACATCACCGCCGAGCTGAAGATGGCCGCGCGACGTCGTGGCGAAGACATCATCGACTTGAGCATGGGCAACCCCGACGGCGCCACGCCGCCGCACATCGTTGAAAAACTGGTGCAGGTTGCACAACGCGAAGACACCCACGGTTACTCCACGTCCAAGGGCATTCCGCGTCTGCGTCGGGCGATTTCCAACTGGTACAAGGAACGCTACGAGGTCGAGATCGACCCGGAAAGCGAAGCCATCGTCACCATCGGTTCCAAGGAAGGCCTGGCGCACCTGATGCTGGCGACTCTGGATCAGGGCGACACCGTACTGGTGCCGAACCCGAGCTACCCGATTCACATCTACGGTGCCGTGATTGCCGGCGCCCAGGTGCGGTCGGTGCCGCTGGTGCCGGGCGTGGATTTCTTCGCCGAGCTGGAACGGGCGATTCGCGGCTCGATCCCGAAACCGAAGATGATGATCCTCGGCTTCCCGTCGAACCCGACCGCGCAGTGCGTGGAGCTGGATTTCTTCGAGCGGGTGATTGCTCTCGCCAAACAGTACGACGTGCTGGTGGTGCACGACCTGGCTTACGCCGACATCGTCTACGACGGCTGGAAAGCCCCGTCGATCATGCAGGTGCCGGGCGCCAAGGACATTGCGGTGGAGTTCTTCACCCTGTCCAAGAGCTACAACATGGCGGGCTGGCGCATCGGTTTCATGGTCGGCAACCCGGAACTGGTCAGCGCCCTCGCGCGGATCAAGAGCTACCACGATTACGGCACCTTCACCCCGCTGCAGGTGGCCGCGATTGCTGCGCTGGAAGGTGATCAGCAATGCGTGCGCGACATCGCCGAGCAATATCGCCAGCGCCGCAATGTGCTGGTCAAAGGCCTGCATGAACTGGGCTGGATGGTCGAAAACCCGAAAGCCTCGATGTACGTCTGGGCGAAGATTCCCGACGCCTACGCGCACCTCGGTTCGCTGGAGTTCGCCAAGAAGCTGCTGGCCGAGGCCAAGGTCTGCGTCTCGCCGGGTGTCGGTTTTGGTGAGTACGGCGACGACCATGTGCGCTTCGCGCTGATCGAAAACCAGGACCGGATTCGCCAGGCGGTACGCGGGATTCGCGGGATGTTCCGGGCGGATGGCCTGGTGACCAAATCCTGACGTCATGATCGTTCCCACGCTCTGCGTGGGAACGATCAAAGTCATCACCCACAAAAAAACCGCATCGCTGCGGTTTTTTTGTGTCTTGCGTTCGAGGTTAAACGAACAGCGACAACAACAGAATAAAGCCCAGACCCACCACCGACAGGATGGTTTCCATCGCCGTCCAGGTCTTGAAGGTCTCGGCCACGGTCATGTTGAAGTACTGCTTCACCAGCCAGAAACCGGCGTCGTTGACGTGGGACAGGATCAAGGAGCCCGCACCGGTGGCCAGCACCAGCAGCTCACGGTTCACGCCCGGAATCATCCCGACCACCGGCACCACAATGCCCGCGCCCGTGATGGTAGCCACGGTGGCCGAACCGGTCGCGATGCGGATCACCGCTGCCACCAGCCACGCCAGCAGGATCGGCGAGATCTGCGCGCTGACCGCCATGTGGCCAATCACGTCGCCCACACCGCTGGTCACCAGCATCTGCTTGAAGCCACCGCCGGCACCGATGATCAGGATGATTGCGGCAGTTGGCGCCAGGCTCGCGTCGAGCCATTTGAGCATCTGCTGAGAACCGATGCCCTGCTTGTAGCCGAAGGTATACAGCGACAACAGCAATGCCAGCAGCAGCGCCGAGATCGGGTGACCGATCATGTCCATCCAGGTGCGGAAGAAATGACCGTCCGGCAGCGCCACGTCGGCGAAGGTTTTCAGCAGCATCAGGAACACCGGCAGCAGCACGGTGACCAGGGTGATGCTGAAGCTCGGTAGATTGGCCGAATCGTTTTCACGCGCCAGTTGATCGACCAATTCCTGATTCGGATGACCTGGAATGTGTTTGGCGATGAAGGTACCGAAGATCGGGCCGGCGATGATTGCAGTCGGCAGTGCGACGATCAGACCGTACAGAATGGTCTTGCCGATGTCGGCACCGAACACGCCGATGGCCAGCAGCGGGCCCGGGTGCGGCGGCACCAGACCGTGCACGGCGGACAGGCCGGCGAGCAGCGGGATGCCGATCTTGATGATCGACACACCGGTGCGGCGAGCCACGATGAACACCAGCGGAATCAGCAACACGAAGCCGATTTCGAAGAACAGCGGAATGCCCACCAGGAAGGCGGCGAACATCATCGCCCACTGGACCTTGTCCTTGCCGAAGGCGCGGATCAGGGTCTGGGCGATCTGATCGGCACCGCCGGATTCGGCCATCATCTTGCCGAGCATCGTACCCAGCGCGAGGATGATGCCGACGAAACCGAGCACGCCACCGAAGCCGTCCTGGAACGCCTTGATGATGGTGCCGATCGGCATGCCGGAGGTCAGGCCGAGGAACGCGGCGGCGATGGTCAGGGCAATGAAGGGGTGAATCTTGAATTTGGTGATCAGGACGATGAGTCCGATCACCGTAACCACTGCATCGAGCAGCAGGTAGGCGTCATGGGACATGCCAAACATGAGGGGGTGTCTCCTGGTTTGTTGTTGTTATTAAAGCGGGTTAATCAGAAGTCGCATGGACAGCGCTATCTTCGCAATCACACTCATACCGCCTGTTTCAGGCCATGGGCCTGCCACCAGACGTGGGCTTGCGACGCCAGTTCTTCAACGCTGTGGATCGAAGCATTCAGGGCCAGGGTCAACGGCTCGCCCTTGGGCGATTCGAGGGTGGCGAACTGGCTTTCGATCAAAGTGGCTGGCATGAAATGGCCCGGACGGTGGGACACACGTTCGGCGGCCACTTCAGGCGTCAATTCGAGGAACACGAAGCCCAGGCCCGGCAAGGCGCTGCGCAGACGTTCGCGGTAAATGTGTTTGAGGGCCGAGCAGGTCAGCACCGGGCGTTCGCCCAGGGCATCGACGCGACGCAGTTCATCGCACAGGCTGTCGAGCCAGCCGGCACGGTCTTCGTCATTCAGGGGGATCCCCGCGCTCATCTTTTCGATGTTCGCGGCCGGATGGAAAGTATCGCCTTCAATGGCAGTGGCGCCGCTCAATTGGCACAGGGCCTCGCTGACGCACGTCTTGCCGCAACCGGCAACGCCCATGATGACCAGGGCGGTGATGGGATGATTCATGTAACACCTCAGCGCGCAGACAGCGCTACCTTTGCTAGCTATGACTCTAGTGCACAGGCAGAAGTTGCCGACGCCTTCTTGTCGTTTTTTTGGGTTGCAGCAGGTTTTGTCGGTACGCCAAAAAGCGAGGATCAGGCAGGACCTCGCTTACGCATTTGCAGCTGCATAAGGACAGCGCTACCTTAGTGCCTTGATTTTTGTTTGGCAAGCCGCCCGATGACCACCCCTAAAAACGATAAAAACACCCGCACCACCGGCCGTCCCACCCTCAATGAAGTCGCCCGTCTGGCCGGCGTCAGCCCGATTACCGCCTCGCGCGCCCTGCGTGGGGTCAGCACGGTTGCCACCGAACTGGTGGAGAAAGTCCAGAAAGCCGCGCTGGAACTCAACTATGTGGTCAACCCCGCCGCCCGCGCTCTGGCCTCGGCCCAGAGCCATTCGGTGGTGGTTCTGGTGCCTTCGCTGTCCAACCTGTTGTTCATCGACACCCTGGAAGCCATTCATCGGGTACTGACGCCCAAAGGTTTCGAGGTGCTGATCGGCAACTTCCACTATTCCCGCGATGAAGAAGAAAACCTGCTGCGCAACTACATGGCCTATCAGCCACGCGGTTTGCTGCTCACCGGCTTCGACCGCACTGAAAGCTCGCGGCGGATGATCGAGGCCAGCAACATTCCCTGCGTGTACATGATGGAGCTGGACAGCGCGGCCGGGGTGAACTGCGTCGGTTTCTCCCAGCTCAGCGCCGGGGAAACGGCTGCCGAACATTTGCTGTCCCGTGGCCGCAAGCGTCTGGCGTACATCGGCGCGCAGCTCGATCAGCGCACCCTGCTGCGTGGCGAAGGCTTTCGCAAAGCGCTACAGAAGGCCGGTCGCTACGACCCGGATCTGGAAGTGCTGACCCCGCGTTCATCGTCCGTGGGCCTGGGCGGCGAGTTGTTCCTGCAACTGCTGGCGGCGCATCCGGATGTCGATGCGATCTTCTTCGGTAACGACGACCTGGCTCAGGGCGCCCTGCTCGAAGCGCTGCGCAACGGGATCAGGGTCCCCGAGCAAGTGGCGATCCTCGGCTTCAACGACCTGCCGATGTCGGAACACATGGTGCCGCGCCTGAGCAGCATCAACACGCCCCGCGAAGCGATCGGCAAGCGAGCGGCGGAGCAGATGCTGACGCTGATGGCCGGCAATAGCGTGGCGCGGCCGGTCGAAGACATGGGGTTCGAGCTGAAGATTCGCGAGAGCACCTGACCCCGCACGGCAATAACCTGTTGATCGTTCCCACGTCGAAGCGTCGAACCGTCCGCGTGGGAACGATCACCGGCCGAGTATTTCAACAAGCGCCAGCGCCCCCTTCTGCAACGGCTGGCTCTTGAGCCACACCGCGTGCACCGGCAGCACCAGGCCGTTTTCGATATTGCGGAAGTTCAACCGTTTCAGCCGTCCGCTATCGAGCCACGGCTGCACCACCGACAGCGGAAAATTGCCCCAACCCAACCCTGCCTCGACCATCTCCAGTGCCGTTTCCAGGTTATCGGTGCGCCAGTGGGATTCGGCTACCAGCGACCGGGTTTCGCTGATCGGCAAGTCGCGGCTGCCGACGACGATCTGCCGCACATGCACCAGGTCCTCAAGAAACAGATCCTGCCCCTGCAACAACGGGCTGTCCGCCGCCAGCGTGGCGATCATCCGCTCACTGCCGACAAACTGAAAACGCTCCAGCACATTCACGCTCAACCCGGCGAACGCCAGACACACGCTGACCCGGCCACTATGGAGCATCGCCAGCACGTCATCTTGCGGCGCGGTCAGCACTTCGATGTCGAGCAGTGGATGGCGCTCGCTGAGGTCCTTGATCGCCGCCAGCAACCGCCGCCGGTCGATATCCGCCGCCACGCCGATCGACAACTTGCTCTCCAGTCCCAGCGACAACTGCACCGCGTGCACCTGCAATTGCTTGAGCTGATCGGCGATCAACCGCGCATGGGGCACCAGCGACAATGCCATCGCCGTGGGTTGCGGCTCGCGATGGCTGCGATCAAACAGCGAGTAACCGAGTTCCGCCTCCAGATTGCCGATCGCCATGCTCACCGCCGACGGGACTCTGCCCAATGCCCTCGCAGCGGCGGAAAACGAGCCGCGTTCGATCACGGCGAGAAACAGCTCGATGCTTTCACTGTTGAAATTCAATTCGCACACCTATCAATAAAACTGAAAGCTACTGACTTTTTCTGTCATCTATATTGAAGCTATCTTTCGTCGCCTTCGCCAGTCCCATTGGCCACAAGTCGCAAGAAAGAGGCAATTCCCCATGCAAGGCGTCAAACGCAAACTGGTCTATGTGTCGCTCTATGAAGTGATCGGCATGACCTTCTCGGCCCTCGGCCTCGCCCTGTTGTCCGGCACATCGCCCGGCAGCACCGGTCCGCTGGCGGTGATCATCACCACCATCGCCGTGACCTGGAACTTCATCTACACCTCGCTGTTCGAGCGCTGGGAAAGCCGCCAGGTGTCACGCACCCGCACGGTGAAACGGCGCATCGCCCACGCCGTCGGGTTCCAGCTGACGCTGATCGTATTCCTGATTCCGCTGATCGCGTGGTGGATGAACATCAGTCTGGTGCAAGCCTTCTTGCTGGACCTGGCGCTGATCGTGTTCATCCCTTGCTACACCTTCGCGTTCAACTGGCTGTTCGACCGGGTATTCGGCTTGCCAGCGTCTGCGCTGCCCGATCCGGCGCCCGCGACATAAATCGTTAATTGGTAAGCGGATATTGCAAGAAATCGGCGGTTTTACCGCGCCAACCACCGATATAAACAATCCTTGATTTCCGATAGCAGGCTAAGCTTTTCCATCAATAAAAAATGGATCAGCCCATGACTGCACACGCCCCCGCCGCGCAACGCGACGGTATCGACCCGATACGCGCCGCCGAGATTTCCGCCCGCATCGACCGCCTTCCGGCCGTCGCCACGATCTGGCGGCTGGTGGCGCTGTTGTCGATCGGTGGTTTCTTCGAACTCTACGACCTGTTCCAGACCGCCTACATCAGCCCCGGGCTGATCCACGACGGCATCTTCGCCACCGGCAATCAGGGCGTGTTCGGTTTCTCCGATCAGGCTGCGTTTGCCTCGGCGACGTTCCTCGGCCTGTTTCTCGGCGCCAGCCTGCTCAGCCCGATGGCGGATCGTTTCGGGCGACGGGCGATCTTCACCTTCGCGCTGGTCTGGTACACCGTGGCCACGGTGCTGATGGGCGTGCAGAGTTCGGCGCTGGGGATCATCTGCATGCGTTTTCTGGTGGGCATCGGCCTCGGCATCGAGCTGGTGACCATCGACGCCTATCTCTCGGAACTGGTGCCCAAGCGCATGCGTAGTTCGGCGTTTGCCTTCGCATTTTTCGTGCAGTTCCTGTCGGTACCGGCAGTGGCGTTGATGTCCTGGTGGCTGGTGCCGCAGGCGCCGTTCGGGGTGTCCGGCTGGCGTTGGGTGGTGCTGGCGAGCGCGGTGTTTGCGCTGTTCATCTGGTGGCTGCGCAAGCGTCTGCCGGAGTCGCCGCGCTGGCTGGCCCAGCATGGCCGTTTCGATGAGGCGAACCGGATTCTCGACGGCATCGAGGCGCGCTGCGAAAAGGACCACCACCAGCCACTGGATGCACCGGAAGCGGTAGCCGTCGACGTCGAAGGCAAGGGCCGTTTCGCCGATATCTGGCAGCCACCTTACCGGCGTCGCGCGCTGATGCTGATCGTCTTCCACATCTTCCAGGCCATCGGTTTCTTCGGCTTCGGCAACTGGCTGCCGGCGTTGCTCTCCGGTCAGGGTGTCAGCGTCACTCACAGCCTGATGTACGCGTTCATCATCACCCTCGCCTACCCGCTCGGGCCGCTGCTGTTCGTCAAATTCGCCAACCGCTTCGAGAACAAATGGCAGATCGTCGGCTCGGCCCTCGGCGCCATGACCTTCGGCACCTTGTTCGCACTGCAGACCAGCGCCTTCGGCCTGATCTTCTGCGGTGTGATGATCACCTTCTGCAACGCCTGGCTGAGCTTCAGTTACCACTCCTATCAGAGCGAACTGTTCCCCACCAACATCCGCGCCCGGGCGGTGGGGTTCTGCTATTCGTTCAGTCGTTTGTCGACGGTGTTCAGCAGCCTGTTGATCGGTTTGTTCCTCGACCACTTCGGCACACCGGGCGTGTTGGCGTTCATCGTCGCCAGCATGTTGATCGTGATGCTGACCATCGGCTATTTCGGCCCTCGCACCCGTAACCTGGCGCTGGAAAACATCGCCCATCGCTGACGGACAACGGTCATCCTCTGCCGCCCTCCGGCAAGGGATGACCGCTTTGCCGGTTCACAAAAAACCACAAGCCATTGAAATAAAAGAACTTATTAGATAGGCATGGTAATTGCTCCCTAGGGCTGACAGTCATTACCTACAGGTCCTTTCATCATGTTGGTCAGTGCAAAACAACAGCAAATCATTCACCTGCCCAAGCCGCTGAATGACGATGCAACCGCCACGGCCGCGGCCGGCCTGCAAGGCGGTCTGCATGGCGCGATGCTGCAAACCCTGCAAAACCAGGCCCAGGCGCAAACCGCCGAAGCCACCGCCAAAGTGCGGGAATCGGCCACCCAACTGGCGACCCAGCAAGTCAGCGAAGCCACGCGTATCAGCGACAACGTCGACGAAGCGTTCGCCAAGACCCGTGTCGCCCTGCAAACCTCCGATACTTCGCCGAGCAAATCCTCAGGCTCATCGGCCCTGGACGAGTTCAAGGACTACATGAGCAAAACGCCGGAACAGCGTCTGCGCGACAGTATCCTCAAGGAAATGGGTCTGACCGAAGACGACATCAAAGCCATGCCGCCGGAGAAACAACTGGCCATCGGCAAAGAAATCGCCGAGCGACTGCAGGACAAGATGAAGCTGGCCGAAGCCGAGAAGCAGAACAAGCAAGATGCCAACTCGGCGAAGATCAGCGACGAGTCGGCTGACAAGTTCCTCGCTTCGCTCTGAAAAGCGGTGCAATAAAAAAGGATCCCCACGGGGATCCTTTTTTCAGCCGTGAAACCGTCAGTTCAACTGCAACGTCTCGTTGAACTGACTGATCGCATCCACCACATGCCGCGAGCCCTGCTGAATCTCCCGGATCGCATCCCCCGCCTCGTTCGCCAGTTCCACCCCGAGCCCGGTGCGGCTCAGGCTCGACTGCATGCTCGACACTGCGCTTAATGACAACTCGTGGTTCTTGCGCACCACATCGACGATCTCCAGGGTCGCCTGACTGGTCCGTGCCGCGAGGCTGCGCACTTCGTCTGCCACCACCGCAAAACCGCGCCCGTGCTCACCCGCCCGCGCCGCTTCGATGGCCGCGTTGAGCGCCAGCAAGTTGGTCTGGTCGGCAATTCCGCGAATGGTCTGAACGATGGTGCCGATGATGTCCGACTGCTTGCTGACGGCATCGATGCTCAGCGCCGCTTCGTTGAGGTCGCGGGAAATGTCCTGAATGATCTGCACCGTTTGCTGCACGACCTGTGAGCCTTTTTGCGCGCAGGCATCGTTTTGTACCGAAGTGCTGTGGGCCGATTCCGCAGCAGTCTGCAAGGTGGTCATCTGGTGGGTGATGTCACTGGCGAACTTCACCACTTTGTACAGCCGGCCCTTGGCGTCGAACAGCGGGTTGTACGACGCTTCCAGGTAAACGGTCTGCCCGGACTTGTTCTTGCGCTCGAAGCGGTGCGAGTGATATTCGCCGCGATTGAGCGACGCCCAGAACGCCTTGTACTGCGCGGACTCGGCCTCGACCCGGTGACAGAAAAGACTGTGGTGATGGCCGACGATTTCGTTGAGCGAGTACTGCATGGTCTTGAGGAAGTTGTCGTTGGCCGTGATCACATTGCCTTCCGGAGTGAACTCGATCACTGCCATCGACCGGCCGATGGCAGCGAGCATGCTTTCTTCTTCCTTTTCCTTGTTCACGCGCGCCGTTATGTCCGACGCCACTTTGATCACACTGCGGACCTGTTTGTCCGGGCCATACACCGGCATGTAACTGGCTTCGAGCCAGATCTCCCGACCGCTTTTGTTCAAGCGCAGGAAAGTCCCGCTGATGGGTTCGCCACGGGCCAGGTCACGCCACAACTTGGCGTATTCCTCGCTGCGATAAAACTCCTCTTCACAAAAGATCCGGTGATGTTTGCCACGCACTTCATCGGCGCTGTAGCCCATGGTCTTGCAGAAGTTTTCATTGGCATCCAGAACGATGCCCTCGGGGGTGAATTCGATCATTGCCATCGAACGGCTGATCGCCGCCAGCTTGGCGTTGGCTTCGGTCAGGGCACAACTGAAACGTTCGATTTCCTGCAGATCAGCCTTGTGATGTAGGTTGAACATGTCTCGATCACCTTCCGCGCGTTCTTTTGATTTGATGAAAGTTCAGGTCTTTCAGAATCCACCACTACGTTCCACAGAACAGGCACACGCCTTCCTCCACGGGAGGAAGTTGTCAGGTGATAAACGATGATTAATCGGAGAGTCCATGCGACGACGCTCTAATCAAGACATCCTTCTCTTGATAGCCCGCGGGCGGGCCATTCCTAACATGCAGAAGAACTTCCATTTAAAAAACAGCTCCTTGTCGGTCAAGTGTCGGTGCCTTGGATTGCGCACTCTGGCAGCTTTGAGATCGGTAACCGCTAGCGGCCGTAGCGCATTGGATGGCGTTCGACATAGTTAGTTATGAATGAGCATAGACAGCACGAAGCCTTGCGCAAGGCCACTAGTCGGCCAGTACTGAGGGAATTCGGACAGGAAGCGGACGAGAAACGGTTCAGCGCAAAAAAGTTTTGTCTGGTCGAACGCCATCGCGGGCAAGCCACGCTCCCACAGGTACCACGCAGGCTTGAACATCGCGCAGAACCTTGTGGGAGCGGGATTGCCCGCGATGGTATCGGTGCAGCACTACAGAAATATCAGAAACGAACTACAGACTCCCGCTCACCTTGTTTGCCACATCACCCGGCACCCAAGGCTTCCACACTTGCGGCTGATCGCGCAGGAACGCCTCGGCCACCTGCCGTGGTTGCTGGCGTTTCTCGCTCATCCCGGCCAGGGTCTGGTTCAGCAGATCGATCGGCAAATCGACTTTCTCAAAGAACGTCACCAGCTCCGGATACTGCGCCTTGAACGGCGCCGACACGCCAATCGCCAGGCTCGCCGGCATCGAGCGGGTGCCTTTCGGGTTGGGGTTGTTGGCGTCGGCCAGGGTTTTCCAGGCTTCGGCGTCGAACGGCGGCTCTTCCAGCTTCACCAGTTTGAAGCGACCGAGCAGCGGCGTCGGCGACCAGTAGTAGAACAGCACCGGTTTGCCGCGCTTGATCGACGACGCCACCTCGGCATCCAGCGCCGCGCCGGAGCCGGTGCGGAAGTTGACGAAGGTGTCGTTCAGCGCATACGCCTTGAGCTTCTGGCTGTTGACGATTTCCGAGGTCCAGCCGGTCGGGCTGTTGAGGAAGCGCCCACGGCTCGGGTCTTCCGGGTCCTTGAACACATCCTTGTAGCGCGGCAGGTCGGCCACCGATTTCAGCTCCGGTGCCAGCGGTTTGATCCCGCGCTCGGGATCGCCCTTGATCACGTACTCCGGCACCCACCAACCCTCGGTGGCGCCCTTCACCGTGTCACCGAGGCCGAACACTTTGCCCTCGGCGGCAGCCTTGACCCACGCCGGACTGCGCCCGGCCCACTCTTCGCCGATCACTTGAATATCGTTTTTCGCCAGCGCCGCTTCCAGGCTGACGGTGCTGCCCGGCAGCGTGTCCGTCGGGTAGCCGTAGCCTTTTTCGACGATCAGGCGCAGCACTTCGGTGATGAAGCTGCCGCTTTCCCAGGTGATGTCGCCGAAGTGGATCGGCGCGGTTTTTTCCGCTGCCACGACGTGCCCGGCAGTCAGGGTCAGGGCCAGCAGCGAACTGCCGAGCAGGGTTTTGATCGATCTCATGCGGACCTCTTGTTCTGGGAGGAAATCAGGGTTTGGTTGGCGCTATGGCGGTTGCACAGGGCCTGGGAACGGGTCATGTACAGGCTCACCGAACGCTGGGAGATGCCCAGTTCGGCAGCGATTTGCGGGTAGGTCAGGCCGTCGATGCGCGCCAGCAGAAAGGTCGAGCGCACCTTGCCTGGCAGGCGCCGGAGTGTCCGGTCCAGGTGCTTGAGGCTCTGCGACAGGTCGGCGAGTTCTTCGGGAGACGGCGCGTGATCGAGGTCACCTTGTTGCAGTTGGTGCAGATGCCGACGCTCCAGATCGCCCCGCCGCCAGCGCTCATACAGCAGACGTTGGGCGATGGTGGTGAGCAAGGCGCGGGGTTCGCGAATGGCGGTCAGCCCCGGCGCTTCGAGCAGTTGCGCGAAGGTTTCGGCGGCGATGTCTTCGGCCGTGGCCGCATCATTCGATTGCCGACGCAGACGTGTGCACAACCACTGGTAATGGTCGCGAAACAACGTGTTCACATGATTGCGATGGGATGAGTCGGCGCCGGACATGGGGGCTCCTTGGTAAAGGGTCGCTGATGTCCGGTCGTCCGGTGGCGCGATCCTAGCAAGGTGCCTTATGCGTTAAAAATACTTAAAAAGAATTTTTATATTCCATTAGTGAATTACAAGAAGCCGCTAACGCAAGCGGCCATAACCCAGTTCTTCGGCCTCGCGCTGGTAATCCAGCAAGACGAGGTAATCGCTTTCGCTGGCGGGCAATACTTCGGGCAAACCGAGGGTGCGGGCCACATCGGGCAGGTCTTGAAGACTGCGGTTCATGGCCCGGCGCAGATGTTCAATCTGCTGGTCCGTCGTGCTGGCAGCGGTGATGAAGGGCAAGGTTGGGCTGAACGCACTGCGCGCCACCATTCGCAATCCGCTGACCTCTGCGGCGGCGTACTGCGCCAGATACGCAAAGGTCACGCTGTCGATGGCCGCCAGATCGACGTGGTCTTCGCGCAACAAGCGCAGGCTTTCGCGATGACCGCCACTGATGCCGACCGAGGCGAAAAACTGGCCGTCCCGGTGCAACGGCGCCAGACGCTGACGCAACAGATTCATGCCGCTGTTGGAGTCTTCGCTGTTGATCACCCCGCGACTGTCGTAGAACTCCGCCAGATTGCGACGCCGATCATCGGCGCGGGCGAGGATCAGGCTGCAATGGTTGCCGGCGCTGGCGTCCGGCAATTCGTAGCGCGGACGGCCAACAATCCTCACCTGCCCACGCAGCGCGGTCATCAGCGGATAGCCGCAGGTCTGGGTCAGCAACAACTCAGGCGAACGCCAGAGTTCGAGCAACGACTGACCGTCGGCATCAAGCCGCGAACGGCCGAGGTGTTCGAGGATCCGCGCCAGCCACTGCTCGTTCGCCGCGCGGATCGGCTCGGGTGCGATGTACATCAACAGCTCTGCGTAACCTGACGTCATGGTGGCCTCAAATAAACGGATGCTGCGGGCTGTCGATCGGCTTGATGCCGTGCCGGCGCCACAGTTGGCCATAACCTTGCACCAGAAATCCGCCGCTGCGCGCCACCCATTGTTCCCGGCGCATGCGGTAGGCCTCGGGCAAGTCGTACCACGAAAGCTTCGGCAAATCGTGGTGCACCAGATGGAAATTCAGGTTCAGGAACAGCCAGCGCCACGGCCATCCGGCTTCGTTGAGCACCGTGCGCTGCTCCGGTTGCGTGTGCGGCCGGTGTTCATAGTAGGAGCGAACCATCGCGATCGACAGCGCCGGCACGCTGATCAAAAACAGGTAATGCCAGACCGGCAACACACTGTAGCGGGCGATGAAAAACAGCATCAGTACGGTCAGGGCACCGTGGGTCAGCCACATCAGCCAGGCCTGGCGTTCACGGTTTTTCAGGCGTTGCAGTTCTTCGCCGGCCAGCGCCAGCAACGCCAGCGGCGCGCCAAGAATGAAGCGGCCCAATACGGTTTTGTTCAGCCAGTGCAGGCTGCGTTCGAACAGCGAACTGCCCTGCCAGCGTTCGGCGCTCAGATAACGGCTTTCGGGATCGACACCGGGGATCGTCAGGTCTTCGTCGCGATGGTGCTGCAAATGGCTGTCGCGATAGAGCGTGTACGGATACCACACCGCAAACGGCGCATAGCCGAGGATTTTGTTGACGAAGGTCCAGCGCGTCGGATGTCCGTGGAGCAATTCGTGCTGAGCCGACAGCCACAACACCAGCAACGGAATCAGCAGCAGCGTGCTCCACCAGAGGCCAAGCCATTCGCTGCCCAGCACAATCGCAAACCAGCCGCCGTACACGCCGACCAGCAGCAGCCAGGTCGGCCACTCGGTGCGGGCGGTGAAGCGCTGGCGCAGGGTTTCGATTTGCTGACGATGCTGATCGTCAAAGTAATGGGCCATGGCGTTGCTCGGAAGAGGAGTCCATTCCTTCTGTGCAACGACAACGGAAATTCTTGCAGATTATTTTTTCAGGCTGTTTTCTAGGACAAGACAGGAGCCCGTATCCGGGCTCCCGAACGGCGTGATCAATGGCCAAAGATGTCGACTTTCTTCGCCCTTTTCTCGTGGCGTTTTTCGATGGCGGTCTTGGCCGGTTTCTTCTTCGCGGCTTTCTTCGAATCCATACCTTTGGACATGATGCGTACTCCACTCAGAGGGGATGTGAGATCAGGTATACACCTATCCCGGCGGGCACGTTGTTTTATAATCCGCGGCTTTTGCACCGGCAGTCCGATTCATGACCGACATCCGTTACAGCCAGCTCGACGACCTGTCCTGGCCCTTGATGAACAAGTTCTACCGCCAGCATCAATCGTCGATGAAAGCGGTGCGCGAAGCGCGATTGTGGGTGGCGCGGCGGGAGGAAATCGTGGCGGCGCTGTGTCTGCGGCCGGTGTTCGGCGGGCATTGGCTGACCGGGTTGTTCGTCGATCCGGCCTGTCGCGAACAGGGCATTGCCGCGCAGTTGATTGCCGAAGCGGTGAAGGGCGTCGAGGCGCCGGTGTGGCTGTTCTGCCACCCGGACTTGCGCGGTTTCTACGAGCGACGCGCCTTCACCTTCGACCCCGCCCTGCCCCAGGCCATGGCCGAGCGCTTGAGCCGTTATGCGCGGAGCAAACCGATGATTGCCATGGAGCTGGCACCGCGCGCGGACTAGTCAGTCGTCGGCGTCGGGGTCGAGGTCCGGAAACATCACCTCGGTGAAACCGAACTTGCTGAAATCGGTAATGCGCGACGGGTACAGCCGCCCAATCAGGTGATCACACTCATGCTGCACCACCCGCGCATGGAATCCCGAAGCCACACGCACAATCGGCTCGCCCTTCGGATCGACGCCTTCGTAACGAATCTGCTGATAACGATCCACCGCGCCCCGCAGGCCAGGCACCGACAGGCAGCCCTCAAAACCCTCTTCCATCAACGGACTGAGCGGCGTGATCAGCGGGTTGATCAGGATCGTCTGCGGCACCGCTTCGGCGTCCGGGTAACGCTCGCTGTGCTCGAAACCGAAGATCACCAGTTGCAGGTCGACACCGATCTGCGGCGCGGCCAGGCCGACCCCGCCCACGCTTTCCATGGTCTGGAACATGTCGTCGATCAGTTGCCATAGTTCCGGGCTGTCGAGCATTTCGGCGGGCACTGGCGGGGCGATGCGCAGCAGGCGTTCGTCGCCCATCTTCAGGATTTCACGGATCATGATCAGGCTTCGTCAGTGTTCGGCTTGAGCGAGTGATCGCGCCCTAGGCCGGAAACGTGTTGTTTGGGATGTTCATCGAGTTCGCCGGGGACTTTCTCGCCCGAATCCTTGCCCTCGCTGGACATATGTTCGATTACCGCATTCATCTCCGCGCCGAGCAGCAACACGGCGGCGGAAATGTAGAAATACAGCAACAGCACGATGATCGCACCGATGCTGCCATACATGGCGTTGTAGTTGGCGAATGTCTTGACGTAGAACGCGAACCCCAGGGACGCGATGATCCACACCACCACCGCCAGCACCGAACCCGGGGTGATGAAGCGAAACTCCTGTTTGACGTCTGGCATCACGTAGTAGATCAGCGCCACGGCCACCATCATCAGGATCACGATCACCGGCCAGCGGGCGATCGTCCACAAGGTGACGATGACTTCTTCCAGCCCGACCTGCGCGGCGATCCAGCCCATCACCTGCGGACCGAGCACCATCAGCGCAGCGGCGACCAGCAACATGCCGGCGATGCCGACGGTGTAGATGATCGACAGCGGGAAGCGCTTCCACAGGGGCCGTCCTTCGACCACGTCGTAGGCGGCGTTCATCGCACTCATCATCAGGCGCACGCCGGCAGACGCGGTGTACAGGGCGATGACGATACCCACCGAAAGCAGGCCGCCCTTGGATTGCTGCAGTTGATCGATCACCGGATTGACCTGTTCCAGCGCCTGGGGCGGCAACACCAGCTCCGATTGCAGGCGCAGCCAGGAGAAGAAGTCCGGCAGGTGCAGGAAGCCGATCAGGGCAATCAGGAACAGAATGAACGGGAACAGCGAGAACAGCATCTGGTAGGCCAGTGCCGAGGCATAGGTCGACATCTCGTCGTCGACGAATTCAGTGACCGTGCGCACCATCACCCGGTGCAGGGGCAGACCTTTCATGTCCGGAAAAATCATTCGCGTCTCCTTTCGCCGCAAAACAGGTTGAAGTCGTGGCGACTCAGGGGCCGTTTTTCTCTCATCAAAGTAGCTTACTTGGCGACTTTGAAACACTGTGATCCGTGACCGCATATGAACGGGACACGAAAACGGCCATCCTTGGATGGCCGCTTCGTTGTTTCGTTCAAGGCTCTATCAAGCCTTGTCGACGCCTTTCTTGACCGCGTCCTTGGCTTTGCCCACCGCTTGCTGGGCCTCGCCTTTCTTCTCTTGCACTTTGCCTTCGGCCTGCAGTTTGGTGTTGTCGGTGGCTTTGCCGACACCTTGCTTGATGTTGCCGACGGCTTCGTTGGCCATGCCTTTCACTTTATCGCTCGTGCTACCCATGGTGATTCTCCTTGGAACATTAACGGGGAAAGTCAGTACGTAATGATTGACTGGCCCGGTTTGCGCCAAGTTTCATTTATTTTCACGGCTTCATTTCGTCGCGGCGTGCAGGTTGGGCTTTATGTTTGCGAGCGTACCCCCGAGAATGCCCACCATAAGGGCGCCATGCGCCACAGAACCGATCCCGCAGGAATGTTATGAAACTCGATAAAAAGCAGGCCATCGCCCGTCGCAACCAGGAACTGGGCGGTGCCGTGCTCGGCACCAACAACTGCCACTTCGCCGAACTGAACCGCAACCGCAACATCTGGTGGTTCGACTTGCCGGTGTCGCGCCTGGCCATCGGTCAGTACGAGTGGATTCACCTGTTGATGCACACCCCGGCCACCGACGAACTGCTGCACCTGAAAGTGCCAACCGTGTTCCTGCGCGAGAAACTCGAAGGCCTGGTGATCCGCAACGAAGGCAAGCGCAAGGCGGCCCTGAGCCTGGAACTGAGCGCCGACAAGGACTCGTACCTGCAGGACATGCGCCCGGCGGGCACCAATGTGAACTTCGCGCCGTTCCGCCAGTAAGATTTCGGGGGCCCCTCCCCCCTCACCCTAGCCCTCTCCCAGAGGGAGAGGGGACCGACCGAGGTGATTGGACAAGGTACGTCGACCTGAGATATCGAGCCGAACTCGGGTTTTGAACAGCCCCCCGATCGGCTCCCTCTCCCTCGGGAGAGGGCTGGGGTGAGGGGCAGGTTCACCGCATAATCCAGGCCCTGCTCTGCACCAACAAAAAGCCCCGCATCTGCGGGGCTTTTTGTTTTATGCGGCGCTCTTCGCCTTGATCTTCTTCAGCTCTTCGTCGCGCAACTCGCGACGCAGGATTTTGCCGACGTTGGTGGTCGGCAGCGCATCGCGGAATTCAACGGAACGCGGCACCTTGTAGCCGGTGACATTGGCGCGCATGTGCTCCATCACCTGTTCCTTGGTCAGCGTGACACCCGGTTTGGCGACGATGAAGATCTTGATCGCCTCGCCGGATTTCTCGTCCGGAACGCCGATGGCTGCGCACTGCAACACGCCCGGCAGGGCCGCCAGCACGTCTTCCAGTTCGTTCGGATACACGTTGAAACCGGACACCAGAATCATGTCTTTCTTGCGATCGACGATGCGCATGTAGCCGTCCGGCTGGATCAGCGCGATGTCACCGGTTTTCAGCCAGCCTTCGCTGTCGAGCATTTCATCGGTGGCTTCCTGACGCTGCCAGTAACCCTTCATCACTTGCGGGCCCTTGACGCACAGCTCGCCGATTTCGCCCAGCGGCTGCTCGACACCGGCATCGTCGATGACTTTGCACAGGGTCGACGGCACCGGAATGCCGATGGTGCCGATCTGGATGTTCTGGATCGGGTTGACCGTGGCCACCGGGCTGGTTTCGGTCATGCCGTAACCTTCGCAGATCGGGCAACCGGTGACCGCTTTCCAGCGCTCGGCCGCGGCCAGTTGCAGGGCCATGCCGCCGGACAGGGTGACTTTCAGCGCCGAGAAATCCAGCTTGCGGAAACCTTCGTTGTTGCACAGGGCCACGAACAGCGTGTTGAGGCCGACGAAACCGCTGAACTTCCACTTCGACAGCTCCTTGACCATCGCCGGCAGGTCGCGCGGGTTGCTGATCAGGATGTTGTGGTTGCCGATCAGCATCATCGCCATGCAATGAAAGGTGAACGCATAGATGTGGTACAGCGGCAGCGGGGTGATCAGGATCTCGCAACCTTCATTGAGGTTGGAGCCCATCAGCGCCTTGCACTGCAGCATGTTGGCGACGAGGTTGCGATGGGTGAGCATCGCGCCCTTGGCCACGCCGGTGGTGCCGCCGGTGTATTGCAGCACCGCGACGTCGCCGCTGTCCGGGTTGGCTTCGGCGACCGGCTGACCCTGGCCCTTGCTCAGCACGTCGTTGAACTTGACGGCTTTTGGCAGGTGATAGGCCGGAACCATTTTCTTCACGTACTTGATGACGCTGTTGATCAGCAGGCGCTTGATCGGCGGCAGCAGGTCGGCGACTTCGGTGACGATGACGTGCTTGACGCCGGTTTTCGGCACCACGGCTTCGGCCAGGTGCGCCATGTTCGCCAGGCACACCAGCGCCTTGGCACCGGAGTCGTTGAATTGGTGTTCCATTTCCCGCGCGGTATACAGCGGGTTGGTGTTGACCACGATCAGCCCGGCGCGAATGGCACCGAAGACGGCGACCGGGTACTGCAACACATTGGGCAGTTGCACGGCGATTCGATCACCGGGCTGCAAATCGGTATGCTGTTGCAGATAAGCGGCAAACGCACCGGACAACTCGTACAGTTCACCGTAGGTGATGGTCTTGCCCAGGTTGCTGAACGCCGGTTTGTCGGCGAAGCGTTGGCAGGATTGCTTCAACACTGCCTGAATATTCGGGTACTCGTCTGGATTGATGTCGGCAGCAATTCCAGCGGGGTACTTATCCTTCCAAAAGTCTTCGATCATGGAAGCCCACTCCTCAGCAACGCGAATTCAGCACCGCATTTGATGCGATTATTATTGGTGTTTGTTTATTGGTGAGTCTGGCTTTTTACAAGGCCGAGAAGTCACAAAGCGCGCCGAGAGTAGCAGCTTTGCCAAGGGTCGACTAGAGCCAAAAGCGGCCCCTACAGTCATTTTCATGACTCAAGAACTACTGGCAGTCATTTTAGAGCAAAAATCCTATAAGACCTTGAAAGGCCCGGTTTTCGGGGACAACGTCGCGGATAGAAAGCAAAAATCGCAGCCTCCCGCAGCTTGAGGTAGCCGCCAGAGACTGCGATCTTTCGTACTCAACGGGTACGCATCACCGATCAGGCGATATCGCGCAACTCTCTGCGCAGGATTTTCCCGACAGGCGTCATCGGCAACGACTCACGCAGCACGATGTGTTTCGGCACCTTGTACGCCGTGAAATTCTCTTTGCAGTAAGCCTTCAGCTCTTCCAGGCTCACCCCGGTTTCCCGCGCCACCACAAACAGCTTCACCGCCTCACCGGAACGCTCATCCGGCACGCCGATCACTGCGCAGTTGGCGACTTTCGGGTGAGCCATCACCACATCTTCGATTTCGTTCGGGTACACGTTGAAACCCGAGACGATGATCATGTCCTTCTTGCGGTCGACGATGCGCACGAAACCGTCCGGGTCGATTACCGCGATGTCGCCGGACTTGAACCAGCCCTCGGCATCCAGCACTTCGGCGGTGGCTTCGGGTTTCTGCCAATAACCCTTCATGATCTGCGGGCCCTTGATGCACAGCTCGCCGCGCTCGCCCAAAGGCTGCTCGACGCCGTCGTCATTGATGACTTTCAATCGGGTGCCCGGCACCGGCAGGCCGACCGTGCCGATCCGCGACAGCTCGCCGTACGGGTTGGTGCAGGCCACCGGCGAGGTTTCTGTCAGACCGTAGCCTTCGGTGATCCGGCAACCGGTGATCTGCTCCCAGCGCTCGGCGGTGGCCTTGACCAGCGCGGTGCCGCCGGAGTTGGTGAGCTTGAGGGTGGAGAAGTCCAGTGTCTTGAAGTCCGGATGATCCATCAGCGCGACAAACAGCGTGTTCAGCCCCAGCAGCGCCGAGAACTTCCAGTTCTTCAGCTCCTTGATGAAGCCGCCGATGTCACGCGGGTTGGTGATCAGTACGTTGTGATTGCCCGACACCATCATGCACATGCAATTCGCGGTGAACGCATAGATGTGGTACAGCGGCAGCGGCGCGATCATCACCTCCTGCCCTTCGCGCAACAACGGCTGGCCGTCGCTGCCGAACTGACCGAGACAGGCACGCACCTGCTGCATGTTCGCCACCAGATTGCCGTGGGTGAGCATCGCGCCCTTGGCCAGGCCGGTGGTGCCGCCGGTGTATTGCAGAACGGCGATGTCATCCAGGCCGACCTTCAACGGCTTGATGCCCAGGCCCCGGCCCATGCGCAACGCGCTCTTGAAGGAAATCGCCTGGGGCAGCGAATACGCCGGGACCATTTTCTTCACTTTGCTGACCACGGTGTTGACCAGCCAGCCCTTGGCGGTGGGCATCAGGTCGCCCATCTTCGCTTCGATCAGGTACTGAATGTCGGTGTCCGGCAGCACTTCCTGAACCTTCTGACCGAACATGTTCAGGTACACCAGCGCCCGGGCGCCGGAGTCCTTGAACTGGTGACGCATCTCCCGCGCGGTGTACAGCGGGTTGGTGTTGACGACGATCAGCCCGGCACGCAAGGCCCCGAACACGGCAATCGGATAATGCAGGACGTTGGGCATCTGCACCGCAATGCGATCCCCCGGCGCCAGGTCGGTGTGGGCTTGCAGATAACCGGCGAACGCGGCGCTCTGGCGCTCCAGCTCGGCATAGGTCAGGGTCACGCCCATGTTGCTGAACGCCGGGCGATCAGCGAATTTCTTGCAGGAACGCTCGAACACCTCGATCACCGACTTGAATTCACCCGCGTCGATGTCCAGGGGTACGCCCGCCGGGCGTTTGTCATTCCAGAAATCAGGTTGCATTGTTCTTGTCCTCTTTACCTGAGCCGATCCGGGGCCGCTTCGCTGTCATTTCTTTCTGTCCCTGAAAAAGTCGAGAGCAAAAAGCGGGGCTTCACGGACACTAGCAGCTATGGTCAATCAGGCAAATATGGGCAAGGTCGTCATTGATCGTGTGAATCTTCCTGCCGTGGCATGAGCTGATCGGACGCGCTATACAATGCAACCTCTGCACGACGCTTGAGCAAAAACAGGCCGCAAAAGGAATCGCCATGATCCACGACACCTTCTGGCTGGACGCGAGTGACCGCAGCCGCCTCTTCGTCAACCTGTGGCTGCCGAACGCGCCGCTGAAGGCGGTGATGCTGCTGGCCCACGGCATGGCAGAACACAGTGCCCGCTATGCAAGGCTGGCAGAAGCATTCTGTGCTGAAGGCTACGGCGTGTACGCGCCCGACCAGCGCGGCCATGGCAAAACCGCCGATCATGGGACGCTGGGGCATTTCGCCGATGACGATGGCTGGTGCAAGGTGGTCGGTGATCTGGCCAGCCTCAACCAGCACATCGGCCAGCGCCATCCGGGGGTGCCGATCGTGCTGCTCGGGCACAGCATGGGCAGCTACATCGCCCAGGCTTATCTGCTGCATCACAGCGCCAGCCTGCATGGCGCGATTCTCAGTGGCTCGAATTTCCAGCCGGTTGCGCTGTATCGCGCGGCCCGGCAGATCGCCCGGTTCGAAAAGCTGCGCCAGGGCGCCAAGGGTCGCAGCGCACTGATCGAGTGGCTGTCGTTCGGCTCGTTCAACAATAAATTCAAACCGGCGCGCACCGCGTTTGACTGGCTGAGTCGCGACCCGGCCGAGGTCGACAAGTACGCCACCGACCCGCTGTGTGGCTTTCGCTGCACCAATCAACTGTGGATCGACCTGCTCGGCGGGTTGCAGCAAATCAGCAAAGCGTCCAATCTCGCCCAGATCGATCCGGGCCTGCCGCTGCTGGTGATCGGCGGCGAATGTGATCCGGTGAGCGAAGGCAAGCGTCTGACTGATCTGGCCAACGCCTTGCGCGCGGCCGGCAGCCAGAACCTGCAACTCAAGATCTACCCGCAGGCGCGGCACGAATTGTTCAACGAGAGCAACCGCGACGAAGTGACCGCCGATGTGCTGGCCTGGATCGACCAGGCCCTGAGCCATCGCCGGCCGCACCGCAGCGAATAATTTTTTGTGGATTCATTTCATCCGTCACAGGAATTCAGACCCATGACCCAGGTTACCAATATCCCTTACGAAGCCCTCGAAGTGGGCCAGACCGCGAGCTACAGCAAGACTGTCGAGGAACGCGACATTCAGCTGTTCGCCGCGATGTCCGGCGACCACAACCCGGTGCACCTGGACGCCGAGTTCGCCGCCGCCAGCATGTTCAAGGAACGCATCGCCCACGGCATGTTCAGCGGCGCGCTGATCAGTGCCGCAGTAGCCTGCGAGCTGCCTGGGCCGGGCACCATTTATATCGGCCAGCAGATGAGCTTCCAGAAGCCGGTGAAGATCGGCGACACCCTGACCGTACGCCTGGAGATCCTCGAGAAACTGCCGAAGTTCCGCGTGCGCATCGCCACTCGCGTATTCAACCAGCGCGATGAGCTGGTAGTAGATGGCGAGGCCGAAATTCTGGCGCCGCGCAAGCAGCAGACTGTTACCCTGCCGACGTTGCCGGCCATCAGCATCGGCTGATCGTCCTCGGTTAAATCCGGACACAAAAAAACGCCAGACCAGCTGGCGTTTTTTGTGGGCTTCGAACGCTTACGAGCGTGCGCGAGCCTGGTTACGCAGCGCCTTCACCTGATCGTGATTGCGTTGCACACCGTGGTACTGGCGTTCGACCAGATCACGAATGCCGACCAGGTTGTGCTTGTTGATCTTCTCGATCGCTTCACGATAAGCCTTCAGGGCGTGATCTTCACCGCGCTCGGCTTCGTTGAGCACCGCTTCTTCGTCCTTGCCGGTGAACATCGCTTTGACGTCGACCCAGCGACGGTGCAAATCACCGCTGACACTGGTCGAGGTTTCCGGATCGCCACCCATCGAACGCACCGCGGCTTGCAGCTCGGCCGCAGCCGTTGCGCAATCGGCGGAGCGTTTCACGAACAGGGTTTTCAACTCTGGGTGCTTGATGTCTTCAGCGCAGGTCTTGAAGCCTTCCTGACCGTCCTTGCTGGTTTCGATCAGGTCGTTGAGGACGGAGATGGCTTCTTTATTCATGTCAGTCATTTTTCAATTCCTTGCGTGGGTGAAAGATGCAAGGAGTATTGCAGTGGTCATGCCAGCTTTTCGAAAAGAAATTAATCGTTATTTTTCAATAACTTATAAATAAAAGGAAAATCTGTATGCCTGTTATTTGCATGATCTGTCATTTGGCCTGCATGCAGAATGCCTGTATTTTCCGAAGTGTTTTCAAAGCCAGACGATTCCAACGATGAACCCTGAAAAGCTCGAACTGCTGATCACCCGCGAAATGCCCTTCGGCAAATACAAGGGCCGGATCATTGCCGACCTGCCGGGCCCCTACCTGAACTGGTTTGCCCGGGAAGGATTTCCCCATGGCGAACTGGGCGGGCTGTTGGCATTGATGCAGGAAATCGATCACAACGGCCTGTCGGAACTGCTCGAACCGCTGCGCGCCAAACACGGCAAACCTGCCCCACGCCACTAAGGCGTCACCCTGATCCGAGTCGAGTCGACCATGCCCGATAACACCCGCCGCGCCCGAGACGAAGCCTTCTGGCAAACCTTCGCCGACCGTTACGACCGCCACCCCGGCCCCGTGAATCTGGAGAATGGCTACTTCGGGCGCATGTCGCGCACGGTGGTCGAGGAGTACCAGCGCAACATCGAGCTGATCAACAACAGCAACTCGATCTACGTGCGACAGCGTTTCGAGCAGCACGACAGCCTCGACATCCGCGCGCAACTGGCAGAGCTGATCGGCGTCCGCGCGCAAAGCGTGGCGTTCACCCACAACGCCACTGCCGGCCTGCAATCGCTGATCCGCAACTACAACCGTCTGCAGTTTGGCGACCAGGTGCTGATCTGCGATCTGGAGTACGACACGGTCAAGGGCGCCATGCGCTGGCTGGCAAAGCATCGCGGGGTCGAGGTGATCGAGATCGAGCACGCCCACCCCGCCACCTTCGACAGCCTGCTGGCGACTTACCGCGAAGCCTTCATCCGCTATCCGAAGCTCAAGCTGATGGCGCTGACCCACGTCACCCACCGCACCGGGCTGGTGATGCCGGTGCAGGCCATTGCCGCGCTGGCCAAGGAATACGGCGTCGATATCATCCTCGATGGTGCCCATGCCCTTGGTCAGATCGAGTTCGACCTGGAAGCGCTGGGCATCGCCTTCGCCGGGTACAACCTGCACAAGTGGATCGGCTCGCCGCTGACCCTCGGCTTTATCTACATCGCTCCACAGCGCCTGGCCGACATTGATCCGGACATGGGCGAGATGCATTTTTCGGCTGGCGACATCCGTTCGCGCACGCCTTACAGCACGCCGAACATTCCGGCGCTGATGACCTTGCCACTGGTGCTCGAGGAACACCGCGCACTGGGTGGCGCGGCCGCCAAAGGCGCGCGGGTGAATTACCTGCGCAACCTGTGGGTGAGCGCCGTGCGCAATCTGCCGGGCATCGAAGTCACGACCCCGGACGATCCGCGCCTGTACTGCGGCATCACCTCTCTGCGCTTTACCCGTCATGCCGACCAGCAGGCGATGGTCGAACGCCTGCTCAACGACTACAACCTGTTCACCGTGGTGCGCAACGGCGCAGCCTGCGGGCCGTGCATCCGTGTCACGCCGTCGCTGACCACCACGGCGGCGGAGATTCAGTCGCTGATTCAGGCGCTGAACGAACTGCGTTAAACCGTGTACTTGTCGAAGTCCTCGGGCTTGATCTGCGACGACACCGCAAAGGTGTCGATGCCGATCGTGAGGTGGCCGAAGTAACCGTCCTCGTGTGAATCGCGGCTGATCGGCCACACCGTCAGGGTCGACTCTTCACCGCCCATGTTGGCGTAATAGGCATCGTCGGTGTTGCACACCGGCAGCGAGCTGCGCCCGCGATAGGCCTTGGCATTGAGCACGCCACGGGACACCATCTCCGGAAAATAAAGCTGCCCGACCCAGGCCACGTTGCGCTCCTCGAGGTACTCATTGCCGGCAACGATGCGTACCGCCACGTGAATGTGCAGCGCTCGCCCGGCATAGAAACCCGGATAGATCGTGGTGAAGCGCACCCTGCCCTTGTGGTCGCTGAACTGGCCGCCGCGCAGATAGGTGTCGTCGTCCGTTCGCGGGATCGCGCCAATGTCCTCGACGTCGACTTCCAGATCCGGGTTCACCCGACTCCAGCCGGAATACGCGCCGCGTGCGTTGCAGTGCCAGATATCCACCAGCGCACCGCTGACCGGCTCGGCGGTCATGGCATCGACGATGGTCAGGCGCAGCAACAGCGGCAGGCCTTCGGCGCCTTCACTGATGTTGCGGCGCAGCAATTTGGGATTGCGGAAATACGGCCCGGCGACTTGCTCGGGGGCCAGTTGATAAACCGATGGAGCTGAAGGCTGGTTATCCATGACGCGTTCTCTCTTCCTTAAGATGAACGCAGGTTAACGTCACACGCGAAGCCAGGTGCGGTAACTATGTATCTCCAAATAACGTATCTCCAGATAACGAAGTTTTTTACGGGCAAAAAAAAACGGTGCACCGACCAAGCGCACCGTAAAGCCGTAGAACACACAACGAAGTGTCGGGTGAAGCGATCAGTCCAGCAGCGCCAACGCCTCAGCGGTGCATTCCTGAATACGGGCCCAGTCGCCGTTCTTGATCCACTCAGGATCGAGCATCCAGCTACCGCCCACGCACATGACGTTTTTCAGCGCCATGTAGCTCTTGATGTTGGCAGGGCCGACGCCGCCGGTCGGGCAGAATTTCACTTCGCCGAACGGGCCGCCGAGTGCCTTGATCGCTGCCACGCCACCGCTGACTTCCGCCGGGAACAGCTTGAAGCGGCGATAACCCAGGCCATAACCTTCCATGATGCCGGAGGCATTGCTGATGCCCGGCAGCAGCGGGATCGGGCTTTCGACGCTGGCTTCCAGCAGGTCACGGGTGATGCCCGGGGTGACGATGAATTGCGAACCGGCGGCTTCGGCCGCGGCCAGCATGTTGCGGTCGAGGACGGTGCCGGCACCGGTCACCAGTTCCGGGCGCTGTTCGCGCAGGATCTGGATCGCCTTGAGGCCGAACTGCGAACGCAGGGTCACTTCCAGCGCGGTCAGACCACCGGCGGCCAGGGCGTCGGCCAGCGGCAGCACGTCCTGTTCACGGGCGATGGTAATCACCGGCAGGATCCGCGCCTTGGCGCAGAGGCTGTCGATCAGGGCAACTTTGTCCGCCATGGAAACGGTCGGGGATGGGGTTTTCATAGCGGCTGTTCCTTGGCTCATGGGCACCAGTAAATCTCTAACGTAGGTTGCAGAAACGCGCGAACCGGCATGGCGGCGACGTCGTTGGATGCCAGTGCGGCATTCAGGGTGGTCAGTTTCGACTGACCGGAAATCGACAGAATCTTGTGCCTCGCCGACGCCAGCAGTGCGCGGCTCATGGTCAGGCGCTGACGCGGCACGCTTGGCGCGAGCATCGGCCAGCAGCGACGGGTGCCGTCGGCTTGCAGGGCTTCGGCCAGGTTCGGGCTGTCCGGGAACAGCGACGCGGTGTGACCGTCATCGCCCATGCCCAACACCAGCACGTCGATGGGCGGCAACTCGGCGAGCAAACGATCGGCCTGCTCCGCAGCCTGCTCGACGTTGGCCGCCGCGCTGTAGAGGCTGAGGAACTGCGCCTTGGCCGCCGGGCCCTTGAGCAGATACTGCTTGAGCAGACCGGCATTGCTGTCGGCATGTTCGACCGGTACCCAGCGCTCGTCGGCCAGGGTCACGACGACCTTCGACCAGTCCAGTTCCTGCTTGGCCAGGTGCTGGAAAAACGCCACCGGGCTACGGCCGCCGGACACCACCAGCACGGCGTTGCCACGTGCAGCCAGCGCTTCGCTCAATTGCTTGGCGACATTCAGCGCCAGGCCTTCGGCGAGCAGCACCGGGCTCTTGAATTCGCGGGCATTCACGCCCTCGGGCAATTTCACATCAGATATCGCCATACCACGACCTCCCGTCCCGCGTGATCAATGCAATGGAGCTCATCGGCCCCCACGACCCGGCCGCATACGGCTTGGGCGCGTCACCGGATTTTTTCCACCCGGCGATCAGCTGGTCACACCATTTCCACGCGGCTTCGATTTCATCTTTACGGACAAACAGGTTCTGATTGCCGTTCATCACTTCCAGCAACAACCGCTCGTAGGCATCGGGGATCCGAGCGCTGCGCCAGGTGTCGGAAAAATTCAGTTGCAGCGGGCCGCTGCGCAGTTGCATGCCCTTGTCCAGGCCTTGCTCTTTGGTCATCACGCGCAAGGAAATGCCTTCGTCCGGTTGCAGGCGGATGATCAGTTTGTTGCTGATCTGCAGGCGCTGCTCGGGGGCGAAGATGTAGTGCGACGGTTCCTTGAAGTGGATGACGATCTGCGACAGTTTTTGCGGCATGCGCTTGCCGGTACGCAGGTAGAACGGCACGCCGGCCCAGCGCCAGTTGCGGATGTCGGCACGCAGGGCAACGAAGGTTTCGGTATCGCTCTGGGCGTTGGAATTCGGCTCTTCAAGGTAGCCCGGCACGGACTTGCCTTCGCTGTGCCCGGCGATGTACTGGCCGCGCACCACTTGCGTGGTCAGGCCTTCCGGACTGATCGGCGCCAGGGCTTTGAGCACTTTCACTTTTTCATCACGGATGCTGTCGGCGGACAGGTCGGCCGGCGGGTCCATGGCGATCAGGCAGAGCAGTTGCAGCAGGTGGTTCTGGATCATGTCCCGCAGCTGACCGGCCTTGTCGAAGTAACCCCAGCGGCCTTCGATGCCGACCTTCTCGGCCACGGTGATTTCCACGTGGGAGATGTAGTTCTGGTTCCACTGGGTTTCGAACAGGCTGTTGGCGAAACGCAGGGCGATCAGGTTCTGAACGGTTTCTTTGCCCAGGTAGTGGTCGATGCGGTAGGTGCGGTTCTCCGGGAAGAACTGCGCCACGGCGTCGTTGACCTTGCGCGAGGATTCCAGGTCGGAACCGATCGGCTTTTCCAGCACCACGCGGGTGTTTTCCGCCAGACCGACGTTCGCCAGGTTCTCGCAGATCGCGCCGTACACCGCCGCCGGGGTGGCGAAGTAGGCAATCATGCGTTGCGTGCTGCCGGCCAGTTCGGCCAGCGCCACATAATCTTCAGCCTTGAGGAAGTCGACGTGCAGGTAGGTCAGACGCGCCAGAAAGCGCTCGGCCACGGCCTCGTCCAGTTCCTTGCCCACGTAACGGCGCAACTCGGCGGCGATGAACGCCAGGTGCTGCTGCTCGGTGCCCGCCTCACGGGCCAGTGCGATAATGCGCGTGTCCTCGTGCAGCAGGCCGGCGCCATCAAGGTGATAAAGGGCAGGAAACAGCTTGCGCAGGGCCAGATCGCCCAAGGCGCCGAACAAGGCGAAGGTGCACGGTTCAACCGTAATCGAAGGCATGATGTTTGTTCTTTTATCAAGTTAAGCTACAAATACCTTTTTTCAAGGCATCACTCAAGGGAAAATGTAGTAATAACCACAACATTTTCGCAAAATACAGATTCCGAGTGGTGGTCGGTCGGAGCCATCAGTAGGATAGGCCACCGTCACGGGCCACATCAAAGGCCCAATTTGCATAGCCGCGCGCTTATCGGCGCCGGTGAATCTAGGAATTCTTATGGACCGCGTGCGAAATTTACTGGAACAGATCCAGAGTCGCCTTGAAGAGCTGAACAAGGCCGAACGCAAAGTCGCCGAAGTGATCCTGCTCAACCCACAGCAGGCCACCCGCTTCAGCATCGCCGCCCTCGCCCAGGCGGCGTCGGTCAGTGAACCGACGGTCAACCGTTTCTGCCGTTCGTTCGGCGTCAGCGGCTATCCCGAACTCAAGCTGCAACTGGCCCAGAGCCTGGCCAGCGGCGCGGCGTATGTCAGCCGTGCGGTAGAAGCCGACGACAATCCCGAGGCCTACACGCAGAAGATTTTCGGCAGTGCGATCGCGTCTTTGGACAGCGCTTGCCAGGCGCTGGACCCGAACCTGATCAGCCGCGCCGTCGACCTGTTGATCCAGGCCCGGCAGATCCACTTCTTCGGCTTGGGTGCTTCGGCTCCGGTGGCTTTGGATGCGCAGCACAAGTTCTTCCGTTTCAACCTCGCGGTCACCGCCCACGCCGATGTGCTGATGCAGCGGATGATTGCCTCGGTGGCGCACACCGGCGAGCTGTTCGTGATCATTTCCTACACCGGCCGCACCCGCGAACTGGTGGAAGTGGCGCGCATCGCCCGGGAGAACGGCGCTTCGGTGCTGGGCCTGACGGCAGAGAATTCGCCACTGGCCAAGGCCAGTACGCTGAGCCTGAATATTCCGCTGCCGGAAGACACCGACATCTACATGCCGATGACCTCGCGGATCATTCAGTTGACCGTGCTGGATGTACTGGCGACGGGGATGACGCTGCGTCGCGGGGTGGATTTCCAGCCGCATCTGCGCAAGATCAAAGAGAGCTTGAATGCGAGCCGGTATCCGGTGGGTGACGAGTTCAACTGAAGATCAAAAGCCCCTCACCCTTACCCTCTCCCGGAGGGAGAGGGGACTGACCGAAGTGTCTTGCGCTATACATCGACTTGAAAGATTGGGTCGATTATGGATTCAAAGACATTCGTTCAATTCGGTGAATCTCTTGAATATCCCCCAATCGGTCCCCTCTCCCCCTGGGAGAGGGTTAGGGTGAGGGCAGCGGTCGAATTGACACACTCAAGCCCCAGCCCAAGCCTGCAAACTCAAATGCGCCTTCTCCCCCGGCGCCAGATGCAGGCTGTCGGTCCCGCCCGCCGCCGCTTCAACACAGACAAATTCCGAGATCTCATCCCAAGTCACGCCGAGCAACGGCCGCGCGCCCGGATGCCACACCACGGTGTCCGCGCTGTCACCGGTATCGATGCACAATTCGCGCTGCCAGGCGTGATCCTTGAGCTGCAATTCGCCGTCGTGCTGAAACACTCGCTGACAGCCGCCATCAACCCGCAACTCGCCTTCCTGCTGGCAAACCTCACGGTTCAACTGGTCATAACCCTGCGCCCCTTCGAGCCCAGACAGCGCTATCTCACTCACGTCGCCAATACGCCAGTAAGCGTGCAAAGCCTGGCTCAACTGGCACGGCATGTCGTCCTGATGCTCAGTGCTCAGGCGCAATTCCATGCGTTCGCCCAGATGCGCGTGCAGGTCCACCTGCCAGTCGCACAGCTGCAATTGCCAATGCAGGCGCACGCCGTCATCACCGGTGCTGCTGTCGAGCAGTTTCCAGTCCAGAAGTCGCGCCCAGCCATGGGACGGCCACGCGTTTTCGCTCGGGTGACGGCCATACCATGGCCAGCAAACCGGCACGCCGCCGCGAATCGCGCCGACATGCGGCCATTTCGCCGCGCACCATAACCACGGCTTTTGCCCGCGCGGCTGAAAATGCAGCAATTGCGCGCCCTGGCGACTGAACACCGCCTGACACAGCGGATGATCGATCACCAGCACATCGCGCATCTGATAGCGCTCCCAGGCGAACACCGGACGTTCGCGCAAGGATTTGAAGAAGCGTTGCAGCGGATGCTCATGCATGGGCCACGGTTCCAGATTCAACTTTCATGGGCTGCGACACCCCTGTCCAAAAAAAAGCGGACAGCCTTGGCTGTCCGCAAATATGCGCACATAGAGAGGAGCTTATCGCAGACGCGTCAGAACGTAGACTGAATTTTCAGGCCAGCGACCAAAGCGTTATCCACTTCATCCACACCGCCCGGATGAGTGATGTATTGCAGGTTCGGGCGTACGGTCAGCCAGTTGGTCACGTGGAAGCCGTAGTTGATCTCGTAGTTGTATTCGGTTTCACGAATCGGCGAGAACACCGGATTGTCGTAGTCCGAAACACCGTTGGCGACGTTGAGCAGCTCGGCGTTTTTCTTCACGTCATTGTTCACGTGAATACGTGCCGCACCGATACCGACGTCATCTTTCGGACGTGCGTCGAACGGGCCTTTGTACACAAACATCAAGGACTGGTAGTTGTCGATGAAGTTGGTGTCCTTGTCATGGAACGTGGCGTTGGCAGCGATGTTCAGACCACGGCTCTTGTCACCGTTGTGGCTGGTGAGTTGTTGCTGTGCAACGAACCAGTAACCGTGCTTGCTGCTGTGGGTGCGGTAGGCGTCACCGGTGGTTGCCGCGTCGAAACCGTTGACGTCTTCGCGAACGTCGTCGGCATCGGCCGTGCTCTTGTAGTAACCGACACGGTATTCGCCCGGCAGGCCGTTCGGGTTAGGCAACCAGACCAGTTCCACTGGCAACACGGTGCCTTTGGTGCCGCTGCCGCTCAACTTGAAGCCGTTGCCGTGTTCCAGTTGCGACGGGTTCTGGTTGTACGCACCAATCTGCGCGTAGAGCTCGTCGTTGATGTTGTATTTGACGCGAATGGCCGCCTGGCTGACCGGCCAGTTGTACCAGATGTTGGTCGCCCAGTTACCCACTTGCGAACCGCAGAACGCCAGGTTCTGGAACTCGCACGGGAAGGTGTTGAAGTCTTCGCCTTCGCCGAAGTAACCGGCCTTGATGTCGAGTTTGTTGTCGAAGAACTGATGTTTGATCCACAACTGGGTCAGACGCACCATGTGGCCACGACCGTAGACTTCCTGCGAGGAACTCAGGGTGCCGGCACGCGGATCGCCAACGCGGTCGTTGGAAATGTTGTAGCCGTTACGGTTGGTGAACTGGATCTTGGCCTGGGTGTTGTCCCAGCCCCACAGTTTTTGCAGATCCAGCGCCACGCCCAGACCGAACTGGTCGGCGTAACGCGCTGTCTTGTCGTCGTTGAAACCGCCGTGAAGGTTGCCGCCCACTTCACCGACGTAGTCCATCTTGATGTCGATACCCTGCTCGATCAGCTTGGTACGTTCGCCACCCCAGTCCCCGGTCATCCACTCCGAATCGGAGCTGAACGCGTCAGCCGCGTGGACGCTACCGGCCAGCATCATTGCCGCAACTGCTGACAACTGGCCGATTCGCTGAGCGTTGTTGTTCTTCTTCATCCCTACATCCTCGTTTTATTGTTATTAACTGTTCTTCTTATTTAACGCGGTTTACATCTGATGCGGCGCGCGACAGGCCACGCACCGCGTGCTCCCTGCGGAAACGGGCGAGCCCGCTCCCGCATTTGTTGATCAGCGACCCTTGAACTGGGCCACGTTGGCGCTGTGCGACTCGGTTTTCGGCAGGCCCGCAACCCCCAGGCGCTCGCCGGACTTGGCATCGAACAGCAGCACTTTCGACGGATCGAATTGCAGGGTCAGGGTCTCACCCACCTGCGGCGCCACATCCGGCGCCAGACGGCAGCAGACCTTGGTGTCGTTGAGGTTGACGAACACCAGGGTGTCCGGACCGGTCGGCTCGGTGACCTGCACTTCAGCCTTGATGCTCGGCAAGCCATTGCCCTCGCCATTGGCCAGGACAATCTGCTCCGGGCGCAGGCCGAGGATCACTTCGCGGTCTTCGAGTCCGGCGTCCTGCATCGCCATCGGCAATTCGCAACGGGCCTGGCCGCTGTCGAGCAGCGCCACCAGACGGCCGTCCTTGCGTTGCAGACGCAGCGGGATGAAGTTCATCGGCGGCGAACCGATGAAGCTCGCGACGAACAGGTTGGCCGGGTCGTTGTAGATCTCTTTCGGCGTACCGAACTGCTGGATGATCCCGTCCTTCATCACCGCCACTTTGTCGCCCAACGTCATCGCTTCGATCTGGTCGTGGGTCACGTAGACCGTGGTGGTTTTCAGACGCTGGTGCATCAGTTTCATTTCGGTGCGCATCTCGACGCGCAGTTTGGCGTCGAGGTTGGACAGCGGTTCGTCGAACAGATAGATCTTCGGCCGACGCGCCAGGGCACGGCCCATCGCCACGCGCTGTTGCTGGCCGCCGGAGAGCTGACCCGGCTTGCGATTGAGCAGGTGCTCGATCTGCAGCAGCTTGGCCACGCGGGCGACTTCTTCGTCGATCGCCGACTGGCTCATCTTGCGGATCTTCAGACCGAACTCGATGTTCTCGCGCACGCTCATGGTCGGATACAGCGCGTAGGACTGGAACACCATGGCGATGTCGCGATCTTTCGGGCTCATGCCGCTGACATCCTGGTCACCGATCATGATCGCGCCGCCGGTGATGGTTTCCAGGCCGGCGATGCAGTTCATCAGGGTCGACTTGCCGCAGCCCGAGGGCCCGACGAGGATCAGGAACTCACCGTCCTTGATCGACAGTTCGATGTTCTTCAGGGTGTCCGGCAGGCCGGTACCGTAGGTCTTGTTTACATTGCGAAGTTCGAGCGTAGCCATGATTACCCCTTGACTGCGCCGGCCGTCAGCCCGCGCACGAAATACTTGCCTGCGACCACATAGACCAGCAGGGTCGGCAGCCCGGCGATCATCGCCGCCGCCATATCCACGTTGTATTCCTTGGCCCCGGTGCTGGTGTTGACCAGGTTGTTCAGCGCCACCGTGATCGGTTGCGAATCACCGCTGGAGAACACCACGCCGAACAGGAAGTCGTTCCAGATCTGGGTGAACTGCCAGATCAGGCAGACCATGATGATCGGAGTGGACATCGGCAGGATGATCTGGCGGAAGATCGTGAAGAACCCCGCGCCATCGAGACGCGCGGCCTTGATCAGCGCATCCGGAATGCTCACGTAGTAGTTACGGAAGAACAGCGTGGTGAACGCCAGACCGTAGACCACATGGATGAACACCAGGCCGGTAGTGGTGCTCGCCAGGCCCATCTTGCCGAGGGTGAACGACGCCGGCAGCAGCACGGTCTGGAACGGCAGGAAGCAGCCGAACAACAGCAGGCCGAAGAACAGCTGCGAACCGCGGAAGCGCCAGAACGACAGCACATAACCGTTCAACGCACCGATGGCGGTGGAGATGATCACGGCCGGAACGGTGATCTTGATCGAGTTCCAGAAGTAGCCGTCAACGGTGGCCCAGGCTTTCACCCAGCCGATGCCGCTGACCACGGTCGGCCAGCTCAGCAGGTTGCCGGTGGAGATGTCTTCCGGGGTCTTGAAGCTGGTCAGCAGCATGACCACCAGCGGTACCAGATACAGCAGGACCGCAAGGATCAGCACCGCGTAGATCGCGATGCGACTCAGGCTGATGGCCGGTTTGGAGGCGAGACTAGTCATGACGCTTGGTCCTCAGCTCGGAGTACAGGTAAGGCACGATGATCGCGAGGATCGCACCGAGCATCAGGATTGCACTGGCCGAGCCCATGCCCATCTGTCCACGGCTGAAGGTGAACGAGTACATGAACATCGCCGGCAAATCGGAGGAATAACCCGGGCCGCCGGCCGTCATGGCCGCCACCAGGTCGAAGCTCTTGATCGCGATGTGCGCCAGGATCATCACCGCACTGAAGAACACCGGACGCAGGCTTGGCAGCACAACCTTCCAGTAGATGCGCGGCATGCTCGCGCCGTCGATCTGGGCGGCACGAATGATCGATTGATCGACGCCACGCAGACCGGCGAGGAACATCGCCATGATGAAGCCCGAAGCCTGCCAGACCGCCGCGATCACCAGGCAATACACCACGCGATCCGGGTCGATCAGCCAGTCGAGACGGAAGCCTTCCCAGCCCCAGTCCCGCAGCAATTTGTCCAGGCCCATGCCCGGGTTGAGCAGCCATTTCCACGCAGTACCGGTGACGATCATCGAGAGCGCCATCGGGTACAGGTAAATGGTGCGGATAAAGCCTTCGCGACGGATTTTCTGGTCGAGGAAAATCGCCAGTGTCACGCCGATTACGAGGGTGATGCCGATGAACATGCCGCCGAACACGGCCAGGTTCTTGCTCGCCACCCACCAACGGTCGTTGTCGAACAGACGCTCGTATTGCGCCAGGCCTGCCCACTTGTAGTTCGGCAGGAAGGTCGACGTGGTGAACGACAGGACAAACGTCCAGAGGATATAGCCATAGAAGCCCACCAGAACGATGAACATGCTCGGCGCCAGCACCAGTTTCGGTAGCCAGCGCTGCAATGCGTCGAACGGCGAGGCCTTGCTGAACACAGCAACAGAACTCATGGGAAGATCCAATAAAAAAAGAGAAGAGCAGCTACGAGTTGAGAGCTGCAAGACCAGCAGAGCAGCGCTCTTGTCTCGCAGCTTGTAGCTCGCAGCTCGTCGCTACCGCTTACTTGGCAGCCTTGATGGCAGTGCCGAGTTTTTTGGCAGCGTCGGCCGGGTCGGCTTTCGGGTCGTTGATGTAGTTGGTCACGACATCAAAGAACGCGCCCTGAACTGCCAGCGTGGTCGCCATGTTGTGCGCCATGCTCGGTTGCAGGCCGCCGTTCTTGGCGTCTGCCAGGAAGTCCTTGGCAGCGGTCTGGGCGCAGGAGTCGAAACCGTACTTGCCCATGTCGGCGAGCATGTCGTTACGCACCGGGATCGAGCCCTTGTTGATGCTGAAGACTTTCTGGAAGTTTTCACCCAGCACGACTTTGGCGATGTCCTGCTGACCGGCCGCGGTGCCCGCGTCCTTCTGCTTGAACACGGCCAGCGAGTCGATGTTGTAGGTGAACGCCTTGTCGGTGCCCGGGAAGGCTACGCACTCGTAGTCCTTGCCGGCGACTTTCTTGGCGGCGGTCCATTCGGACTTGGCCCAGTCACCCATGATCTGCATGCCGGCCTTGCCGTTGATGACCTTGGCCGCTTCCAGGTTCCAGTCCTGGCCTTTGCCGTCCTGGTCCATGTAGGTCGCGACTTTCTTCAGCTCGGTCAGGGCCTTGACCATTTCCGGGCCGGTCAGGGCAGCGTTGTCCAGGTCGACCAGGGCTTTCTTGTAACCATCAACGCCCATCACCGACAGCACGACCGCTTCGAACACGGTGCTGTCCTGCCATGGCTGGCCGCCGTGAGCCAGCGGGATGAAGCCCGCCGCTTTCAGCTTGTCGCCGGCGGCGTAGAATTCTTCGAGGGTGGTCGGGGCTTTTTCGATACCGGCTTTCTTGAAGACTTCCGGGTTGATCCACAGCCAGTTCACGCGGTGAATGTTCACCGGGACGGCCACGTAATCACCTTCGAACTTCACGGTGTCGGAGACTTTCTTGTCGAGCAGGCTGTCCCACTTCTCGGACTTGGAAACGTCTTTCAGGACGTCAGTGTCGAGCAGACCGGTCGACGCCCATTCCTGGATGTCCGGGCCTTTGATCTGGGCAACGCCTGGCGGGTTGCCGGCTACCGCGCGGCTTTTCAGCACGGTCATGGCAGTCGCACCGCCACCACCGGCGACAGCGCCGTCTTTCCAGGTGAAACCGTCTTTCTCGACTTGTGCCTTGAGCACATCGACGGCAGCTTTTTCGCCACCGGACGTCCACCAATGCACGACTTCCACCGAACCTTTGGATTCGGCAGCGGAAACACTCAGGGGCAGCACAGCGAGCGGGAACAGGGAGGCGACAGAAATGACAGTAGCGAGGCGAGAAATCGCATTCATCTGAGATGTACCTTTCTTGTTGTTATGCATGCAAGTCTGGTGCTTGCGCTGCACACGAGTTTAAACAGAGCGTTTCCCCTCGCAGGTAACGAAGGGACGCGCGAATGTCACCACATGGTTACACAGGAACGCTTCGGGAAAGCTGTGCCAGAGCACTGGCCATGCTCGGCGCCAGCGGCAGACGCGGAATCAGCACGGCCTGCCAGGCGTGGTACAGATCCGGTTTGCCCGCCCAGATATCGGCACTTGGGCGGTTCTGCGGATCGAGTTCGTGGTGCCAGCTGCCGTCGCAGCGGTCGATGAAATACGTTTCGCAAAATTCCCAGAACAGGCGATACCAGGTTTCGTACTGCGCATCGCCGGTGCGTTTGAGCAAGGCACTGGCGGCAGCGCTGGCTTCGGCGTGAGTCCAGTGCAGGCGATGACGCACCACCGCTTTGTTGTTCCAGTCGAGGGTGTAGACGATGCCTGGCGCGCCATCGACGTCCCAGCCATGACGGCAGTTGTTCTCGAACAGCTTTTGCGCGTCAGTGGCCAGCCAGCCGGGCGTGAGCATGCCGGCCTGAACCCGCGCGGCTTCGAGGTGCAGCAACAGCCGCGCCCACTCGAAACCGTGGCCCGGTGTGGTGCCGTAGGGACGGAAACCGTCGGCGGGATTGTCATGGTTGTATTCACGCAGCGGCTGCCAGTCGCGGTCGAAATGCTCGATCACCAGGTAATCGTTGGCGGCAGCGTGACCGTGAATCACCCGCTCGACGATGCGTTGCGCACGCACCAGCCAGCGCGGGTCTTCGGTGACATCGGCCAGCGCAAGGAAGGCTTCGGTGGCGTGCATGTTGCTGTTGGCACCGCGGTAGGCTTCTTCTTCGCGCCAGTCGCGATTGAAGAATTCGCGCATGGCGCCCTCTTCTTCGCTCCAGAAATAGGTGTCGATGATGTCGACGGCGTCATCCAGCAATGCCTGCGCACCGGGGCGTTGCGCGACCACCGCGGAACTGGCCGCCAGCGCGACGAAGGCATGCAGATAAGCGTTCTTGCCGGTGTTGCCGTCACGGTGCTCGGCGACAGCGAACCAGCCGCCGTGCAGCGCATCGCGCAACGGGCCGCGCAGGGCCGCAATGCCGTGATCGACCAGTTCGGCGAATCCCGGCAGACCCTGAATGTGGGCCATGGCGAAGCTGTGGGTCATGCGTGCGGTGTTCATGGTTTCGGCTTGCGCGCCGGCCTGGAGCTGGCCGCGCTCATCGAGATTGCCGAAGCCTTCGGGCAATCGCGAAGCCTTGGCAAATGCCAGCAGGCGCAGGCCTTCGTCGGCGAGCCATTGCTGGTGGGCAGGGGCGTTCAGCCAACTGCTGAAGCCCGGATTGAAGTGATCCATGGGTGGCCTTTTTTGTTGTTATGACTGCGGGCAGTCTAAACAACGGGCCGGGAGGGGCTTGTAACGAAGGGGGCGGGTTTTGTCACCGAGTCGTGACAAAGAGCCAGCCCTCACCCCAGCCCTCTCCCGGAGGGAGAGGGGGCCGACCGAGGGATATTGCAGAGGTACGCCGACCTGAACGATTCGCTTTGAATCCATAATCGATAAGGTCTTTCAGGTCGATGTATGACGCCAGACACCTCGGTCGGTCCCCTCTCCCTCCGGGAGAGGGCTAGGGTGAGGGCAAGCTTTTGACTTAATCCGCCGAACGCGGCAATTGCAGGGTCACGCGCAATCCACCCTCACGCAGATTCTGCAACGTCACCTCACCGCCATGGCTATGGGCAATGTTGCGGGCGATCCCCAAACCGAGACCGTAACCCTGCTGCTGCCCCGCCAACCGGAAGTGCGGCTCGAACACCTGCTCCAACCGCTGCTCCGGCACGCCCGGGCCTTCGTCGTCGACATGCAGTACAAATGCGCTTTCGTCGTCATCGATGTGCAAGTGCGCGTTCTGGCCGTACTTCAACGCGTTGTCGATCAGGTTGCCGATGCAGCGCTTGAGCGCCAACGGCTTGCCCGGATACGCCGCCAGCGCCCGCCCCTGTTGGGTCACGCGGCCATTGCCGTTGGGTGCCAGATACGGCTCCACCAGACAGTCGAGCACATGGTTCAGGTCCACCGGCTCGATGTTTTCGTGGATGTCGGTGTCCTTCACGCATTGCAGCGCGCCTTTGACCAGCAGCTCCAATTCATCCAGATCGCGGCCGAACTTGGTTTGCAGTGTTTCGTCTTCCAGCAGTTCGACCCGCAGTCGCAAGCGGGTGATCGGCGTGCGCAGGTCATGGGAAATCGCGCTGAACAACTGGCTGCGCTCGGTCAGGTAACGGCTGATGCGCTCGCGCATGGTGTTGAAGGCGCGGCCCACTTCGACCACTTCACTGCCGCCGCCCTCGGCCACCGGCTCGACGTCGGCGCCCAGCGACAAATCCCGCGCGGCCCGTGCCAGACGCTTGAGCGGCCGGCTCTGCCAGTGCACCAGCAGGCCGATGAACAACAACAGGAAACCGCTGGTGAAGACGATGAACCACACCTGCTGAGTCGGCAGGCCCTGTTCTTCAAGACTGGTGTAGGGTTCGGGCAGCAGTGAGGCGATGTACAGCCATTCACCCGGCGCCAACTGAATCTGGGTCACCAGCACCGGCGGATTCACCGGTTCCAGCGTCAACGCGTAATGCGCCCACGAACGTGGCAACTCATCGAGTTTCAACCCGGCGTTGAAGATCCGCAGGTCATCAGGGCTGACGAAGGTCACCAGAATGTCGGTGTCCTGGCCCAGCGACTGACGCAGCACTTCATCCACCGCTTTCAACACCGCTGCCTTGCGCGGTGTCACCGGCAGTACTTCCATGCCCAGCGGCTTGTCGTTCAGCGTCACCACAAAACGCGTGCCGCCCATACTGCGCAACTGATCGAGCACCAGCGGCCGATAGGCCACCGGCAACGAGCGGAAGTAACTGACACTGGCGGTCATCGAATGGGCGAGGCTGCGAGCGCTGGTGACCAGGCCTTCGAGCTGGGTCGCGCGCAATTGGGACACCCAGATCACGCTGGACAGGGTCTGGGCGAACAACACCGCGAGCAACGTCAGCAGCAACATCCGGCCGAGCAACGAACGCGGCATCGGCACTTTGCGCGCGGTGGTGCGCAGGAACTCAGTGACCATTGCCGGCAACCACATTGGCTGCCAGCTGGTAGCCGCTGCCACGCACGGTGCGGATCAGCCGTGGCGGTTTTTCGGTGTCGCGCAGACGCTGGCGCAAACGGCTGACGGCCATGTCGACGATGCGATCGAGGGGCATCAGGTCGCGGCCACGGGTGGCGTTGCCGATGGTGTCGCGGTCGAGGATTTGCTGAGGGTGATCGAGGAACAGTTTCAGCAGGGCGAAGTCGGCGCCGGAAAGAATCACTTCCTCGCCGTCGGTGTGGAACAGCCGATGGCTGACCATGTCCAGTCGCCACTCATCGAACGCCAGCACTTCACTGCCGCCGCGTTCCTGACCGAATTGGGCGCGACGCAGCAGGGCCTTGATCCGGGCTTGCAGTTCGCGGGGGCTGAAAGGTTTGCCGAGGTAGTCGTCGGCGCCTAGCTCCAGACCGATGACACGATCGGCTTCGTCGGAACTGGCGGTAAGCATGATGATCGGCACCTGGGCCTGACGCGGATGCTGGCGCACCCAGCGGCACAGGCTGAAGCCGTCTTCATCGGGCAGCATCACATCGAGGATCACCAGATCGCTCGGCGCTTCGTTCAACGCCTGACGAAAACCGGCGCCATCCGCCGTGGCCCGAACCTGAAAGCCCGCGCGGGTCAGGTAGGTTTCCAGCAACTCGCGTATCTCCTGGTCGTCATCGACCAACAAAATCGACTTGTTGACTGAGCTCACTTCGAAGGCATCCTTGTTGTTGGAATTGGGCGGATTATGCCTGATGTGTCGAGGGTTCCCACGCTCGGCGTGGGAATGATCATTTACCGGATTGTTCGAGCGCCACTCCTGCACCGACGAGCCCGGAATACGGCGCCGTCACCAGCCACACCGGAATCCCCTTGAAGTAATCGCTCATGCAGCCCTTGTCGGCGAAGCTGCGGGCGAAACCGCTTTCGAGGAAGAAGTCGGCAAAGCGCGGAATCACGCCACCCACGATGTACACCCCACCACGGCCGCCGGTGGTCAGCACGTTATTGCCGGCCACGCGACCGAGCCAGCAGCAGAATTGCTCCAGTACTTCCAGGGCAATCGGGTCGCCTGCAAGTCCCGCCGCAGTGATGGCCTCCGGCGTATCGAGTTTCGGTTCATGACCATCCACCGCGCAGATCGCCCGGTACACCCGAGGCAAGCCGCCGCCGCTCAACGCGGTTTCCGCGCTGACGTGGCCGATTTCGTTGTGGATGTGCTGCCAGAGCTGGGTTTCACGCAGACTGCTCAGCGGCAGATCGACGTGACCGCCCTCTCCCGGCAACGCGGCAAATCGACCTTCACCGAGATCGAGCAACGTGCCGACGCCCAGACCAGTGCCCGGGCCGATCACCACTGCCGGGCGCAATGGCTCAGGCTCGCCCTCGCAGACCACGCGAAATTCGCCGGGCTGCAAACGGGTCATGCCCAGCGCCATCGCCGAGAAGTCGTTGATCAGCAACAACTGCTCGACCTGCAAGGTCTGGCAGAACGCCTTGCGGCTCAGGCGCCAGTGGTTGTTGGTGAACTTGAATTCATCGCCGCTCACCGGCCCCGCCACCGACAGGCACACCGAACCGATGGCGCCTGGCGCCAGACCGAGCCCGCTCAGGTAGAGGCTGATCGCCTCTTCCGGGCTGGCATGGTCGGCCGTGGCCAGCACCTGAACCGATTCGAGCTGCTGATCTTTCCACAACGCGAACCGCGCGTTGGTGCCTCCGATGTCACCGACCAAAGCCAGTTTCAATTAAGCGTCTCCAGGGCAGAAGTGAAGGCGCTGGCGCCCTGCTCCGCCGAGCTGAAGGCCAAACGCATGAAGCCAAACAGCTCGCGACCGCTGCCGATGTTGTTGCCCAACAGGCCTTTGGCGGGTTCGCGCGCTGCGAATTCGGCGGCGTCCACCTTGAGTTCCAAAGTGCCTTTGACGCCATCGACGCGGATGATATCGCCCTCTTGCACCCGCGCCAAAGCGCCGCCGACATAAGCTTCGGGGCTGACATGAATGGCCGCCGGAATTTTCCCGGATGCGCCGGACATACGTCCGTCAGTCACCAGCGCAACCTTGAAGCCGCGATCCTGCAGCACGCCGAGGAACGGCGTCATCTTGTGCAGCTCCGGCATGCCGTTGGAGCGCGGGCCCTGGAAGCGCATCACCGCGACGAAATCTTTTTCAAGCAAACCGGCCTTGAAGGCGTCCGCCAGATCCTGTTGATCTTGGAACACCATGGCCGGTGCTTCGACAATCTGGTTTTCCAGCGCCACGGCGGACACCTTCATCACGCCACGACCGAGGTTGCCTTCCATCACGCGCAAGCCGCCCTCTGCCGAGAACGCACGGGCCACCGGACGCAGGATGTTTTCGTCGAGGCTGTCGGTCGGGCCTTCGCGCCACACCAACTTGCCGTTATCGAGGAACGGCTCCTTGGTGTACTGGCTCAGGCCGTGGCCGAGCACGGTGTTGACGTCTTCGTGCAGCAGGCCGGCTTCGAGCAGTTCGCGGATCAGGAACGACATGCCGCCCGCTGCCTGGAAGTGGTTGATGTCAGCCTTGCCGTTCGGATAGACGTGGCTCAGGGTCGGCACGACTTCGGAGAGGTCGGCCATGTCCTGCCAGGTCAGTTGAATGCCTGCCGCCATGGCGATGGCCGGCATGTGCAGGGTGTGGTTGGTCGAGCCGCCGGTGGCGTGCAGCGCGACGATCGAGTTGACCAGCGCCTTCTCGTCAACGATTTCGCCGATCGGCATGAAGTTGCCGTTCTGTTTGGTCAGGCGGGTGACCTGATGCGCGGCTTCGCGGGTCAGGGCCTCACGCAGCGGCGTGTTCGGGTTGACGAAGGACGCGCCCGGCAAGTGCAGGCCCATGACTTCCATCAGCAACTGGTTGGTGTTGGCGGTGCCGTAGAAGGTGCAGGTGCCCGGGCTGTGGTAGGACTTCATCTCCGATTCCAGCAGCTCTTCGCGGGTCGCCTTGCCTTCGGCGTACTTCTGCCGCACGTCGGCTTTTTCCTTGTTTGAAATCCCCGAGACCATCGGCCCGCCCGGTACGAAAATCGTCGGCAGGTGACCGAAACGCAAGGAGCCCATCATCAGGCCCGGAACGATCTTGTCGCAGATGCCGAGCATCAGCGCGCCGTCGAACATGTTGTGCGACAGCGCCACCGCCGTCGACATCGCGATCACTTCGCGGCTCGGCAGGCTCAGCTCCATGCCCGGCTCGCCCTGGGTCACTCCATCGCACATGGCCGGCGTACCGCCGGCGAACTGGCCGACCGAGCCGATTTCGCGCAGGGCGTTCTTGATCTGTTCCGGGAAGACTTCGTACGGCTGATGCGCCGAGAGCATGTCGTTATATGACGAAACAATTGCGATGTTCGCCGAGTTCATCATCCGCAGGCTGTGCTTGTCTTCGCTGCCACACCCGGCCACGCCATGGGCGAAGTTGGCGCATTGCAGCTTGCCGCGCATCGGCCCGTCGGTGGCGGCGCCGCGAATCAGTGCAAGGTAAGCCTGACGCGTGGCGCGGCTGCGGGCGATAAGCCGTTCGGTGACCTCAAGAACGCGGGGATGCATGTGTAGAACTCCAGGCTAACGGATGTGGCGACCTGATTGTCTATGCTGATCAAAAGCCCGTTCGCGTGGGATGACGAACGGTTTTCTTGATCATTCGGACCAGTTGATTCAGGTCACTCGTTGTAGATAAAACAAAATATTGCCACTAAAAAGGCTTGTTTTCTATTTTTATGCGAATAATCTTGTAATTCCAACAACAAAACGACGGCGGCGCTGTTCAATGACTCTTCGAATCGCAATCAATGGTTTTGGCCGTATCGGCCGTAATGTCCTGCGCGCACTGTATACCCAAGGCTATCGTCAGGATTTGCAGATCGTCGCCATCAACGATCTGGGCGACAGCGCGATCAATGCGCATCTGCTCAAGTACGACACCGTTCATGGCACATTCGACGCCGAAGTGGCTCATGACAACGAGAGCCTGACCGTCAACGGCGACCGCATTTCGGTCAGCGCCATCCGCAACCCGGCCGACCTGCCATGGGCCGCGGAAAAGATTGATGTGGTATTCGAATGCACCGGTCTGTTCACCGACCGGGCCAAAGCCGCCGCGCATATTACCGCCGGCGCACGCAAAGTGATTATCTCGGCCCCGGCCAAAGGCGCCGATGCCACCGTCGTTTACGGTGTGAACCACGACATTCTGCGCCAGTCGCACCAGATCATTTCCAACGCGTCGTGCACCACCAACTGCCTGGCCCCCGTGGCTCAGGTGCTGCACCGCGAACTGGGCATCGAAAATGGTCTGATGACCACGATTCACGCCTACACCAACGACCAGAACCTGACCGACGTCTACCACACCGACCCGTACCGCGCCCGCTCCGCCACCCAGAACATGATCCCGAGCAAGACCGGCGCTGCCGAAGCCGTGGGCCTGGTGCTGCCGGAACTGGCGGGCAAGCTGACCGGCATGGCCGTGCGTGTGCCGGTGATCAATGTGTCGCTGGTGGACCTGACCGTGCAGCTGAAGCGCGAAGCCTCGGCCGATGAGGTCAATGCACTGATGAAAGCGGCGAGCCAGCATTCGAAGATCCTCGGCTACAACACCCTGCCGCTGGTATCGAGCGACTTCAACCACAACCCGCTGTCGTCGATCTTCGACGCCAACCACACCAAAGCCAGCGGCAAACTGCTGAAAGTACTGGCCTGGTACGACAACGAGTGGGGCTTCTCCAACCGTATGCTCGATAACTGCCTGGCCCTGTGCAACGCGGAATAAAACCGCTGGCGCCGTTTTGAGAGCGGGCAAAAGCTTTACCAACCTTTGACAAATCAACACTTGACCACTCGGGCGGATGATAAGCATTATCATTCGCTCGAAATGGATCAGGTCTTCCCGTGAGTCAATCACACTTCAACCACGTCTTCCTCGCCCAGCGCACCTCGCTGCTGCGGACGCTGGAACGGATGGTCAACAACCACAGCACCGCCGAAGACCTGTTGCAGGAAACTTACCTGCGCGTCACCCGGGCGCTGAGCGAACGGGCCATCGATCACCTTGAACCCTTTGTCTTCCAGACCGCGCGCAACCTGGCACTGGATCATTTGCGTGCGCGCAAGATTCATTCGCGGACCATGGTCGACGACGTGCCGCAGGACGTGGTGCACAGCGTCGCCGCCCCCGCCAGCAGCGCCGAAGACGCCGCCCACGCCGAACAATTGCTGGAGCGCCTGAACGTGAGCCTCGGTGAACTCAGCCCCCGCCAACAGCAAATCTTCATCCTCAGCCGCCTGCACGGGCACAGCTATCAGGAAATCGCCGAAGAACTGAGCGTATCCCTCAGCACGGTGCAGAAAGAACTCAAACTGATCATGACCATCTGCATCGGTGTCGCCGAGCGCCTGAACGGCGACTGATCTGCAAGCCTTGTCGGTATTCGACAGGATCGACTGCACTGATCATCGGGCTTTGTTACCCTTGCCCGACTTTTACGCTTCACTAAAAAAACAGCCGTGCACAGACACTGCCGAGGAAACACCGTGACGGACACCCACCGCTCCCCTTCGCCTTCATCGGCGCAGGACGCCGCCAGCGCAATGGACCAGGCTCTGGACTGGCTCATCGTGCTCGGCAGTCCGGACGAGGAGCAGACCCGGCAATTCCATGCCTGGCTGGCGGCCGATCCGTTGAATGCCGAGGCGTTCGCCAAGGCTCAGGCAATCTGGGACGGCCCGCAGATCGCTCAGTGCGCGCAAAACCTCGCGGCCAAACCGAAGAAAGTTACCGTCCTCACTCGCCTGCGTCCGCACTGGAAACCGCTGGCCACCGCCGCGGTGCTGCTGCTCGGGCTGTTCAGTTTCAGCAACCTGCCGATGCGTCTGCAGGCCGATCACCTGACCGTAGTCGGCGAGCGTCAGCGCCTGCAGCTTGAGGACGGCTCGAAAGTCCTGCTGAACACCAATTCCGCGTTCTCCAGCACGATCAACGATCAGCAGCGAGTCGCGCGGCTGTATCAGGGCGAAGCGTTTTTCGAGATCCCGGCCAGCCGCAGCCAGCCGCTGGAAATCGACGCCGGGCCGGTGAAGGCCAGCGTGCGCGACACCGCGTTCGCCGTGCGTTATCTGGACGGCGTGGCGCAGGTGCGGGTGCAGCGCGGCGATGTCGATCTGCGGGCGACCCGTGACGATGCCCGTGTGCGGCTGTCCGCCGGGGAAAGCATCCGCATCGGCCCGAACGGTTTCGACCGTCCGGCCAAGGTCGACGCCGCCACCGATCTGGCCTGGGTGCAGGGTCGGCTGATCTTCGAGAACTGCCCGCTGAACCAGGTGCTGGCCGAACTGCGCCGCTACTACCCGGGCTTCATCATCAACACCAACGATCAGTTGGCCGACGTCGCCGTCACCGGCAATTACCGTCTCGACCAGCCGCTGGACGTGGTGCGTTCGCTCGCTCATATCACCTCGGCCAAGCTTCGGGAATTCCCGGCGCTGGTGATCTTGAACTAAATGAGAATTATTTTTACTCGATAGTCGAAGCTCGTTCGTCTCGTTATAGCCAATGCAATTGATTCGCATCTCGCGAGATCAATCAGCACCTATAAAGATTCGTGCGACACGGAGCGCTATCGATGTCCTCTCGCCTTACCCGCCAGACTTCTTCCCCTTCCCGCGTGCTGTCGCTGCTGACCGCCGCCATTCTGATGGCCGGCACCGCGCCGCTGATGGCCGCCACCGAACAGCCGACGCGCAACATGGGCGACTACTCGTTCGCCATTGCCCAGCAGCCGCTGGTGTCGGCGCTCAATGCGTTCACCGCGGTCACCGGCTGGCAGGTCGGTTTGCCGGCGGAACTGGGGCAGGACGTGTCGTCGCCGGGCGTGCGCGGTTCGCTGCCACCGGAAAAAGCCCTGGAGCGTCTGTTGGTGGGGACCAACCTGAGCTTCCGCAAACTGAGCAACAACAACGTCGTGCTGGAAAAACGCGCCAGCAGCGGCGCGCTTAACCTCGACCAGGTGACCATCAGCGCCACCCGTCAGGAACAGTCGATCAACAGCGTGCCGGCCACTGTCACCGTGCAGACCCGTCAGGATCTGGACCGCAACAACGTCAACACCATCAAGGATCTGGTGCGCTACGAGCCGGGCGTATCCGTGGGCGGCGCCGGCCAGCGTGGCGGGATCAGCGGCTACAACATTCGCGGCATCGACGGCGACCGCATCCTGACTCAGGTCGACGGCGTCGAAGTGCCGGACGGTTTCTTCAACGGTCCGTACGCCAAGACCCAGCGCAATTACGTCGATCCGGAAATCGTCAAACGCGTCGAGATCCTCCGTGGCCCGGCCTCGGTGCTGTACGGTAGCAACGCCATCGGCGGCGCCGTCAGCTACTACACCCTCGACCCGGACGACATCATCAAGCCCGGCAAAGACGTCGGTGCCCGCCTGAAAACCGGCTACAGCTCCGCCGACGAGAGCTGGCTGAAATCCGCCACCGTCGCCGGTCGCGCCGACCAGTTCGACGGCTTGCTGCACTACAGCCAGCGCGACGGTCATGAAACCGATTCCTACGGCAGCAACAACGGCACCGGTCTTGAGCGCACAGCCGCCAACCCGGAAGACGTGAAAGCCACCAACGTGCTGGCCAAGATCGGCTGGAACTACAACGAAGGTTCGCGCCTGGGCCTGACCTACGAAAAGTACAAGGACGATCGCGACACCGATCAGAAAAGCGCCTACGGCGGCCCTTACTTCAACGGCGCCCCGACGATCCCGAACAGCGTGCTGCCCGGCGGCATGTACCAGTGGCGTACCGGCAACGACACCATTACCCGCGAACGTTTCGGCCTGGAGCACAGCTTCGGGCTCGACAGCCTGCTGGCGGACAACGTGAAGTGGAGCCTCAACCACCAGACCGCCAAGACCGACCAGAGCACCGACGAGTTCTATTACCCGATCACCCGCAAAGTGCTGCGTACCCGCGACACGATCTACGAAGAGAAACAGTGGGTCTTCGACGCGCAACTGGACAAGGCATACGCCATCGGTGACACCGATCACGTGCTGACTTACGGCACCACAATCAAGCAGCAGAAAGTTACCGGCTCGCGCAGCGGCGACGGCAAGTGCCTGGCGGTCGGTCGCGGCTGCACCGCCATCGGCGCCACCAGCGCAGCCGACGTGCTGAAAAAATCCAGTGACTTCCCGGACCCGACCATCAACACCTACAGCCTGTTCGCCCAGGATCAGATCAGCTGGAACAACTGGACCTTCCTGCCAGGCCTGCGCTACGACTACACCCAGCTCAAGCCGCACATCACCCAGGAATTCCTCAACACCGTGGCAGCCGACGGCAACGGCACGGTCAGCGACGAGAAGAAGACCTGGCATAAAGTTTCGCCGAAATTCGGCCTGACCTACGCACTGACCGACAACTACACCTGGTACGGCCAATACGCCGAAGGCTTCCGCACACCGACTGCGAAAGCGCTGTACGGCCGCTTCGAGAACAGCACCACCGGCTACAACGTGGCGCCGAACCCGGATCTGGAACCGGAAAAGAGCAAAAGCTATGAAACCGGTCTGCGCGGCAACTTCGAGCAAGGCTCATTCGACGTGGCGGTGTTCTATAACAAGTACCGCGACTTCATCAACGAAGACGCTGTCACCCCGGGCTACAGCGAGCTGACGTTCCAGTCCAGCAACATCAAGCACGCCACCATCAAGGGTGCCGAAGTCAAAGGTCGCCTGAATCTGGATTCCTTCGGTGCGCCGCAAGGCCTGTACACCCAGGGTTCGATCTCCTACGCCTACGGACGCAACAACGACAACGGCGAGCCGTTGAACAGCGTCAACCCGCTGACCGGCGTGTTCGGCCTCGGTTACGACCAAGATAACTACGGCGGCCTGCTGAGCTGGACCGTGGTCAAGAAGAAGGATCGCGTCGACGACAGCAACTTCAAGTCGCCGGACGGCGTCAGCAGCCAGTTCAAGTCGCCGGGCTTCGGCATTCTCGATCTGGCCGGTTATTACAAGGTCACCGACGACGTCACCGTCAGCGGCGGCATCTACAACCTGACCGACAAGAAATACTGGCTGTGGGATGACGTGCGCGGTTACGACAGCGTCGGCGAAGCTTCGGTGACACAACCGGCCAACCTCGATCGCCTGACCCAGCCGGGTCGCAACTTCGCGATCAACCTGGTCTGGGATATCTGATCCGGATGACCTCACGGCGCGCACGCCTTGCCGCGTCGTGAGGTTTTTTTACTGTCCGGCGCTTGCCCGTACGTCTCGTTATCAAGCGCCTCTTCTTTTCAAGGACATCTCATGAGCACCCCGGAAAAAGCCCTGCGTTCGCAACGCCTGAACCAGATCACCCACGAGCCGCACAGCAAGCTCGATGCACTGGTCAAGGCCCACGCACCGTTCGAGACTCGCGCCAATTTCGCCCGCTTCGTGGTCGCGCAGTACCTGTTCCAGTCGGAGCTGGTGTCGCTGTACAACGATGCCGAACTGACCGCCATCGTCCCTGACCTGCCGGCCCGCTGCCGCGCCGAAGCGGCAAAAGCCGACCTCGCCGACCTGGACACCGAAGTGCCTGCGCCAGTCGCCGGCGCGGTGAAAAACCCGAGCAAGGCCCGCGCCCTGGGTTGGATCTTCGTCTCTGAAGGTTCCAAGCTCGGCGCTGCGTTCCTGATCAAACGTGCGGTGGCGCTGGAGCTGAGCGAAACCTTTGGCGCCCGTCACCTGGGCGAGCCTGAAGGCGGTCGCGCTGAAGGCTGGAAGAGCTTTGTGCGCACCCTCGATTCGCTGCAATTCAGCGCTGAAGAGGAAGCCGAAGTGGAGCAAGGCGCGATTGATGCATTCAACCGCTTCACGGTGCTGCTGGAACAGGCTTACGCCACAGAAGCCGAACCGGCCTGAAGCGACACCGACTGCCCATTGTGGGAGCTAGCCTGCTAGCGATTGCGGCCTGACATTCAATTCAGATATCGACTGATATACCGCCATCGCGAGCAGGCTCGCTCCCACATGGGAACCGAGCAAGTCTGTAGAATCCCCGTTTCGCCTCACGCACTTCGAGCCCATGCCCCAACCCGCCTCCTCCCGACTCGCCCGCCTGCTGTTCGGTCTGCTCGCCTATGTCAGTCTCGGCATCGGCCTGATCGCCATCGTCGTGCCCGGCCTGCCGACCACCGAGTTCATCCTGCTCGCCGCCTGGGCCGCGACCCGCAGTTCGCCGCGCCTGAGTGCCTGGCTGGAAAACCATCGGCTGTTCGGCCCGATCCTGAGCAACTGGCGCAACGGCAAGATCATCGCCCGCAAGGCCAAGGTCAGCGCCACGGTCAGCATGTTGCTGTGCGCCACGCTGATGCTGGTGATGCTCGATCACGGCTGGCCGATTTATCTGGCGATTGCAGGCATGACCCTGGGCAACCTGTGGATCTGGTCACGACCGGAAGCGTTGCCGAAGATTTCCTGATTTTTCCCTTGTTTTCAGGGCTTTTACCCGCGCAAACGTTTAGCCATGACCGTTCGTCGGCATGCCGCTCATGCGCCCTCGCCCCGCGCCGATGAGCATTGAATGGCGCTGAATGGATTTGGCGAATCGGGCACCTCCCTGCCCCGCAGCCAACAGTTCATTCATTCGCGAGAACGCCCCATGTTCGACTCTCTGTCCATTCGCCTGAAAATCGTCCTGCTGTCCGGCCTGTGCCTGCTCGGCGTGGTTGCGCTGATCGTCGGCATCAACATCTACCAGACCAACCAGAACGACGAACTGGTCAGCCAGTCGAGCAGCAAGATGCTCACCGCCAGCGTGCAGGACCTGCTGCAGGCCAAGGCTGCCGAACAGGCCGTGCAAGTGCAGAAAACCTTCGGCGAAAGCCTGCTGGTGATCACCGCACTGGCCGATCAGATCAAGGACATGCGCGTCATGGCCGCCAAGCGTTCGCTGGACGCCGGCGCCTTGCGTGAAGAGTTGAACCTGAGCCTGAAGACTGCGTTCGAGCGCAACAGCAAGGTGCTCGGCATCTGGCTGGCCTTCGAACCGAACGGGCTGGACGGCAAGGACAGCGAGTTCGTCAACGACGCCGCGCGCCAGTCCAACGAAGCCGGGCGCTTCGCCACCTACTGGAGCCGCGCCGCCGGTTCTGCGCTGAACACGATCATGGTCGAAGAAGACATGACCAAGACCACCCTCAGCCTCAGCGGCACGCCCTATAACAGCTGGTACACCTGCCCTCGCGACAACAAGCGCACCTGCCTGCTCGACCCTTACGCCGACACCGTGGGCGGCAAGGAAATGCTCATGACCACCATTTCCGTGCCCCTGCTGGTGGACGGCAAGGCCATCGGCGTGGTCGGTGTCGACATCGCCCTCGACGCCCTGCAAGCGGCGGCCGTGGACTCTCAGCGTGACCTGTTCAACAGCGCCGGGCACATGCTGATCGTCTCCGGCAGCGGCGTGCTCGGTGCTTACAGCGCTGATGCCGGCAAGGTCGGCAAGAGCATCGGCGACACCCTCGGCGCCGAGGGCAAGGACGTGCTGCAACTGCTGAGTGCCGGCACACCGAAGATTCTCGAGCGGGGCGACCTGATCCGCGCCGTGTATCCGGTCAACCCGATTGCCGACTCCAAGGCCTGGGGCGTGGTCATCGACCTGCCGAAACAAGTGCTGCTGGCCGACTCGGTCAAGCTCCAGGCAGTGCTCGACGACGCGCAGCAAACCGGCACGATTACCGCATTGGCGGTGGCCGTGATCGCAGGCCTGATCGGTCTGCTGCTGATCTGGCTCACCGCCTCCGGTGTGACCCGTCCGATCAACAGCGTTGCCGAGATGCTGAAGAACATCGCCAGCGGTGAAGGCGACCTGACCCAGCGCCTGAACTACACCAAGAAAGATGAACTGGGCGAGCTGGTGAACTGGTTCAACCGCTTCCTCGACAAGCTGCAACCGACCATCGCCCAGATCAAACAGAGCATCACCGAAGCCCGTGGCACCGCCGATCAGTCGTCGGAAATCGCCCGCCAGACCAGCGAAGGCATGCAGGTGCAGTTCCGCGAGATCGATCAGGTGGCGACCGCGTCCAACGAAATGAGCGCCACCGCCCACGACGTCGCCAACAGCGCCTCGAATGCGGCCAACGCCGCGAAGGGTGCCGACCAGTCGGCCAAGGACGGGATGTCGATCATCGAGCGCAGCACCCGCGACATCAACCAACTGGCCGATGAAGTCAGCAAAGCCGTGACCGAAGTCGAAGAGCTGGCAGTCAACAGCGAGCAGATCGGTTCGGTGCTGGAAGTGATCCGCAGCATTGCCGAGCAGACCAACCTGCTGGCGCTGAACGCCGCGATCGAAGCGGCCCGTGCCGGTGAAAGCGGTCGTGGTTTTGCGGTGGTGGCAGATGAAGTCCGTAACCTCGCCAAGCGCACCCAGGATTCGGTCGAAGAAATCCGCGTGGTGATCGAGCGCATCCAGACCGGCACCCGTGGCGTGGTCGCGACCATGCATTCGAGCCAGACCCAGGCCCACAACAACGCCGGGCAGATCCGCCAGGCCGTGGACGCCCTCGGCAAGATCAGCGACGCGGTCACCGTGATCAGCGACATGAACCTGCAAATCGCCAGCGCCGCCGAACAGCAAAGCGCCGTGGCCGAAGAGGTCAACCGCAACGTCTCGGCGATCCGCACCGTCACCGAAACCCTGACCGAACAGGCCACCGAATCGGCGGCGATCAGCAGCCAACTCAACGCCCTGGCCAGCCAGCAGATGAAATTGATGGATCAGTTCCGCGTCTGATTTGATCTATGATCAGGCCCTCTTCCGGAGGGCCTTCGATGACTGATCTGCTCACGTCCATTCAAGCCGCGCTCGGCTTGTCCCCCACACCGATTCCGTTCACCGCCGAGGGCGCCCTGCCCTCAGCGTTTGCCGTCACCGACCTTGCCTGCGCGAGCATTGCCGTTGCCGGGCAAGCTGTCGCCGAACTCCTTCAGCAGCAAACCGGCGACTTGCCCACTGTAGAAGTCGACCGCCGCCTCGCCTCGTTCTGGTTCGCCACCTCGCTGCGACCGATCGGCTGGGAAGTGCCGCCGCTGTGGGATCCGGTGGCCGGCGACTACGCAACCCGAGACGGCTGGATCCGCCTGCACACCAACGCCCCGCATCACCGCGCCGCCGCTGAACGCGTGCTCGGTGCCTGTGCCGACCGCGCGGCAATGGCGGCGAAAGTCGCGCAGTGGGCCAGTGCCGATCTGGAGCGAGCGGTGGTCGAGGCCAAGGGCTGTGCGGCTGAAATGCGCAGCTGGGAACAGTGGCAGAAGCATCCCCAAGGGCTGGCGGTGAATGCCGAACCCTTGGTGCATTTCAGTGATGAGAAAGACGTAAGTCATCAACCCTGGCAAGGCTCGGTGGAGCGGCCATTGGCCGGGTTCAAGGTGCTCGATCTGACTCGCGTACTGGCCGGCCCGACCGCCAGCCGCTTTCTTGCAGGGCTGGGCGCCAACGTGCTGCGCATCGACCCGCCGACCTGGAATGAACCCGGCGTGGTGCCGGAAGTGACCCTCGGCAAACGTTGTGCGCGACTGGATCTGCATGAGCCGGCGGATCGCGCAGTGTTTGAAGGTTTGCTCAAGGATGCCGACATTCTGCTGCACGGCTATCGCGCCGACGCCCTTGAACATCTCGGCTTCGGCGTCGAACGCCGCCGGCAACTGGCGCCGGGGCTGATCGATGTCTGCCTCAACGCCTACGGCTGGAGCGGCCCGTGGCAGAACCGTCGGGGCTTCGACAGTCTGGTGCAGATGAGCAGCGGGATTGCCGAGGCCGGACAGCGCTGGAAGCAAGCGGACAAAGCGGCACCGCTGCCGGTACAGGCGCTGGATCATGCGACGGGGTATCTGATGGCGGCGAGTGTGATTCGGTTGCTGACTGAACGGTTACGCAGTGGTCGAGGTGGATCGGCACGGTTGTCGCTGGCGCGGACGGCGAAGTTGTTGGTTGAGCGTGGGGCTGGGACGGACGAAACGTTGCGTCCGGAAAATCCACAGGATCAAAGCTCGCTGGTGGAGCAGACACCGTGGGGGCCGGCGCATCGGCTTCAAGCCCCGCTGAAGATTAGCGGGACGCCTCTGCAGTGGGTTTTGCCGGCAACTGAGTTGGGGTCGCATCGTCCGCAGTGGATTTAAGGTTTGTGCATGGTTTGAGACTGCTGCCCTCACCCCAGCCCTCTCCCGGGGGGAGAGGGAGCCGACCGAGTTGCCTGGCGCCATGCATCGACCTGAGAGATCGAGTCGATTTTGGATTCGATGCAGAACGTTCAAGTCGGTGTACTTCTCAAATATCCCCCAATCGGCTCCCTCTCCCTCCGGGAGAGGGCTGGGGTGAGGGCATGGGTTTCAAGTCGAAAACGAAAAACTCAGTCAAAGCGACTCAAAGACGCCCACAACACCTGCGCCGCATACCCCCGAAACGGCTGCCAGGCCTCTGCCCGAACAGACAACTCCCGCGCCGTCATCCGCTCCCCTTCCAACACCTCCAACGCCCGCAGCAATCCCACATCCCCGGTCGGAAACCCGTCCATATCCCGCAACTGGCGCAGGGCAATGTACTGCGCCGTCCAGTCGCCAATCCCGTGCAGCGCCAGCAACCGCGCCGTCCCGGAGGCAAACAGCAGCGGATCGTCCAATGACGCCTGCGCCACCCCGGACAAGGTCCGCCCGCGGCTTTTCGGCATGCCCAGCGCCGCCAGATCAGCGTTCGCCAAAACCTTTGCCTGAGGAAAGACGTGAGTCAGGCCCGGCACTGAAGAACGCAGAGGCTCGCCATACTGCGCCACCAGTTTCCCCGCCAGCCGAATCGCCGCGACCACCGTAATCTGCTGCCCCAGCACCGCGCGAAACGCCAGTTCCAGACCATCCCACGCCCCCGGCACCCGCAACCCCGGCCGTTCGGCGATCAGCCGCGCCAGCAGCGGATCTACCGCCAGATGCCGCTGCATCGTGGGTAGATCCGCATCCAGATCAAACATCCGTCGCAAACGCGCAACAATCTCGGGAACCGCCGACGGATCCGGGAAATCCAGCTCCACCTCCAGCGCATCACCGTCACCGGGCCGGACCGAAACCGTACCGTGAAACCCGTTCAACCCGATGCTGCGCGAATACACGCCATCGACCACCGTCTCCATTCCCGCCACCGCCCGGGCCGCGAGAAACCCGAGCATCGCCGGCCAGTCGCAGGATCCCTGATAGTCGAGCCGCAATCTCACAGGGACAACACGCCGCTGTACAACCCATACGCCGCGAGCCCGGCCCCGGCGATCACGCAGGTGAAAATCCCCTTCTCGAGCGTGGTGAACAGCGGCTCGCCCTGCTCATGTTTGGCCTTGGCGAACAGAATCACCCCCGGCGCATACAGCAGCGCCGACAGCAGCAGGTATTTCACCCCGCCGGCATACAACAGCCACACCGCGTAACACAGCGCGATGCCGCCGATCAGCAGATCCTTGGTGCGTTCGGCGGAGGCATGTTCATAGGTTTCACCCCGTCCGCTGAGCAACACCGCATAGGCTGCCGACCACAGATACGGCACCAGAATCATCGAGGAGGCGAGGTAAATCAGGCTGGTGTAAGTGCCGGCGGAAAACAGCGTGATCAGGAGGAAAATCTGGATCATCACGTTGGTCAGCCACAACGCATTGACCGGCACATGGTTGGCGTTTTCCTTCTTCAGGAACGCCGGCATCGTGTTGTCCTTGGCGGTGGCGAACAGGATCTCCGCGCACAACAGCGCCCACGACAGCAACGCACCGAGCAACGAAATGGCCAGGCCCACGCTGATCAGCAGTGCGCCCCATGGCCCGACGATGTGTTCCAGTACGGCGGCCAGCGACGGGTTCTGCAAGGTCGCCAGTTCCGGCTGGCTCATGATCCCCAGCGACAACACATTGACCAGCACGAGCAGCGCCAGCACACCGATGAAACCGATCACCGTGGCCCGGCCCACATCCGAGCGCTTCTCCGCCCGTGCCGAGTAAACACTGGCGCCTTCGATACCGATGAACACGAACACGGTGACCAGCATCATGTTGCGCACCTGATCCATCACGCCGCCGAAATTCGGGTTGCTGCGGCCCCAGATGTCGCGGGTAAACACGTCCGCCTTGAAGGCCACGGCGGCGATGACCACGAACATGATCAACGGAATGATCTTGGCCACGGTGGTCAACTGATTGATCAGCGCCGCCTCCTTGATTCCGCGCATCACCAGAAAGTGCACGGCCCACAAAAGCACCGAGGCGCAGCCGATGGCAATCGGCGTGTTGCCCTGGCCGAACACCGGAAAGAAGTAGCCGAGGGTGCTGAACAGCAACACGAAATACCCGACGTTGCCCAGCCAGGCGCTGATCCAGTAACCCCACGCGGACGAAAACCCCATGTAGTCGCCAAACCCGGCCTTGGCGTAGGCATACACGCCGGAGTCCAGTTCCGGTTTGCGGTTGGCCAGGGTCTGGAACACGAAGGCCAGGGTGAGCATGCCGATCGCCGTGATGCCCCAACCGATCAGGATGGCGCCGGCATCGGCCCGGGCCGCCATGTTCTGCGGCAGGGAAAAAATCCCCCCGCCAATCATCGAACCCACCACCAGGGCGATCAATGCGCCAAGGCGCAGCTTTTGCGTCGGTTGCGACATTCCAGCGTCTCCAAGTTCCAGAGCGGCGAATGCCGCGAAACCGTTATGCAACCGGCTTTTAACTAAATGGATAAAGCGTAATGACGTTTATTGAATAACGCCAACTTGCGCCCTTTATATATAGCCATTGGCGCTAACGCCCTAGCACGCTCAGACAGTTTTGTGCGCGAATCCTAATAAATCAATTCTGTACTGAAAACAGCGGTGAAAAATTTGCCAAAACCTGAAAAGGAACTAGCGTGATAATTCGAAAGTAATAGGATCCATTCTTAACCACTTCGGACAAAAGGCCTCTAGGACGGGCTTTCCAGACAATAGCTTTATGCCTCCAGACGTTTCATAAGTCATTCATTAACAATGGAATGTGACCATGCACTGATCTAAGTCAGCTGTTTGAATAGCCAACAGAACTACGCTGTGAACTCTTCTCTCCTGCAATGGAGTCATGCAATGTCTGAAGCTCCCGGAAAACTACGACTAGGTGCACTGGTTGCATTGGTAGTCGGCTCAATGATCGGTGGCGGGATATTCTCTTTGCCACAAAACATGGCGGCCAGTGCCGACGTCGGCGCGGTTCTGATTGGCTGGGCCATCACCGCTGTCGGCATGCTCACCCTCGCTTTCGTCTTTCAAACCCTCGCCAATCGCAAGCCTGACCTGGACGGCGGTGTCTACGCCTACGCCAAGGCCGGTTTCGGCGATTACATGGGTTTCTCCTCGGCCTGGGGTTACTGGATCAGTGCCTGGCTGGGCAACGTCGGTTACTTCGTTCTGCTGTTCAGCACCCTCGGGTATTTCTTTCCGGTTTTTGGGGAAGGCAACACCGTTGCTGCAGTGATCGGCGCCTCTGTCCTGTTGTGGGGCGTGCACTTTCTGGTGCTGCGCGGGATCAAGGAGGCGGCGTTCATCAACCTGGTGACCACCGTCGCCAAGGTCGTGCCGCTGCTGCTGTTCGTATTGATCGCGATCTTCGCCTTCAAACTGGACATCTTCACCGCTGACATCTGGGGCGTGAAAAACCCGGATCTGGGCAGCGTGATGAACCAGGTGCGCAACATGATGCTGGTCACCGTGTGGGTGTTCATCGGCATCGAAGGCGCGAGCATCTTCTCGGCCCGGGCGGAAAAACGTTCGGACGTCGGCAAGGCCACCGTGATCGGTTTCATCACCGTGCTGCTGTTCCTGGTGCTGGTGAACGTGCTGTCGCTGGGCGTCATGACCCAGCCGGAACTGGCCAAACTGCAGAACCCGTCGATGGCCGCCGTGCTGGAACACGTGGTCGGTCACTGGGGCGCGGTGCTGATCAGCGTCGGTCTGATCATCTCGCTGCTGGGGGCGCTGTTGTCGTGGGTGCTGCTGTGCGCGGAGATCATGTTCGCCGCTGCCAAGGACCACACCATGCCGGAGTTCCTGCGCAAGGAGAACGCCAACCACGTGCCGGTCAACGCCCTGTGGCTGACCAACGCGATGGTGCAGCTGTTCCTGATCATCACCCTGTTCTCGGCCAGCACTTACCTGTCGCTGATCTACCTCGCCACTTCGATGATTCTGGTGCCGTACCTGTGGTCGGCGGCCTACGCCCTGCTGCTGGCGGTGCGCGGCGAAAGCTACGAAGGCTTCGCGGCCGAACGGCGCAAGGACCTGATCATCGGCGCCATCGCCCTGATCTATGCGGTGTGGCTGCTCTACGCCGGCGGCGTGAAGTACCTGCTGCTGTCGGCCCTGCTCTATGCCCCCGGCGCGATCCTGTTCGCCAAGGCCAAGCTCGAACTCAAACAACCGGTTTTCACCAACGTCGAGAAGCTGATTTTCGCCGCAGTGGTCGTGGGCGCCCTGGTGGCAGCCTACGGACTGTATGACGGCTTCCTGACTCTGTAATTGCCCAACGTTTTCTCTCTGGAGGATCACTGAAATGACCACGGAAAAAGTTAAGTACGGCGTCCATTCCGAAGCCGGCAAACTGCGCAAAGTCATGGTTTGCTCCCCAGGTCTGGCCCATCAGCGGCTGACCCCGAACAACTGCGATGAACTGCTGTTCGACGACGTGCTGTGGGTCGCTCAGGCCAAGCGCGACCACTTCGACTTCGTGACCAAGATGCGTGAGCGCGGGATCGACGTGCTGGAAATGCACAACCTGCTGACCGACATCGTCGCCAACCCCGAAGCGCTGGACTGGATCCTCGAGCGCAAGGTCACCGCCGATTCGGTGGGCCTGGGCCTGATCAACGAAGTCAAATCCTGGCTGAAAAGCCTGGAGCCGCGACACATCGCCGAATTCCTGATTGGCGGCGTGTCCGCCGACGACTTGCCGGACAGCTTCGGTGGCAAGACCATCCAGATGTTCCGCGACTTCCTCGGCCACTCCAGCTTCATTCTGCCGCCGCTGCCGAACACCCAGTTCACCCGCGACACCACCTGCTGGATTTACGGTGGCGTGACGCTGAACCCGATGTACTGGCCGGCGCGTCGTCAGGAAACCCTGCTGACCACCGCCATCTACAAATTCCATCCGCAGTTCACCAACGCCGAGTTCGAGATCTGGTACGGCGATCCGGACAAGGATCACGGCAGCTCGACCCTCGAAGGCGGCGACGTCATGCCAATCGGCAACGGCGTGGTGCTGATCGGTATGGGCGAGCGCTCGTCGCGTCAGGCCATCGGCCAACTGGCGCTGAACCTGTTCAAGAACAAGGCCGTGGAAAAAGTCATCGTCGCCGGCCTGCCGAAGTCTCGCGCGGCGATGCACCTCGATACCGTGTTCAGCTTCTGCGACCGCGACCTCGTCACGATCTTCCCGGAAGTGGTGAACCAGATCGTCGCCTTCACCCTGCGCCCTGACGAAAGCAAACAGGGCGGCATCGACATCCGTCGCGAAGAAGGCACGTTCCTCGACGTCGTGGCCCAAGCCCTCAATCTGCCGAAACTGCGCGTCGTCGAAACCGGCGGCAACAGCTTCGCCGCCGAACGCGAGCAATGGGATGACGGCAACAACGTGGTGGCCGTGGAGCCGGGCGTGGTCATCGGCTACGACCGCAACACCTACACCAACACTCTGCTGCGCAAGGCCGGGGTCGAGGTCATCACCATCAGCGCCGGCGAACTGGGCCGTGGCCGTGGCGGCGGCCACTGCATGACCTGCCCGATCATCCGCGACCCAATCGACTACTAAACGACCATCTTCCCGGCCGCACCTATCCCGTAGCGGCCGGGCCGATTACCGAATCCAAGGAGAATCATCATGGCGTTCAACATTCACAACCGTAACCTGCTCAGCCTGGAACACCACACCCCACGTGAGCTGCGTTACCTGCTCGACCTGTCCCGCGACCTCAAGCGCGCCAAGTACACCGGTACCGAGCAACAACACCTGAAGGGCAACAACATCGCCCTGATCTTCGAAAAAACCTCGACCCGCACCCGCTGCGCGTTCGAAGTCGCCGCTTATGACCAGGGCGCCAACGTCACCTACATCGACCCGAATTCCTCGCAGATCGGCCACAAGGAAAGCATGAAGGACACAGCCCGCGTGCTGGGTCGCATGTACGACGCCATCGAGTACCGTGGCTTCAAGCAGGAAATCGTCGAAGAACTGGCCAAGTTCGCTGGCGTGCCGGTGTTCAACGGCCTGACCGATGAATATCACCCGACCCAGATGATTGCCGACGTGCTGACCATGCGTGAGCACGCCGACAAGCCGATCCACGAGATCAGCTACGCCTACCTGGGCGACGCGCGCAACAATATGGGCAACTCGCTGCTGCTGATCGGCGCCAAACTCGGCATGGACGTGCGCATCTGCGCGCCGAAAGCCCTGTGGCCGCACGACGATCTGGTCGATCGCTGCAAAAAATACGCAGAGGAAAGCGGCGCCCGCATCACCCTGACCGAAGACCCGAAAGCGGCGGTCAAAGGCGTGGACTTCATCCACACCGACGTCTGGGTATCGATGGGCGAGCCGGTGGAAGCCTGGGCCGAGCGAATCCAGCAACTGCTGCCGTATCAGGTCAACGCTGAGCTGATGAAAGCCACCGGCAACCCGCGCACCAAGTTCATGCACTGCCTGCCGGCGTTTCACAACAGCGATACCAAGGTCGGCAAACAGATCGCCGAACAGTATCCACACCTGAAAAACGGCATCGAAGTGACCGACGACGTGTTCGAGTCGCCTGCCTGCATCGCCTTCGAGCAAGCGGAAAACCGCATGCACACCATCAAGGCGATTCTGGTGTCGACTTTGGCAGACCTGTAACTGGCTGAAGATGATCGTTCCCACGCTCCCGCGTGGGAATGCATCCGGTGACGCTCTGCGTCACAGCGGACGCGGAGCGTCCGTGGCGGCATTCCCACGCGGACGGTTCGACGCCTCGACGTGGGAACGATCAGCGATCAACACGAAAAAAGGACATGCACCATGCGTATCGTCGTAGCTCTGGGCGGTAACGCCCTGCTCCGCCGTGGTGAGCCGATGACCGCTGACAACCAGCGCGCCAACATCCGCATCGCCACCGAGCAAATCGCCAAGATCCATCCCGGCAACCAACTGGTCATCGCCCACGGCAATGGTCCGCAAGTCGGCCTGCTGTCGTTGCAGGCGGCGGCCTACACTTCCGTCACCCCTTACCCGCTGGACGTGCTCGGTGCCGAAACCGAAGGCATGATCGGCTATATCATCGAACAGGAACTGGGCAACCTGCTGGACTTCGAAGTCCCGTTCGCCACCCTGCTCACCCAGGTCGAAGTCGATGCCAACGACCCGGCTTTCAAGAATCCGACCAAACCGATCGGCCCGGTCTACGAGAAGGCCGAAGCAGAAAAACTCGCCGCTGAAAAAGGCTGGGCCATCGCCCCGGACGGCGACAAGTTCCGCCGTGTGGTGGCCAGCCCGCGGCCGAAACGCATCTTTGAAATCCGCCCGATCAAGTGGCTGTTGGACAAGGGCAGCATCGTGATCTGCGCCGGTGGTGGCGGCATCCCGACCATGTATGGCGCTCACGGCAAGCTGCAAGGCATCGAAGCGGTGATCGACAAGGACCTGTGCTCGGCGCTGCTGGCCGAACAGCTGGAGGCGGACTTGCTGGTGATCGCCACCGACGTCAACGCGGCGTACATCGACTTCAAGAAACCCACCGAGAAAGCCATCGCCCAGGCCCACCCGGACGAACTCGAACGCCTGGGCTTCGCCGCCGGCTCCATGGGGCCGAAGGTGCAGGCAGCCTGTGAATTTGCACGCCATACTGGCAAGGTCGCGGTGATCGGTTCGCTCTCGGACATCGAAGCCATCGTCCAGGGCACCGCCGGTACGCGGGTCAGCACGGCAGCGCCGGGCATCACCTACCGATAAAAAGAAACTCCGGGGGCAGACTTCATGTCTGCCCTTCTCCCATGCCTTGAAAGGAGAAACCCATGGCCCAGTTCGAACCCGGTCATTTGCATATTGAGCGGCATGCGTTGACTGACGACGACGTCAATTACAACGTGCACCTCGACTATGAAGTGTTCACCGATCCCCAGAAAGGCAAAGGGATACAGTTCACCCTGCATGGCAGCATGCAGGGCAAAGAGGTCAACGAACCGTTCTTTCTGCCCAAGGAGGAAGCTTATAACTTCGCTCGTAACGTGACGCAGATCGCCGAAAAGTACGGGATCCCCAAGAGCCACAGCCAGATCGGCTCGGTGCACAAGCATTACGACCTGATGTTTGAAGACATCCGCATGAAGTTGAATATGAAATCCGGGGATCCGGTCAATCCCGAGCATTTCGAGTAACCCCCAAAAGCCCCTCACCCTAACCCTCTCCCGGAGGGAGAGGGGACTGATCCGGGGATATTTCAGAGTTACGCCGACCTGAACCTGCTTTACCGAATCCATAATCGACTGGTTCTTTCAGGTCGATGTCAAACCTCAGACACCTCGGTCAGCTCCCTCTCCCTCCGGGCGGTCCGACGCTTCGGGAGGGCTGGGGTGAGGGTGCTTTTGATTTAAGGCATACTTGCCCCCCTCGCACTCCAGAACCCAGAACCGCCCCATGCGTATCCACGTCAGCTTCATCGACCGCGTCGGCATCACCCAGGAAGTCCTGGCTATCCTCGGTGGGCGCAATCTCAATCTGGATGCGGTGGAGATGATCCCGCCCAACGTCTACATCGACGCCCCGACCTTGAGCCCGCAAGTGCTCGAAGAACTGAAAGATGCGCTGTTTCGCGTGCGTGGTGTAGAAGCAGTAACCGTGGTCGACATCCTCCCCGGCCAGCGTCGGCACTTGCAGCTCGACGCGTTGCTCGCGGCAATGACCGACCCGGTACTAGCGCTGGACAGCGCCGGCAAGGTACTGCTGGCCAACCCGGCACTGATCGCCCTGTACGGCCGTGAGCCAGCGGGTGAAAGCGTTTCGGAACTGTTCAACGATCCGGGCCTGCTCGAAACCCTGCTCGAACAAGGCTTCCGCCTGCCGCTGCGAGAAATCACCGTCAACGGCCAGACCCTGTTGCTCGACGCCACGCCGATCACCGACGCCGGCGCGCTGCTGACCCTGTATCAGCCGAACCGCATCGGCGAACAACTCTCGGCGCTGCATCACGATCACGCCGAAGGTTTCGATGCGCTGCTCGGTGAATCGCCGCCAATCCGCACCCTCAAGGCCCGCGCCCAGCGCGTCGCGGCCCTCGATGCGCCGCTGCTGATCCAGGGCGAAACCGGCACCGGCAAAGAACTGGTGGCCCGCGCCTGCCACGCCATCAGCGCCCGGCACAGCGCGCCATTCCTCGCACTGAACTGCGCGGCCCTGCCGGAGAACCTCGCCGAGAGCGAACTGTTCGGCTACGCCCCCGGCGCCTTTACCGGCGCACAACGCGGCGGCAAACCGGGGCTGATGGAACTGGCCAACCAGGGCACGGTGTTCCTCGACGAGATCGGCGAGATGTCGCCGTACTTGCAGGCCAAACTGCTGCGTTTTCTCAATGACGGCAGCTTCCGTCGGGTCGGCGGCGATCGTGAGGTAAAGGTCAACGTGCGGATCCTCAGCGCGACCCACCGCGACCTGGAAAAAATGGTCAGCGAAGGCCTGTTCCGCGAAGACCTGTTCTACCGCCTCAACGTGCTCAACGTTGAAGTGCCGCCGTTGCGCGAACGCGGTCAGGACATTCTGTTGCTGGCGCGCTATTTCATGCAGCAGGCCTGCGCGCAGATCCAGCGCCCGGTCTGCCGCCTCGCACCGGGCACCTACCCGGCGCTGCTCGGCAACCGCTGGCCGGGCAACGTGCGGCAATTGCAGAACGTGATCTTCCGCGCCGCCGCCATCTGCGAAAGCAGCCTGGTGGACATCGGCGACCTCGATATCGCCGGCACCTCCGTGGCACGCCAGACCGACACCGACGTCGACAGCCTCGAAGAAGCCGTCGAAGCCTTCGAGAAATCGCTGCTGGAAAAACTCTACGTCAGCTATCCCTCGACCCGCCAACTGGCCAGCCGCCTGCAAACCTCGCACACCGCAATTGCCCATCGGCTGCGCAAGTACGGGATTCCGGACAAAGCCTGAGACCGCGCCAAAAACGACCTCCATCTGTACTGAAAGCGCTACAGCGGAACGATATCGCTACACCCTACTCCGATCACCGCTGTGCAAGGCTTTGATCCGGTTCAGCTTTTTTCTTCGCCTCACGCTGTAGCGATTTCGCTACAGTCAACGTGATGGCGCCTGTCCACAAATCAATCAAGCCATTGATTTATAAAGATATTTTTACGTTGGCCGCGTTCTTGCTAAGTAACCGCTCATAAAATCAGGGCATTGCCGCCCGAGTATTCCACCGCGTCCACCAGACGAGTCTGGCCCCTAGGAGATTCCATGAGCGAGTTGCGTTTTACTGAAGATCACGAATGGCTGCGCGCCGAAGCCGATGGTTCTGTCACCGTTGGCATCACCGCTTTTGCGCAGAACGCCCTGGGCGACGTGGTGTTCGTGCAACTGCCTGAATTGCAGGCGTACGAGAAAGGCGCCGAAGCCGCCACCGTGGAATCGGTAAAAGCCGCCAGCGGCGTTTACATGCCACTGGACGGTGAAGTCCTGGCCACCAACCCGGCCCTGGAAGACAGCCCTGAGCTGGTCAACGAAGATCCGCTGGGCGAAGGCTGGTTCTTCCGCTTCAAGCCAGCCGACGCTTCCGCCGTCTCCAAGCTGCTGGATCAGGACGCCTACGACCGCCTGATCAAAGCCCAAGCCGAAGCCTGAGGAACCTGACATGACCCAAGTAAATCTCGGCACTGCCAACGAATTCATCGCCCGTCACATCGGCCCGCGCGCCGGTGACGAGCAAGCCATGCTCAACAGCCTCGGCTTCGATTCGCTCGAAGCCCTGAGCGCCAGCGTCATCCCGGAAAGCATCAAGGGCACCAGCGTGCTCGGCCTCGACGACGGCCTGAGCGAAGCCGATGCCCTGGCGATGATCAAAGGCATCGCCGGCAAGAACCAACTGTTCAAGACCTACATCGGCCAGGGCTACTACAACTGCCATACGCCATCGCCGATCCTGCGCAACCTGCTGGAAAACCCGGCCTGGTACACCGCTTACACCCCGTACCAGCCGGAGATTTCCCAGGGCCGTCTCGAAGCGCTGCTGAACTTCCAGACCCTGATCAGCGACCTCACCGGCTTGCCGATCGCCAACGCCTCCCTGCTCGACGAAGCCACCGCCGCTGCCGAAGCCATGACCTTCTGCAAACGCCTGAGCAAGAACAAGGGCAGCCACCAATTCTTCGCCTCGATCCACAGCCACCCGCAAACCCTCGACGTACTGCGCACCCGTGCCGAGCCACTGGGCATCGACGTGGTCGTGGGCGATGAACGCGAACTGACCGACGTGACGCCGTTCTTCGGCGCGCTGCTGCAATACCCGGCCAGCAACGGTGATGTGTTCGACTACCGCGAACTGACCGAACGCTTCCACGCCGCCAACGCACTGGTGGCCGTGGCCGCTGACCTGCTGGCGCTGACCCTGCTGACCCCGCCGGGCGAGTTCGGCGCGGACGTGGCGATCGGCAGCGCCCAGCGTTTCGGCGTTCCGCTGGGCTTCGGTGGCCCGCACGCGGCTTATTTCTCCACCAAAGATGCGTTCAAGCGCGACATGCCGGGCCGTCTGGTCGGTGTTTCGGTTGACCGCTTCGGCAAACCGGCCCTGCGTCTGGCGATGCAGACCCGCGAGCAACACATCCGCCGCGAGAAAGCCACGTCGAACATCTGCACCGCGCAAGTGCTGCTGGCCAACATTGCCAGCATGTACGCCGTGTATCACGGCCCGAAAGGCCTGACCCAGATCGCCAACCGCGTGCATCACCTGACCGCGATCCTGGCCAAGGGCCTGAGCGCACTGGGCGTGACCGTCGAGCAAGCCAGCTTCTTCGACACCCTGACCCTGGCCACCGGTGCGCAAACTGCCGCGCTGCACGACAAGGCTCGCGCCCAACAGATCAACCTGCGGGTGATCGATGCCCAGCGCCTGGGCCTGTCGGTCGACGAAACCACCACCCAGGCCGACATCGAAACCCTGTGGGGCCTGTTCGCCGACGGCAAGACCCTGCCGGATTTCGCTGCGCTGGCCGCTGCCGCGCAAAGCACGATTCCAGCCGCGCTGGTGCGTCAGTCGCCAATCCTCAGCCACCCGGTGTTCAATCGTTATCACTCGGAAACCGAGCTGATGCGCTACCTGCGCAAACTGGCGGACAAGGACCTGGCACTGGACCGCACCATGATCCCGCTGGGTTCGTGCACCATGAAACTCAACGCTGCCAGCGAAATGATCCCGGTGACCTGGGCCGAATTCGGCGCCCTGCACCCGTTCGCCCCGGCCGAGCAAAGCGCCGGTTACCAGCAACTGACCGACGAGCTGGAAGCGATGCTTTGTGCCGCCACCGGTTACGACTCGATCTCGCTGCAACCGAACGCCGGTTCCCAAGGTGAGTACGCAGGTCTCCTGGCGATCCGCGCCTATCACCAGAGCCGTGGCGAAGACCGTCGCGACATCTGCCTGATCCCGTCGTCCGCCCACGGCACCAACCCGGCGACCGCCAACATGGCCGGTATGCGCGTGGTCGTGACCGCGTGCGACGCCCGTGGCAACGTGGACATCGAAGACCTGCGCGCCAAGGCCATCGAGCACCGCGAACACCTCGCGGCGCTGATGATCACCTACCCGTCGACCCACGGCGTGTTCGAAGAAGGCATCCGCGAAATCTGCGGCATCATTCATGACAACGGCGGCCAGGTGTACATCGACGGCGCCAACATGAACGCGATGGTCGGCCTCTGCGCACCGGGCAAGTTCGGCGGCGACGTGTCGCACCTGAACCTGCACAAGACTTTCTGCATTCCGCATGGCGGTGGCGGCCCGGGCGTCGGCCCGATCGGCGTCAAGTCGCACCTGACCCCGTTCCTGCCGGGCCACGGCCACATGGAACGCAAGGAAGGCGCGGTCTGTGCAGCACCGTTCGGCAGCGCGAGCATTCTGCCGATCACCTGGATGTACATTCGCATGATGGGTGGCGCAGGTCTCAAACGCGCTTCGCAACTGGCGATCCTCAATGCCAACTACATTTCCCGTCGCCTGGAAGAGCACTACCCGGTGCTGTACACCGGCAGCAACGGTCTGGTGGCGCACGAGTGCATTCTGGATCTGCGTCCGTTGAAAGACAGCAGCGGCATCAGCGTCGATGACGTCGCCAAGCGTCTGATCGACTTCGGCTTCCACGCCCCGACCATGTCGTTCCCGGTGGCCGGCACGCTGATGATCGAGCCGACCGAAAGCGAATCCAAGGAAGAACTGGATCGCTTCTGCGACGCCATGATCCGCATCCGCGAAGAAATCCGCGCAGTGGAAAACGGCACCCTGGACAAGGACGACAACCCGCTGAAGAACGCTCCGCACACCGCAGCGGAACTGGTTGGCGAGTGGACTCACCCGTACAGCCGCGAACAGGCGGTGTACCCGGTGGCGTCGTTGATCGAAGGCAAATACTGGCCGCCGGTCGGTCGCGTCGACAACGTGTTCGGCGACCGCAACCTGGTCTGCGCCTGCCCGTCGATCGAAAGCTACGCTTGACCTGTAAAGGGGCGGGTTAGCCCGCCCCTTTCATGCGTGCCTGATGTGCCTATAACAAGAAACCGGAGAACAACCATGTCGTTAAGCGTGTTCGACCTGTTCAAGATTGGCATCGGCCCCTCCAGCTCCCACACCGTCGGCCCGATGCGCGCAGCTGCGCGCTTCGTCGAAGGCCTGCGTCGGGAAAACCTGTTGTCGGCCACCACCAGCGTCAGGGTCGAGTTGTACGGATCCCTCGGCGCCACTGGCAAGGGTCACGGCAGCGACAAGGCCGTGCTGCTGGGCCTGGAAGGTGAACACCCGGACACCGTGGATACCGAAACCGTCGCCGCCCGTCTCGCGGAGATTCGTGGCAACGGGCGTTTGAACCTGCTCGGTGAACACAGCATTGCGTTCAACGAGAAAGAACACCTGGCAATGATCCGCAAGCCGTTGGCCTATCACCCCAACGGCATGATCTTCCGCGCCTTCGATGCGGCGGGATTGCAGATCCGCAGCCGCGAGTACTACTCGGTCGGCGGTGGGTTTGTGGTCGACGAAGACGCGGCCGGCGCCGACCGGATCGTCGAAGACGCCACCCCGCTGACCTTCCCGTTCAAAAGTGCCAAGGACTTGCTCGGTCACTGCGCCACCTACGGGCTGTCGATCAGCCAGGTGATGCTGACCAACGAAAGCGCCTGGCGCCCGGAAGCGGAAACCCGCGCCGGCCTGCTGAAAATCTGGCAAGTGATGCAGGACTGCGTGGCCGCCGGCTGTCGCAACGAAGGCATCCTGCCGGGTGGGCTCAAGGTCAAGCGGCGGGCGGCGGCGTTGCACCGGCAACTGTGCAAGAACCCGGAATCGTCGCTGCGCGATCCGCTGTCGGTGCTGGACTGGGTCAACCTCTACGCCCTCGCCGTCAACGAAGAAAACGCCAACGGCGGGCGCGTGGTCACGGCACCAACCAATGGCGCAGCGGGGATCATCCCTGCGGTGCTGCATTACTACATGCGCTTCATTCCCGGTGCGAACGATGACGGCGTGGTGCGCTTCCTGCTCACCGCCGCGGCCATCGGCATTCTGTACAAGGAAAACGCCTCGATCTCCGGTGCCGAAGTCGGTTGTCAGGGCGAGGTCGGCGTGGCCTGTTCGATGGCGGCCGGCGCGTTGTGCGAAGTCCTTGGCGGCAGCGTGCAACAAGTCGAAAACGCCGCTGAAATCGGCATGGAACACAACCTCGGCCTGACCTGTGACCCGATTGGCGGGCTGGTGCAGGTGCCGTGCATCGAGCGCAACGCCATGGGTTCGGTCAAGGCGATCAACGCCGTGCGCATGGCCATGCGCGGAGACGGGCAGCACTTCGTCTCCCTCGACAAGGTCATCCGCACCATGCGCCAGACCGGCGCCGACATGAAAAGCAAATACAAGGAGACCGCCCGTGGCGGTCTGGCGGTCAACATTATCGAGTGCTGATCGCGCCATAAACTCGCTCTCCCTTTGGGAGAGAACACAAAACTGGCCCCCTCTCCCTCCGGGAGAGGGTTGGTGTGAATCAAGGAGTCACGCATGTCCACCGAACAACTGTCGAAAACCCCGCTGCACGCTCTGCACATCGAACTCGGCGCCCGCATGGTGCCGTTCGCCGGCTACGACATGCCGGTGCAATACCCGCTGGGCGTGATGAAAGAACACCAGCACACCCGTGAGCAGGCCGGGCTGTTCGATGTCTCGCACATGGGCCAGATCCGCCTGACCGGCGCCAATGCCGCCAAAGCCCTGGAAACCCTGGTGCCGGTGGACATCATCGACCTGCCGGTGGGCATGCAGCGCTACGCGATGTTCACCAACGAAACCGGCGGCATCCTCGATGACCTGATGGTCGCCAACCTCGGCAATGACGAGCTGTTCCTGGTGGTCAACGCCGCGTGCAAGGACCAGGACCTGGCCCATCTGCAGAAACACATCGGCGACCAGTGCAAGATCGAGCAACTGTTCGAAGAACGCGCCCTGCTCGCCCTGCAAGGCCCGGCTGCCGTGACCGTGCTGGCGCGCCTGGCGCCGGAAGTGGCGAAAATGACTTTCATGCAATTCACCCGCGTGAAGCTGCTGGGCGTTGACTGCTTTGTCAGCCGTTCGGGCTACACCGGTGAAGACGGTTTCGAAATCTCGGTTCCGGCAGCCGACGCAGAAAAACTCGCCCGCGCCCTGCTGGCCGAACCGGAAGTCGCCGCCATCGGCCTCGGCGCCCGTGACTCGCTGCGCCTGGAAGCCGGCCTGTGCCTGTACGGCCACGACATGAACACCGAGACCACCCCGATCGAAGCCAGCCTGCTGTGGGCAATCTCCAAGCCTCGGCGTGCCGATGGTGCACGTGCCGGTGGTTTCCCGGGTGCAGAACAGGTCTTCGCTCAACAGCACAACGGCGTTCAGCGCAAACGCGTCGGCCTGCTGCCGCAAGAGCGTACGCCGGTCCGTGAAGGTGCAGAGATCGTCAACGACGCTGGCGAAATCGTCGGCAGCGTGTGCAGCGGCGGTTTCGGCCCGACCCTGGGCGGTCCGTTGGCCATGGGTTACCTGGACAGCGCCTACGTCGCACTCGACACGCCAGTTTGGGCGATTGTTCGTGGGAAAAAGGTGCCATTGCTTGTAAGCAAAATGCCATTTGTTCCACAACGCTACTATCGCGGTTGATTGACTGTTTCTATAAGTAACGCGATTGCGTTATGCGTGCACTAATGTGTAACGCGATCGCCATAAAACAGTGCACTCCGTTTACATTCGATTCGAATATGAACTTGGCTTATAACGTTCGAAAACAATTGAACAAGCCAATCGAATAAGCCGGACTAGTGGACCGACTAAGTGCCAGCAAGCGCAGGAAAACCGGGGCCTTCGCGGGGCTTGTTTTTTCTCCCGTAGTTGGCGTAGAGTTTGTCCACTGTGTTTGCATGGGTCAGCTTGGAATCGTGACCTGGGCAGTAGCCTACAAGTTAGCTACATCCCGTTCGACGTCTTCTTACTCTCCTGCAACCAGCCCCAGTACTCTTTCATGAGAAGGAGACTGTCATCAATTTATGCGTCAAAGGAAATAAGAAATGTCCACACGTCAGAGCGGTACCGTCAAGTGGTTTAACGACGAGAAAGGTTTTGGTTTTATCACTCCAGAAAGCGGTCCGGATCTGTTCGTGCATTTCCGCGCCATTCAGGGCAACGGCTTCAAGAGCCTGAAAGAAGGCCAGAAAGTGACCTTCGTTGCAGTGCAAGGCCAGAAAGGCATGCAAGCTGACGAAGTCATCGCAGAAGCCTGATTTCTGTTACGAAAAAGCCCCTGATATTGATATCAGGGGCTTTTTTGTGGGCGCAAATCCGTAAAATGGCGCTTCACTTCCCGTCCAGAGGCTGCCATGTCGAAACACCTGCTCACTCCCCAGGGCGATTTCCCCGCCGTCGGCCTCGGCCGTCGTCTGGCAGCGATGTTCTATGACTTTCTGCTGTGCACCGCCCTGCTGATCGTGACCGGTGGCGTCTACAAGATGATCCAGGCCGTGATCATCGGTGAGGAGCGTCTGCGGGTTCTGACCGACGCCGGGCAGCTGGATGGCGATCCGCTGTACTCCACGGTGCTGCTGCTGGTGTTGTTCGGCTTCTTCGCCAAGTTCTGGACTCACGCCGGGCAGACCCTGGGCATGCAGGTCTGGGGCATCCGCGTGCAGAACGCCGATGGCACGGCGATCAGCCTGTGGCAGGCGTTACTGCGGTTCATGGTGTCGATTGCGTCGTGGCTGTGTCTGGGCCTGGGTTTCTTCTGGTCGCTGTTCGATAAACAGAAACGCGCCTGGCATGACATCTACTCCGACACGCAGCTCGTGCGAATCCCGAAGAAAACCAAATAATCCTCCAGATGCAAAAACGCCCCGATCCAATCGGGGCGTTTTTGTTTGCGTCGCAAGGTCAGGCGTTGCCGGCCAGTTTCATGCGCGCGGCCTGAGTGAAATCGAGCATGCGCTTGAGCGGGCGGATCGCCTGAGGAATGAGAGCCGGGTCGACGAAGATCTCGTTCGAGCCCTCCTTCAGGCACTTGAGCGTGCGTTCAAGGGTGTTCATGGCCATCCACGGGCAATGTGCGCAACTGCGACACGCCGCGCCGTTACCGGCGGTTGGCGCTTCGATGAAGACCTTGTCCGGGCACAGCTGCTGCATCTTGTAGAAGATGCCGCGATCGGTGGCGACGATCAGGGTCTTGTTCGGCAGCGATTGCGCGGCGGCAATCAACTGACTGGTGGAGCCGACGGCGTCCGCCAGTTCGATCACCGAGGTCGGCGACTCCGGATGCACCAGAATGGCAGCGTCCGGGTACAGCGCTTTCATGTCTTCCAACTGCTTGGACTTGAACTCTTCGTGGACGATGCAGGCACCGTCCCAGAGCAGCATGTCGGCGCCGGTTTTACGCTGGATGTAGGTGCCCAGATGCTTGTCCGGGCCCCAGATAATGGTTTCGCCGTTGTCCATCAGGCTCTCGACGATTTCCAGTGCGCAACTGGAGGTCACTACCCAGTCGGCGCGGGCTTTGACCGCGGCCGAGGTGTTGGCATACACCACCACGGTGCGCTCCGGATGCTGATCGCAGAACGCCGAGAACTCGTCCACCGGACAACCCAGATCCAGCGAGCAGGTCGCTTCCAGGGTCGGCATCAGCACGCGCTTTTCAGGATTGAGAATCTTCGCGGTCTCGCCCATGAATTTCACGCCGGCGACCACCACGGTCTTGGCCGGATGGGCGTTGCCGAAGCGGGCCATTTCCAGGGAATCGGACACGCAACCGCCGGTTTCTTCGGCGAGTGCCTGGATGATCGGATCGCAATAAAAGTGGGCAACCAGCACCGCGTCCTGAGCCTTGAGCTCGGCGGCGATGGCGGAACGGTAATAAGCCTCTTCCTCGGCCGTCAGCGGCTTGGGCTGCTTGGCGTCGAGGTGGGCTTGTACCAGAAGGCGTTCGGAAATCTGCGTCATGTTCGCAAGACCTGCAGGCGCATTCGCGCGAAAGTCGAGTATACACCCGGCTCCGGACCGCTTGAGGGTACCGCCGGGAGAGTGAGTATTATCAGGCACGGACAGCATTGAAGCTGCGCAAGGCTACAGAATATCCCGTTGATACAAAAGATGATTCTGACCTGCGTCACGGCGGGAAGAAACGAAGGGAGGGATGCCCGAATCGCAGGCAAAAAAAAACCCGGAAATCCTCACTTTCGTGGGCCTTCCGGATTTTCTAAACCGCCAAATATGGTGGGTCGTGTGGGATTCGAACCTACGACCAATTGGTTAAAAGCCAACTGCTCTACCAACTGAGCTAACGACCCGCTGTGTGGTGGCGCGTATAATACTGATTTTTAAGGACTATTCAACACCTAATTTGAAAAAAATCAAAAATAAGGTGTCGGGTCGCTGATTCCGGCCGCCGCGAAGCCTTCTGCACGCAGTCGGCAGCTGTCGCATTTACCGCAAGCGCGGCCGTCATCGTCGGCCTGATAGCAGGAAACAGTCAGCCCGTAATCAACGCCAAGCTTCACGCCCGCCTGGACGATCTGCGCCTTGCTCAGGTTCTGCAGCGGTGCCTGGATGCGGAAACCATTGCCTTCGACGCCAGCCTTGGTTGCCAGATTGGCCATGCGCTCGAACGACTCGATGAACTCCGGACGGCAATCCGGGTAACCGGAGTAGTCCACCGCGTTGACGCCGATAAAGATGTCACGGGCGCCGAGCACTTCAGCCCAGCCCAGAGCCAGCGACAGGAAAACCGTGTTGCGCGCCGGCACGTAAGTCACCGGGATGCCTTCGCCCAGCTCTTCCGGGATATCGATGCTGGTGTCGGTCAGGGCCGAACCGCCCATACCGTTCAGGTTCAGGCCGATCACCTTGTGCTCGACCACACCCAGATCGCGGGCAACGCGAGCAGCGGCATTCAGTTCAGCGTGAGAACGCTGACCGTAATCGAAACTCATGGTGTAACAGGCGTAGCCTTCAGCGCGGGCCATGGCCACGACAGTGGCGGAATCCAGACCACCCGACAGCAGGATTACCGCACGTTTCTGGCTAGTGTTCAGTTGTTCAGTCATCTCAGCGCCCCGGCTCATCATTCCATAGATATTTATGCAGCTGCAGTTGCAGGCGCACTGGCAGGTTATCCGCCACCACCCAGTCCGCCAGATCCCGAGCGTTCAGGTCGTGGTGACTTGGAGAAAACAGCACTTCACCCGCACGTCGCTCAAGACCGTACTGGATCAGCTTCGATACCGCCCAGTCGTAGTCCTCCCTCGAGCAGATGACAAACTTCACCTGATCGTTGGGCGTCAGCAGTTCGATGTTCTCGTAACGGTTGCGATGGGCTTCTTTGGAGTCAGGCGTCTTCAGGTCGACCACCCGACTGACTCGCGGATCGACCGCCGAAATATCGAGGGCACCGCTGGTTTCCAGCGAGACTTCGTAGCCGGCATCGCACAACTGCTTGAGCAAAGGGATGGCATTGGGTTGTGCCAGCGGCTCACCGCCAGTGACGCAGACGTAGCGCGGGCGAAAGCCGGCCACTTGCTCGAGGATGTCGTCGAGGGTACGGATCGTGCCGCCGCTGAACGCGTAGGCGCTGTCACAGTATTGGCAACGCAATGGGCAACCGGTCAGGCGCACAAAAACTGTGGGCAGCCCGGCAGTCCGCGTTTCCCCCTGCAACGAGTAGAAAACTTCGGTGATTCTCAATGTGTCTTGCATAGTCGCCACGGGCGTAACAGCTAAACAGGCTGTCCGCCTCCGTCAGGCACTTCAGGCAACCCCGCCAACGCGTAGATCACCAGAAGCGTGTTTCATAAAAGGGCGTGAATTCTAACGAAAAAACCCGCGACAAGCGCGGGTTTCTTCCAAACGGGTCAAAGCTGTTACATGCGTTGCAGATCGCGCTGGGCCAATTGAGCGGCGGAGGTACCCGGATACTGGGCCACCACCTGCTGCAGAATGCCTTTGACCTTGTCGGTATGACCGAGGCGGCGTTCTACGTCAGCCAGCTTGTACAGCGAATCCGGCACTTTGGCGTGCTTGGGATACAGCTGCGAAACCTTGGCGAAAGCCTGACCTGCACCTTGCAGATCGCCTTTGGCCAGGTTCACTTCACCCAACCAGTACTGGGCGTTGCCCGCGTATTGGCTGTTCGGGTATTTACGCAGGAAAGCGGCAAACGCCTGGCTGGCCTTGTCGAAATCCTTGGCCTTGATCAGGTCGAAAGCTGCATCGTAATACAGCTTTTCCTTGGCCGGATCAGCCGGTTCGCCACCCGCAGCAGGTGCCTGGGCGGCAGCAGCGGCCCCGGCTCCAGCGGCGGCACCGGCAGCAGCACTTGCATCGCCACCGGCAGAAGAATTCTCGGGAGTCGCGGCAGGTGCAACGCCGGATCCTATGCGCCGATCAAGATCCTGGTATCGCTCCAGGGATTCCTGCTTCATGCGCGAAACTTGGTTCTGCAGCTCTTCGATCACGCCTTGCTGGCGCGATATCTGATCCTGCATTTGTTGCAGTTGGTTGAACAGCATGCCGTTTGCCGAGGCAGGGGCCGAAGCCGCTCCCCCGGCATAGGCGCCGTTCGTACCGTAACCTGCAGGCGGATAACTGCTCCCGCTATTGTTATAACCGGAGTTGTCATCGACCACAGGAACCGCAGCCCATGCCGCAAGCGGCGCGAGGCTGAGAGCCAGAACAGTTACAGCACGACGGCACGTTCGCATATCGAATTACTTACGCAGTTCGACGCGACGGTTTTGAGCCCAGGACTGCTCGTCGTTGCCGGTAGCAACTGGACGCTCTTCGCCGTAGGAAACCAGTTCCAGCTGAGCTGGGGAAACACCTTGCAGTACCAGGTAGCGCTGAACGGCTTTCGCACGACGCTCGCCCAGTGCCATGTTGTACTCACGAGTACCACGTTCGTCGGTGTTGCCTTCCAGAACAACGCGAGCGCCGTTTGCTTTCAGGTCTTTGGCGTGAACGTCCAGAGCGCGCATGGCTTCTGGCTTCAGGTCCGAGCTGTCGTATTCGAAGTAGAAGGTGGTGATTGCGCGCAGAGCAGCTTCTTCGCTCAGGGAACCGTCAACTGCACCAGTGTTTGCGCCGTAACCAGCGTTTGGATCAACAGCGCCTTCACCGGCGTTGTCGCCGCCTTTGGACGAGCAACCTACAGCTACAGCCATGGCCAGAGCCAGCGCAGCAAATTTACCAAACTTCAGCATTTCCATCGTGAAACTCCTAATGAACCCCAGTGTGTTAAGTAAAACGTAAAGCGCCGCGTCAGTTCAGGTAAGGGGACCAGGACGGTTCTCTGACTTCGCCTTGAGCGGTAGGAAGCGGGAGCCTCACGCGTCCATTAATGGACACGAGCATCAAGACTCCCCGGCCCTGCTGGCGGGTGGCGTAGATTACCATGGTGCCGTTGGGCGCAACAGTAGGCGACTCGTCCAGAGTGCTATCAGTGAGGATTTTTACACTTCCGCGCTGCAAATCCTGGGCCGCCACTTTGAAATTGGTGAAACCGTCCTGACGATGGATCATCACCAGGGTCTTTTCATCCGCCGAAAGCTTGGGGTTGGCGTTGTAGTTGCCCACGAACGTCACACGCTCGGCACCACCGCCACCGGCACTGGTCTTGTAGATCTGCGGCTTGCCACCACGGTCGGAGGTGAAGTAGATGGTCGAACCATCCTTGCCCCAGTACGGTTCGGTGTTGATGCCAGGACCTGCGGTCACACGGGTGATCTGACGCGAACCGAGGTTCATCACGTAGATGTCCGGGTTACCATCTTTCGACAGCACGAACGCCAGGCGATTGCCGTCCGGCGACCAGGCTGGCGCGCCATTCAGGCCTTCGAAGTTGGTGATCTGCTCGCGGCGACCGGTGTCGATGTTCTGCATGAAGATGCGCGGACGCTTCTGCTCGAACGACACGTAGGCGATACGCTTGCCGTCCGGTGCAAAACGCGGCGACAGGATCGGCTCGCGCGATTGCAGCAGGGTCACGGCGCGGGCGCCGTCATAGTCCGAGCGCTGCAGGGTGTAACGGGTGTTCTTCTCGGAGAAACGCTCGGCTGTGACGTACAGCAGGCGAGTCGAGAATGCACCTTTAATACCGGTCAGCTTTTCGAACGACTGATCGGAGATGAAGTGCGCCATGTCACGCAGTTGTTCGGTGGTACCGGACACACTGCCGTCAGCCACTTTCTGCTCGGTGGCGACGTTGAACAGAGCCCACTGCACCTGCAGACGGCCACCGGCCGGCGCGATGCTGCCGACCATCATGTATTGCGCGCCCACCGCCTTCCAGTCACGGAAGATGATTTCGCTCGGCTGGCTTGGCTGGCTGATCATGTTTTGCTTTGGAATCGGCGAGTAATAGCCCGAGTTGCGCAAATCGTTACCAATGATTTCAGCCATGTCATCCGGCAGGACGGCACCGCCCTGAAAACCGAACGGTACGACGGCGATCGGCGTTGCCCGATCGCTGCCGCTGGTGACCAGAATGTTCTTTTCATCCGCCATCGCGATCCCTGCCATGCAGCAGATCACGACCAGCATTCCTCGAAGAAGGTTTCTCACAAGGCTAGATCCTCAGGTGTGAATGTCATCTTGAATGAACGATACGGAGCGAAATCGCTCGGCTTCATTCCCTGCATTTCCGTCAAACGTCCAATATTCTTGACCGCTGCCACTGCCGACGCATCGAACGGACCGTCGCCACTGGACTTGGCCACGCTGACCGAAGTCACCGTACCGTCCGGCAACATGCCGATCTGCAGCACAACCGTCATGCCTTTGCGTGCCGAAGGTGGACGTGCCCAGCCTTCCGCTGCCCGCGCACGAATCAGGTCATCGAAACTGCCCGCGACTTCATCGCCCTGCTCATCGGCCAAGGCCTGCTGGCGCTGCGGCGTGTCGGAAAGCAAATCTGCCAGGGCCTGAGCCTTTTTGTCTTCGGCGGATTTACGTGCCGCGTCCTGCGCTTTCTTCTTCGCAGCATCGGCAGCAGCTTTCTTCTTCGCGTCTTCGGCGACTTTCTTCTTCGCCTCTTCAGCTTCAGCTTTCTTCTTGGCGTCTTCGGCGGCTTTCTTCTTCGCGTCTTCGACGATCTTCTTCTTGGCTTCTTCAGCGGCCGCTTTCTTGGCCTCTTCTTCAGCAGCCTTCTTGGCTTCTTCTTCGGCTTTCTTCTTGGCTATATCAGCCAATTGTTTCTCTTCTGCCTTCTTGGCTTCGGCGGCTTTCTTCGCGTCGTCGGCTTTCTTGGCTTCATCAGCCTTCTTCGCCTCGTCCGCTTTCTTCGCCTCATCGGCCTTCTTGGCTTCCTCGGCCTTTTGAGCCGCTTCTTCTTTCTTTTGTTCCGCAGCCTTCACCGCTTCCTGCTCGACCTTTTTCTGCTCCATCTGCTCGACTTCGGTCTGGCGTGCGGCGGATTTCTTCGCCTCACCCGCAATCTTCTGATTGGTCTGGGTGGTTGCCTGACTTTTCGATTTCAGCTGGTACAGGGTCGCTTGGACAATCGGCTTGGCCGGCGGCAGCTCCGGAGTCAGGGCGAAACTGACGAATAGCATGCCGAACACCAGCACGTGCAAGCCAATCGCCCAGACACTAGGCCAGAAGTAGCTTTCCGAGGCGGACGGCTCTCGCTGTTGCTGCATCAGGGCGCCTCGGTGATCAAGCCAACGTTACCGACCCCGGCTTTCTGCAACCCGCCCATGGCGCCCATGACGGAGCCATAATCGACGGACTTGTCGCCACGGATGAAGACCTGGGTACGCTTGCCGCCTTCAGTGCCGGCGCGAATGATCTTGGTCACCGCGTCGGTCATCTGTGGCAGGGTCATGGCCCGGTCCTGCTGCTTCTCGGTGTCGACTTCGCTGCCAAGGTTCCAGTAGTAGGTCTTGTCCGACTTGATCGAAATGGTCAGCACCTGGGTGTTGTTGTCCTGCGGCAAGGCTTCGCTGGAAACCTTGGGCAGATCCACTTTCACGCCCTGATTGAGCATCGGCGCAGTCACCATGAAGATGACCAGCAGCACCAGCATCACGTCGATGTAAGGCACTACGTTCATCTCGGCGACCGGCTTGCGCTTGTGTCGGGCTCGAGTGATTAAAGCCATCGGGAAATACCTGCTTATTCTTCGCTGGTGTGCACTTTGCGGTGCAGGATCGCCTGGAATTCATCGGCGAAGGTGTAGTAGCGGCTCAGCAAGGTTTCGCTGCGGGCAGAGAAACGGTTGTAAGCGATAACGGCCGGGATCGCGGCGAACAGACCGATCGCGGTGGCGATCAGGGCTTCGGCGATGCCGGGTGCGACGGTGGCCAGAGTGGCCTGCTGGGCGCTGGCCAGACCACGGAAGGAGTTCATGATCCCCCAGACGGTACCGAACAGACCGATGTACGGGCTGACGGAACCGACGGTGGCGAGGAACGGCAGGCTCTGCTCGAGCTTTTCTTCTTCACGGGAGATGGCGACGCGCATGGCACGGGCCACACCTTCCATTACCGCTTCAGGGTCGACACCTGGCTGCTGACGCAGACGGGAGAACTCCTTGAAGCCGGCACGGAAGATCTGCTCGACACCCGAATCCGGATCCGGGTTGCTGCCGGCCTGACGGTAGAGTTTGGACAGGTCGATACCCGACCAGAAGCGCTCTTCGAAGCTCTCCAGGGCACGTCGACCGGCGCGCAGCAGGTTGCTGCGCTGAAAGATCATGATCCATGAGGTCACCGATGCGGCTACCAGGGTCAACATTACCAACTGCACCACGATGCTGGCATTGCTGACCAGGCTCCACATGGAGGAATGGTCGACGACGTTAGCTTCCACGCTTTATCTCCTGCTTTGAGTGTGTACCCGTGCCGACCGCGTCGGCAAAGGCCGCACGCAGGTCTTCGGGAAGGGCCCGGGGTTTCAAACTGTTAGTGCGCACACAGGCCACCAGAAACTGCCCTTCGCAGAGCAGCACATAATCCGTTGCCCGCCTGACCTGCTGTCGAAAGCGCAGGCTGGCACGGTTCAATTCGATTACATCAGCGCTTACCAGAAGCTCGTCGTCCAGTCGCGCCGGCGCGTGATAACGCGCTTCGCTGGAATGCACGACGAACAACAGGTCCTCCCCTGCCAGCGCCGACTGGGCAAAGCCCAGCTCCCGGAGCCGCTCGGTTCGAGCCCGTTCCATAAACTTGAGGTAATTAACGTAATACACGATGCCGCCCGCATCGGTGTCCTCGTAATAAACGCGACAACGATGTGCGAACGGCTCAAGCCCGTTTTGCGCGCGCATACTCTAGTGCTTACTCCTCGGGTTGCCAATCCGGCCAGGCAACTGTTTTTCATTGTTCGAAGGCTTTACCGCAAAAGTACCGTCCTGAGACAGTACAAACGCTGAATAAATCGACAATAAATGTGTATTAATCGTCCACGGCATCGAGAAACTCGTCTACCACGGGCATCTCGCCCATTCGTGTCGGAATGTTTAAACCAAAATGCAGGTACGCGTGACGAGTAACCACCCTGCCCCGCGGCGTCCGCATGATGTAACCCTGCTGAATCAGATATGGCTCCAGCACGTCTTCAATGGTGTGGCGTTCTTCGCTGATCGCTGCCGCCAGACTGTCGATGCCCACCGGACCACCGTCGAATTTCTCGATCATGGTCAACAGCAGACGCCGGTCCTGATGATCGAAACCGTGCTCGTCGACATCCAGCAGATTAAGCGCCAGATCCGCGACAGCCTTGGTGATGTGGCCCTTCGCGCGGACTTCGGCGAAATCCCGCACCCGGCGCAACAGTCGGTTGGCGATCCGCGGCGTACCACGGGCGCGGCGGGCAATCTCGAACGACCCTTCCGGATCCAGCGGCAGGCCGAGGATGCTCGCCGAACGGCTGACAATCGTTGCCAGGTCTGCGGTGCTGTAGAACTCGAGACGCTGGACAATACCGAAACGGTCACGCAACGGGTTGGTCAGCATGCCCGCCCGCGTCGTCGCGCCAACCAGGGTGAACGGCGGCAGATCGAGCTTGATCGACCGCGCCGCCGGCCCTTCACCGATCATGATGTCGAGCTGGAAATCTTCCATCGCCGGGTACAGCACTTCTTCGACGATCGGCGAGAGGCGATGGATTTCATCGATGAACAGCACGTCGTGCGGCTCAAGGTTGGTCAACAGCGCCGCCAGATCCCCCGGACGTTCCAGCACCGGGCCGGACGTGCTCTTGATCGACACGCCCATTTCCTGGGCGATGATGTTCGCCAGCGTGGTTTTACCCAGCCCCGGCGGACCGAAGATCAGGGTGTGGTCGAGGGATTCGCTACGGCCACGGGCGGCCTGGATAAACAGTTCCATCTGCTCGCGAACGGTCGGCTGGCCGATGTATTCGGCCAGGCTGACGGGACGTATCGCCCGATCCTGGACTTCTTCGCGCTCACGCGGACTGTGCGTGGCGGCGATCAGACGATCAGCTTCAATCACTTAAATCATTCCCTTCAGGGCGCGTCGAATCATGTCTTCGCTGCTCAGGCCTTTCTCTTTGATCGCGGAAATCGCCTTGCTCGCTTCCTGTGGCTTGTAGCCCAGGGAAATCAGCGCGCTGACCGCATCGTTCTCGGCGGTATTGACCGGCGCCAGGCCGTCCGGCTGGTTCGGCACCAATGCGAACATGGCCGGCGAGGTTTCCCAGGCCTTGAAGCGATCCTTGAGTTCGACCAGCAGACGCTCGGCAGTTTTCTTGCCCACGCCCGGCACCTTGGTCAACGCCGAGGTGTCCTGGGACTGCACGCAGCGGATCAGTTCGTCGACTTCCAGACTCGACATCAAGGCCAGGGCCAGTTTCGGCCCCACACCATTGAGACGGATCAACTCGCGAAAAAAGTCTCGCTCACGCTTGCCGGCAAAACCATAGAGTAACTGCGCGTCTTCGCGTACGACCAAATGGGTGTGCAAGGTCAGCGGTTCACCGACCGACGGCAGACGATAAAGGGTGGTCATGGGCACTTCCAGCTCATACCCGAGGCCGTTTACATCCAGAATCAGGTGCGGCGGCTGTTTCTCAGCCAGAGTGCCGCGCAAGCGTCCAATCACGTTTCAGATCCTTGAGCGTTGGCCAGCCGTGGGCTGGCGACCGACAGAACATGGATTGACGGCCGACGACCCAGGCGCGAAATCCACATTCCGTGAAATTGACTGCTGATGCTATCAGAGACGCAGGCGCCCGCCACGACTGCGTGCTGTCCCCAGGCCGTGTGGCAACAGACTGGAGCGGGTGTGGGCGTGACAAATGGCAATCGCCAGGGCATCCGATGCGTCGATTTGCGGTTTGCTGGTCAGCTTGAGCATGTGCATGACCATCATCTGCACCTGCTCTTTATTGGCAGCGCCAGTTCCCACCACAGCCTGCTTGACCTGGGTGGCCGTGTACTCGGCGATTTCCAGGCTTTCTTCGGCGCCGGCAACGATAGCGGCCCCACGGGCCTGCCCGAGTTTCAGCGCCGAATCGGCGTTTTTCGCCATGAACACCTTTTCGATGCCCATGGTGACCGGGCCGTAGGTCTGGATGATTTCCCGCACGCCGCGATAGACGATCTGCAACCGCTCATGCAGCTCGCCGGCACCGGTGCGGATACAACCCGAGGCGACATAGATGCAGCCGCCGCGTCCGGTATCGCGAACAATGCCGTAACCGGTAATGCGCGAACCGGGGTCGATACCAAGAATTAAAGTCATAAGCCTGCTGGTTCGAAAAAACACAAAAACAAATGTGGGAGATTCCGGGTTTGAGGGAAAGCCTCAGACCCGGAATCTCCCACATTGAATCGTAGTCGCTCTCAACCGAGCTGAGCGGCCACGTCTTCCGGAATGTCCGCGTTGGAGTAGACGTTCTGCACGTCGTCCAGGTCTTCCAGCATGTCGATCAGCTTGAGCACCTTCTCCGCGCCCTCCAGATCCAGTTCGGCGCTGGTGGTCGGCTGCATGACGATTTCCGCGTCATCACCCTTGAAGCCGGCGGCTTCCAAGGCATTGCGTACCGCGTAGAAACTGGTGAACGAGGTGAACACGTCGATCGAGCCGTCTTCGTGGCTGACCACGTCGTCGGCATCGGCTTCCAGCGCCGCTTCCGTCAGTGCGTCTTCGTCGACGCCCGGGGCAAAGCTGATCTGACCCTTGCGTTCGAACAGATAGGCTACCGAACCGTCGGTACCAAGGTTGCCGCCACACTTGCTGAACGCGTGGCGAACAGCTGCTGCGGTGCGGTTGCGGTTGTCGGTCATGCACTCGACCATCACCGCCACGCCACCCGGGCCGTAACCTTCGTAGGTCAGCTCTTCAACGTTGTCGGCTTCGGTCGCGCCGGCGCCACGGGCCACGGCACGGTCGATGATGTCGCGGCTCATGTTGGCGCCCAGTGCCTTGTCCAGTGCCAGACGCAGACGCGGGTTGGAGCCCGGATCACCGCCGCCCTGACGGGCCGCCACGGTCAGCTCGCGGATCCACTTGGTGAAGATCTTGCCTCTCTTGGCATCCTGGCGTTCTTTGCGGTGCTTGATGTTCGCCCACTTGGAATGACCTGCCATAACTCGCTCCGAATTCTCTTGAACAATGCCCGCCATGCAAGTGCATCGGCCAGCAAAAAAATCTTGTTTTCAATCACTGCAGAAAGAAAAAAGGCGCATCCGAAGATGCGCCTTCAGGCCCGTCTTACTCGGCCTTTGGCGTTTCGCGCAAACGAATGTGCAATTCGCGCAATGCCTTCGCATCCACGACACCCGGCGCCTGCGTCATCACGTCGGCAGCACTCTGGGTTTTCGGGAAGGCGATCACTTCACGGATCGACTGGGCGCCGGTCATCAGCATCACCAGACGGTCCAGACCGAAGGCCAGACCACCGTGCGGCGGCGCGCCGTATTTCAGGGCGTCGAGCAGGAAGCCGAACTTCTCTTCCTGTTCCGCTTCGTTGATGCCCAGCAGACGGAACACCGCCTGTTGCATCTCTTTACGGTGGATACGGATCGAACCGCCGCCCAGCTCGGTGCCGTTCAGCACCATGTCGTAGGCACGGGACAGAGCGCCGGCCGGGTTGGCTTCCAGCTCTTCCGGCGAGCACTTCGGCGCGGTGAACGGGTGGTGCAGCGCCGAGAAGCTGCCGTCGTCGTTCTCTTCGAACATCGGGAAGTCGACGACCCACATCGGCGCCCATTCGCAGGTCAGCAGCTTCAGGTCGTGACCGAGCTTGATACGCAGCGCGCCCAGGGCTTCGCTGACGATCTTGGCCTTGTCGGCGCCGAAGAACACGATGTCACCGTCGACTGCGCCAACGCGATCGAGGATCACGTTCAGGTTGGCTTCCGGGATGTTTTTCACGATCGGCGATTGCAGACCGTCAACACCGGCAGCGCGCTCGTTGACCTTGATGTATGCCAGGCCCTTGGCACCGTAGATGCCGACGAACTTGGTGTAGTCGTCGATCTGCTTGCGCGGCATGCTCGCCCCGCCTGGTACGCGCAGTGCGGCGATACGGCATTTCGGATCGTTGGCAGGGCCGCTGAAGACCTTGAAATCAACTTCTTTCAGCTGATCGGCCACGTCGACCAGTTCCAGCGGGTTACGCAGGTCCGGTTTGTCGGAACCGTAACGGCGCATGGCTTCTTCGAAGGTCATGTGCGGGAATTCACCGAATTCCAGATCCAGCACTTCCTTGAACAGGTTACGGATCATGCCTTCGGTCAGGCCCATGATGTCTTTTTCGTCGAGGAAGCTGGTCTCGATGTCGATCTGAGTGAACTCAGGCTGACGGTCGGCACGCAGGTCTTCGTCGCGGAAGCACTTGGCGATCTGGTAATAGCGGTCGAAGCCGGCAACCATCAGCAGTTGCTTGAACAGCTGTGGCGATTGCGGCAGCGCGAAGAACGAACCGGCGTGGGTACGGCTCGGCACGAGGTAGTCGCGCGCGCCTTCCGGAGTGGCACGGGTCAGGATCGGCGTTTCGACATCGAGGAAGCCGTTCTCGTCCAGGTAGCGACGGATGCTGGTGGTCATGCGCGAACGCAGACGCAGCTTCTCGGCCATTTCCGGACGACGCAGGTCCAGGAAGCGATAGCGCAGACGGGTTTCTTCGCCGACGTCGGAGAACTCGTTCAGCGGGAACGGCGGGGTTTCCGACTCGTTCAGCACTTCGAGCTCGTAGCCCAGCACTTCGATCATGCCCGACGCCATGTTGGCGTTGGTGGCACCGGCCGGACGCAGACGCACCTTGCCGGTGATCTTCACGACGTATTCGCTGCGCACGCGATCGGCGGCGGCGAAGCTCTCGGCGCGATCCGGATCGAACACTACCTGGGCCAGACCGTCACGATCACGGATATCGAGGAAAATCACCCCGCCGTGGTCGCGACGACGGTGAACCCATCCGCAAAGGGTAATTTCCTGGCCTTCCAGGCTTTCGTTCAGTTGGCCGCAATAATGGCTGCGCATCATGGTAGTGGTTCGCTTCTCGTAATTCGAAATTCGGTGGAGATCCCGCTGCACTCAAGCACTGTGCAACTAGTGGAAACTCGCGCGTGTCGTTCGACCTGGGTTTGAACCCTAGTCAGATTTGTCGCCACCGGCCAGATTCTTCTTCGCGCCGGTCTTGAAATCGGTTTCGTACCAGCCGCTGCCGCTGAGGCGAAAGCCCGGCATCGACAGCTGCTTCTTGAGTTCCGGCGCCTGGCAGGCAGGACAATCGACCAGTGGTGCGTCGCTGATCTTTTGAATGGCTTCCAACTGATGACCACAGGAAGCACATTGGTAATCGTACATCGGCATGGGGTTGTCTCGGCAATCAGATTGCCAGCACGCGCAGGGCTGTGCGGCGAAAGAGCGGGATTATATCCATTAAATGCGGCCTGTGCAGCCGGAAGACTGCACAGGCCGTCTCGTCAGTGACATCCCGCGCCGTGCATCCCCGGAGAATCCCGTAGACCATGCACCACACACACCACCCGTATCAGACCGCTGAAGTTTTTCACCCCGCCATGGCGCAGGTGAACTTCACGATCGACACGGGACAACAGCGTGCCGACCGAACAGCAATTGTCCTCGGCCATCCGGCCCAGGATGTTCCAGTAAACCTGCTCCAGCCGCATGCAGGTCGCGAACCCGTTCAAGCGTACCGATCGGGACAACGGCCGGATCAGCTCCATGTCGAACCCGCCGAGAAACGGCTCCTCGAACTTGTCCTGCTGTAAAACGACAGCAATGTCGCCTCGCCTGTCTCCACCTTCCATATTGCTGACACTCCTTTGTCATTTCTGCGCCTGTGATCAAGGCGAAATCCTGAGATCTCATTAAAAGCGCAGGTGCAAAGGCAGATCCAGATGACTTTTTGACCATCCACGTAGGATAAGCCAACGCGATACGGAGGATCATGGAGCGGTGGGGTGTCTTCCTTGTTTCCTACCGTCGCGAGTGAAATTTCCGGGGGAACAAGAGAACAGCGCACGAACCATGGATGTCCATGCGCTTCCCTTCATCAAGCCTCGAGCAGTGCGCGCAACATCCACGCGGTTTTCTCGTGAACCTGCATGCGCTGGGTCAGCAGGTCGGCGGTTGGCTCATCGCTGACTTTATCCAGCAAAGGGAAAATCCCCCGCGCCGTGCGGGTGACTGCTTCCTGACCTTCGACCAGTTGTTTGATCATGTCCTCGGCACTCGGCACGCCCACCTCTTCTTTAATGGAGGAAAGACGTGCATAAGTCGCATAGGCGCCCGGCGCTGGGAAACCCAGCGCCCGGATGCGTTCGGCGATCGAGTCGACCGCCAGTGCCAGTTCGTTGTATTGCTCCTCGAACATCAGATGCAGGGTCCGGAACATCGGCCCGGTGACGTTCCAGTGGAAGTTGTGAGTCTTCAGATACAGCACGTATGTGTCGGACAGCAGGCGCGAGAGCCCTTCGACGATGGATTTGCGGTCTTCTTCACTGATACCGATATCGATTGCCATGCTTACCCCCTAACGGCGATTGAAATTCATCCAGCAGGTGTCGGTTCACTGTAGCAAGGCCACCCCCACCCCGCAGCCCCCGTATCGACCCGATAGAGGCGACAAATCGCCCCACGCGTTGCCGCTGGCCGGCGTGATTTGAGTAGCCGCAGGCTTTGCTGTTAAATAGGCAGTGTGTCGCTACGCCCCGTTTTCCGGGCCTGCGCATAGGCTGATGCCGTGCACGTGTCCAACGCCTCTTATTGTTCCGAAGCGAACCGTGCGCCTTCAGCTCTTCCTTGTGAGCCGTCATAACGTGAGTCAATAAAAATGTTGAAAATCGTCCACCTGCTAATGGGCGCAGCAGCCTTGCTGCTGTCCTTCATACCCAGCCTGAAGTCCGAAGCGGTACCTTACCTGCAACAACCCGATGCACTTTACCTGGCCTTTTTCGGCCTGCTGAACCTGATCCTTGCACCAGTTATCCCTTACTGGAACAAAGGTCCGCGCCAGCATCTGCAAAATCTGGTCAGCGCCCTGCTGGTCCTGACCGTTGTCCTGCAAACACTGACCCTGATCGCGCCGATGCCTGTCATCGCCGGCCAGCCAGCCGTGCTGTTCAGCCTGGTGATCGCACTGGTCGCCGTGGTTCTGCACCTGGCCGTCAGCTTCTACAAATCCTCCCCGGCCGCCGCCGCGCAAAGCTACGACATGAGCAACCGCGATACCGGCACCGTCAAGTGGTTCAATACCTCCAAGGGCTTCGGCTTTATCTCCCGGGATTCCGGCGATGATATTTTCGTGCACTTTCGCGCCATCCGTGGCGAAGGCCACCGCGTTCTGGTCGAAGGCCAGCGCGTGGAGTTCTCGGTGATGAACCGTGACAAGGGCCTGCAGGCCGAGGACGTGATCGCCGCCCTGCCGCGTCGCTGATCCAAGTCTCCCGCAATAAAAAAACCGCGAACAGCCAGGCTGTTCGCGGTTTTTTAATGAATGCGTTTTTAACGGGAGCACGCCCGCGCACTTCTCAATAGTGTGGCGGCGGTGCGTCTTCTTCGAAAGAACCGAACTGGCCCACCATCTCTTCCTGGCGCTTGAGTACCGCTGCCATCTGCAATTGCAGACGCTCGACCACTCGCTGCTGCTCCACCAGCACATCGTTCAATGCCTGAATGGTGTCGTCCTGAAACGCCAGGCGACTTTCCAGCTCGGTAACACGTTGTTCGAGGCTCATCACTCAGCCCTCCAGAAAGGTGAAATCTTCGTCCAGCACCAGACGCAGGCGCTCGCGGATCGCGGCCACTTGCTCGGCACTGTAAGGCCTGGCGGGATGTTTGCCCCAGACCGGTGCCGGCCAGGCGGCGTCGTCCCGTTTACGCACGATCACATGCATATGCAGCTGGCTGACCACATTACCCAGGGTCGCCACATTCATCTTGTCGGCGTCGAAGGAGTCCTTGAGTACCTCGGCCAGGGTGGTGGTTTCCTGCCACAGGCGCTGCTGGTCGGCGACATCCAACTGAAACAACTCGCTGATATCGTCGCGGCGAGGCACCAGGATGAACCACGGGTAGTTGGCGTCGTTGGACAACAGCAGTCGACAAAGCGGGAAATCGCCGATGGTCAGCGTGTCCTGTTGAAGTCGTGGATCTAAAGCAAACACTGCGCGCACTCCCGGCGAAATAACCTGTTTTCAGCTTAGCGCCCCGCTGTGAATGCGCTGCGCCAAGCGACTGGACGGCAGCATACCTGCGATTGGAGTGACCTTCACGGCGAACAGCGTTGCCACAAGAATTCCTCCACGCCCCGGGATGTGACATTTATGCCTCGCGTGCACCAGAACGGAACCGGGAATGCGAATAAACCGAGCAAAATGACCGGCGCACACCTAAGCGTTTACGTTCATCCAGCGACCCAACTGTATGAATTCAGTACAGCCTTTGAATTTTTTTGCACCAAAACCGCACAGTGCGTCTACGCTCAGTGCGTCGGGCATCCGCCGAATACTCACCGACGGGGTGAACCGGTAACGTTTTTGGTTGTCGCGCTGCGACTTTCAGGGAGCAACACCATGCGAAGGATGGCGTCAAGCCAGTTTGAAAGGCCCTCGAAGCCCCCGGTTTTATGAGGTTTTTACAGCGTCAGACGCGCACCTTGAAAAAAACCGGAGCAATTCAGCGGTTTGTGCACGCTTGTTGCATTCATACCCATATGGACTATAAGCGCACCACAAGAAGTGGATGCCTTGAGCCCCATAAAAACAGTGGCAGGGTTGCCCGATGGAGATTCAAGCGTTTTGCCAAGGGACTCTTTTTTACCGATGCTCAAGCCCTGTAAAACAGCGCTGAAGTTGTCAGTCCCATTGCATTTGGACTGTAAATTTGCGACATCTACCAAGCCGTTTGCGACACGCTCGTAAAGAAGCTGAAAGGTTGGATTCGCAAGTATCGCCAACATGGTCGGCGTGATATAAGTTTGCGCCGACACAAAAAGAAAGAGCCGCCCAGATAATAAAACAGGTGGGACGGCAGTACTCTTCTAAAACCAAAGGAGCAAATCACGATGCGCGTGATGAAGTGGAGCATGATCGCACTGGCAGTTGCAGCAGCAGCCAGTACTCAGATGGCTACGGCCGCACCGTTCGTAAGTGACCAGGCTGAAGCCAAAGGCTTTGTTGAAGACGCGAAAGCTGATTTGCTGATTCGCAACTATTACTTCAACCGTGACAACAAAGACCGTGCCGCGGACGTGAAAGACTGGACCCAAGGTATCTGGGGCAACTTCAGTTCCGGTTACACCCAAGGCACTGTTGGTGTCGGCGTTGATGCATTCGGTTACCTGGCCATTAAACTGGACGGCGGTGATGGCACCAGCGGTTCGGGCAACATGAGCCGTAGCGACACCCGCAACGCCAATGGTAGCCGCGACGTAAACGACAGCCAGGGTAAAGCCGGCGCTGCTGTTAAATTCCGCGTCTCCAAAACCGAGCTGAAATTCGGCGAAATGAGCCCGAGCACCTCTCCAGTGTTCGCTATTGGCGGTTCCCGTATCCTTCCTCAAGTGGCAACCGGCTTCCAACTGCAGAGCAGCGAAGTCAAAGACCTTGATCTCGAAGCCGGTCACTTCTACTCGGCTTCCAGCCAGGACAAAAACGATAGCCGCGGCGATCTGTATGCAACCTACGCGAATGGTGGCAGTGGTGTTGCAGCCAAGTCGATCGACTATTTCGGTGGCAAGTACGGCATCACCGAAAATCTTTCCGCATCGTTGTATGGCTCCAAGCTGGAAGACATTTGGAACCAGTACTACGCCAACGTGAACCTCACCACCCCGTTCGGTGGTGACACGTCGCTGAACACCGACTTTAACATCTACCGCACCACCGATACCGGTAAAGCGAACGCGGGCGACATCAGCAACACAACGTTCTCGCTGGCTACTGCTCTCTCGTTCCTGAAAGCACACACCATCACCCTGGCCTTCCAAAAGGTTAACGGCGATACCCCGTTCGACTACATCGGTGTGGGCAAGAACAACCGCGGCGGCGACTCGATTTTCCTCGCAAACTCCATCCAGTACTCCGACTTCAACGCTCCTAACGAGAAATCTGCCCAGATCCGTTATGACTTGAAAATGGCCGAGTACGGCGTTCCAGGTCTGAGCTTCATGACCCGTTACGTGAAAGGCTGGGACATAGACGGTACCAAAACTCCAGCAAACAGCACTTACGCCGGTATGTACGGTGAAGACGGCAAGCACAACGAAACCAACTTCGAAGCCAAGTACGTTGTTCAGTCTGGCCCGGCCAAAGACCTGTCCTTCCGTCTTCGTCAAGCCTGGCACTTCGCTAACGCCGACGAAGGTGAAGGCGACGTGAAAGAGTTCCGTCTGATCGTCGACTACCCGCTGTCGCTTTTGTAATCGCACCGAGTTAGTTGCGGTAACAAAACAAAAAGGCCCATCTTCGGATGGGCCTTTTTTATTGCCTGTCACTTGTAATAGATGCCTGACCGATAAGTCAGGCAATTAATTAGCAACCTATCATTACACTGCCGATTCCTGAACCACGCGAATCACTCGTTGCGGAAAAGGAATATCAATGCCTGCAGTTTTTAAACGATCACGGGACTGTTCGTTAAACATGAACATCACATCCCAGTAATCCGCCGTTTTAACCCACACACGCAAAGAAACAGTGATCGAACTGTCACCCAGTGTCGAAATAACGGCCTGAGGTGCCGGATCCTGCAGAACACGATCATCCTTGGCCAGATCCAGCAGCACCTGACGAGCCTTTTGCAGATCGGCTTCGTAATCCACACCTACGTCGAACACCACCTTGCGGGTTGGCTGACGGTTGGTATTGGTGATGATGCCGTTCGACAGGTTGCCGTTCGGGACGATGATGGTCTTGTTGTCACCGGTGCGCAGCACGGTGTGGAAGATCTGGATGCTGTCGACAGTACCCGCCACACCCTGGGCTTCGATCCAGTCACCGATGCGGAACGGACGGAACAGCAGAATCAGCACGCCGCCGGCGAAGTTCGCCAGGCTGCCCTGCAACGCCAGACCGATGGCTAGGCCGGCCGCACCGATCGCCGCGACGAACGAGGTGGTCTCGACGCCGATCATCGATGCCACGCTGACAATCAGCAGTACCTTGAGAATGATGTTGGCCAGGCTGCTGATGAAACCTTGCAGGGCCAGGTCGGCATTGCGCAGGGCCAGCAGGCCGCCGAGCTTTTGCGTGACCTTGTTGATCAGCCACCAGCCGATGGCCAGGGTAATCACCGCCAGCAACACACGGCTGCCGTATTCCATGATCATCGGAATCCACGCCTGGGACGCCTTGACCAGGTTGTCCACCTCAGCATTCAAATCCATCTTTTATCTCCTGATTGCCGGCTTCCCGGGCTGTAAAAAAACAGCGGCAGAAAGACCGGGCCGTAAAGGGCTCAATCGTTTCTGCCGTTGCTTGGGCCTCGGACGCTTTAAACGCCGAGAGGTTCCCGACCGAAAAGCTTAGTCGCGGAAGTTGTTGAACTGCAGTGGCATGCCGAATTCCTTGGCACGCAGGGCCGCGATGGCTTCCTGCAGGTCGTCACGCTTCTTGCCGGTCACACGCACCTGCTCGCCCTGAATGGCGGCCTGTACCTTGAGCTTGGCTTCCTTGATGTGGCCGACGATCTTCTTCGCCAGTTCCTTGTCGATGCCTTCCTTGAGGACGGCGTCCTGCTTCATCAGCTTGCCCGAGGCGAAGGAATCTTTGACTTCAAGGCACTGCACGTCGATCTTGCGCTTGACCAGGGCCAGCTTGAGGATCTCGATCATCGCTTCCAGCTGGAAATCGGCTTCAGCGGTCAGGTGGACGGTCAGGTCCTTTTCCTTGAATTCAAAGCTGCCCTTGCCTTTCAGGTCATAACGACGATCGAGTTCCTTCACGGCGTTCTCGACCGCGTTGGTGAGTTCGTGTTTGTCCAGTTCGGATACCACGTCGAACGACGGCATGTAATCTCTCCAATAAAAAGGCGCGCTCGTACGGGACGCGGCGCGCTTGGCTTGCGGTTAAAATCGGGCTCATTATAACGGGTCTTTTCCCACCGACACGGCGAGCCTTGCATGCCTGTACCTTACCGAGTGAAAAACTGATGTCCACCCCCTGGCATGTCCTCGGCGCCGGAAGTCTGGGCACGCTCTGGGCCACACGTCTGGCCCGGGCCGGATTGCCGGTCCGGCTGATCCTGCGCGACCTCGACCGCCTGCACGACTATGCAACGGCGGGCGGCCTGACCCTCGTCGAACAGGGCGTGGCCAGCCATTACGCGATCCCCGGCGAAACCCCGGACAGTCCCGGCCCCATCCGTCGCCTGCTGGTGGCCTGCAAAGCCTACGACGCCGAAGCGGCCGTGGCCGGGCTTGCCCATCGCCTGGCACCGGACGCCGAACTGATTCTTTTGCAGAACGGCCTCGGCAGCCAGGAAGCAGTCGCCGCGCGAGTCCCGCAGGCCCGCTGCATCAGCGCCTCCAGCACCGAAGGCGCGTTTCGCGACGGCGACTGGCGCGTGGTATTCGCCGGCCACGGCTACACCTGGCTCGGCGACGCCGGTCATCCTGTCGCGCCGATCTGGCTGGACGATCTTGAGGCGGCAAAAATCCCCCATGAATGGAGCGCCGACATCCTCACCCGCCTGTGGCGCAAACTGGCGCTCAACTGTGCGATCAATCCGCTGACGGTGCTGCACGACTCCCGCAACGGCGGCTTGCAGCAACATCACTGCGAAGTCGCCACGCTGTGCGGCGAACTGACCGAGCTGCTCGAACGCTGCGGGCAACCGGCGGCGGCGGACAACCTGCAACAGGAAGTGGAGCGGGTGATCCAGGCCACGGCGGCGAATTTCTCGTCCATGTATCAGGACGTGGCCAGCAAACGCCGCACCGAGATCAGCTATTTGCTTGGGCATGCCTGCAAGGTTGCAGAGCGTCATCAGTTGAACCTGCCGCATCTCAAGCAGTTGCAGCAGCGCCTGACTGCCCATCTGCACAGTCTCGGATTGCCCGTCGACTGAGCAGCGGCTACGCTGGCCACTTGTTCCTTTGCTGCGATAAACCTGATGCCATTGCGCCAGCGTCTTGAAAACCTGCCGGTCGGCCAGAAACTGCTGGCCGCCCTGCTGGTGCTGTTGACCACCGTATTGCTGGTCGCCAACCTGACCTTTATCAGCGCCGCCTATTACATTTCCCAGGAAAGCATGGCGCCCCAGGCGTTGCAGACCATCGGCCGGCTGGTGTCCAACCCGAGTCTGGTGGCCGAAGCCTTGCAGTCGCCGCAAAGCGCCGAGCGCCTGCTCAAGGAGCTCGACAGCTATTCCCCGCTGCGTGCCGCCGCTTTATATGACGGCAAAGGCGAACGTCTGGCGCAACTGCAACACGGCGACAAACTCAAACTGCCGGAACGCTACCGGCACATCGAAGCCTGGCAACTGACCGAGTTTCGCAGCAACCAACTCATCACCCTGCCCCGCCCCGGCACTGCACCGGGCCACCTGCTGTTGGTGGCCAGCAGCGAACTGCCAGTCGCGTTCTACACCGGCACGCTCACGGCCAGTCTGGGGATCCTGATTTTCAGTGTGCTGCTGTGGCTGGTCATCGCCCGGCAGATCAAGCGTCTGATCACCCGGCCGATCCATCAGCTGGAAGAACTGTCCCGCCAGGTGACCCGCGAGGAGAACTACGCCCTGCGCGCCTCCCGGGGCAACCATGACGAAATCGGCAGCCTCGCCGAAGCATTTAACACCATGCTTTCGCGCATCGAGGCCCGGGAGCAGCAACTCAAGCGCGCCCGCGACGACTCGCAAGCCGCCTACGATCAGGCCCAGGGGCTGGCCGAAGAAACCCGCCACACCAACCGCAAGCTGGAACTGGAAGTCCAGGTGCGCAGCAAGATCGAGAAGAAACTCACCGGGTTCCAGAACTACCTCAACAGCATCATCGACTCCATGCCCTCGGCGCTGATCGCCCTCGACGAACAGCTCTACGTGACGCAGTGGAACCAGGAGGCCAGCGCCCTTTCCGGTACACGGCTCGACGAAGCGCTGAACCAGCCGATCTTCCTCGCCTTCGAGCCGCTCAAGCCGTTTCTGCCGCAACTCAAGCAGACCGTCGAACAACACACGGTGGCGAAAATCGAGCGGGTGACGTGGTTCAAGGACGACGAGCCCAAGCACTACGCCCTCACCTTCTACCCATTGATGGGCGGCGCCGGGCGCGGCGTGGTGATCCGGATCGACGACATTACCCAGCGCCTGTCGCTGGAAGAAATGATGGTGCAGTCGGAGAAAATGCTGTCCGTGGGTGGCCTTGCCGCCGGCATGGCTCACGAGATCAACAACCCGCTGGGGGCGATCCTGCACAACGTGCAGAACATCCGCCGACGCCTGTCACCAGACCTGCCGAAGAACCTCGAACAGGCCGAACAACTGGGCATCGAACTCGATACCGTGAACCGTTATCTGCAAGGTCGGGAAGTCCCGCAACTGCTTGACGGCATCCAGCAGGCCGGCGCCCGGGCGGCGAAGATCGTCACCCACATGCTCAGTTTCAGTCGCCGCAGCAACCGCCAGATGGCACCGTGCGACCTGCCGGCGCTGATCGATCAAGCGGTGGAAATCGCCGGTAACGACTTTGACCTGGCCATCGGCTTCGACTTCAAGGGTCAGGCGATCATTCGCCAGTTCGACCCGGCGCTGGGCCCGGTGCCCGGCACCGCCAACGAACTCGAACAGGTGCTGCTCAACCTGTTGAAGAACGCCGCGCAGGCGATCCACCAGCGCGAAGATGACAGCGAGCCGGGGCGAATCACCTTGCGCACCCGGCTCAATCCGCCCTGGGCCGAGATTCAGGTCGAGGACAACGGCATCGGCATGAGCGAGAACGTGCGCAAGCGCACCTTCGAGCCATTCTTCACCACCAAGGAAATCGGCCAGGGTACGGGCCTCGGCCTGTCGGTGTCGTACTTCATCATCACCAACAACCACAAAGGGCAGATGGAAGTGCAGTCGGCGCCGGGGCAAGGCACCTGCTTCACCCTGCGCCTGCCACTGGCGCAACCGGCGCCCATCGCCGCCGAAACCAGTCAACTACCGAGGTAAACCATGGGCTTTCGCTTGTCGAAGATCTACACCCGCACCGGCGACAAGGGCGAAACCGGACTCGGCGACGGCCGCCGGGTGCCCAAGGATCACCCGCGCATCGAGGCCATTGGCGAGGTCGATACGCTGAACAGTCAGGTCGGCGTGCTGCTGGCCGGATTGATCGCCGAGCGCGAAACCTGCCCCGGGCTGAATGAGCTGATCGATGTGTTGGCGCCCTGCCAGCACCGGTTGTTCGATCTCGGTGGCGAGCTGGCGATGCCGGAATATCAGGCGTTGAACGCAGCAGAAATCGAACGGCTGGAAGCCGCGATCGATCTGTGGAACGAGGAATTGGGGCCGCTGGAGAACTTCATTCTGCCGGGCGGCTCGATACTGATTGCCCAGGCCCATGTCTGTCGCAGCCTGGCGCGCAGTGCCGAGCGGCGTTGCCAGCATTTGAATGCGATAGAGCCGTTGGCCGGGGTTGGCGTGGCGTACATCAATCGCTTGTCTGATCTGTTGTTTGTGGCGGCCAGGCTGATCGCCCGGCGCCAGGGTGTTGCCGAGATTCTGTGGCAACCGGCGGCGAAACTTTCAGATCAGTAGCGACTGTCAGGACGCCTTCGTCGGAACGCCGCCCGGAGCAAGCCCGCTCCCACAGTTGATCGAGTTCTTCCTGTTGGAATGCACTCAACTGTGGGAGCGGGCTTGCTCGCGAAGGGGACGTCAGCCTCAATACAAAATCAGGCCTGTGGCCAGAACGCCCGAATCCCCGCCACACCCTGAGCCCCGGCATTCCACGCTTTCTCGCGCTCCGCCGGGCCGACTCCGCCCAACAGAAACACCGGTTTGCTGAAGCCTTCGATCAGCGTCGAAGCCTGCTCCCAGCCCAACGGCTGTGCATCCGGGTGAGTCAGGGTCGGCTGCACCGGCGACAGGGTGACGAAATCCACGCCCATCTGCTCGGCCAGCGCCAGTTCTTCAGCGTTGTGGCAGGACGCCGCCAACCAGCGCTCCGCCGGCAGCGGACGCCCCGCGGCCGCGTACTTGCGCAACTGCGCCGAAGTGATGTGCCAGCCCGCGGCCGGGAAATCGCCCAGCCACTCGAACGGGCCCTTGATCATCAACTGCGCCTTGCCGGCGCACAATCCGACCGCGTCTACCGCAAGGTCGCGGTATTTCGGGTCATAACCATTGGGCGCACGCAGCTGGATCAGCTTGATGCCACCGGCGATTGCCTTCTGGATGCCGCGCAGCAAGGCCGGGGTTTCCAGGTCTTCCGGGGTGATCAGGTATTCGGCGGGCAGACGCGCGGCCGCGACGATCGGCTGGTTGGCCGCCGGGAATTCGTAATCCGTCAGCTCCTTGGCCGAAACCCAGGCCAATGGCTGGCCTTCGGCACCATGGGGTTCGCCGGTAAAGCTCGAGACTTCCCAGACATCCAGCAACACCTGTTTGTCCGGGTAATCGTGGCGCACCTTGATCAGCGGCCGCGCGGCGCCGACGACAATGCCCAACTCTTCGTGCAGCTCGCGGGCCAATGCTGTTTGCACCGACTCATCGGCTTCGACCTTGCCACCGGGAAATTCCCAGAGGCCGCCCTGATGCTGGGTATCGGCACGCCGGGCGATCAGAATCTTGCCGCTGCCGTCACGAATGACGGCGGCGGCGACGTGTACACGTTTCACGACTGCAATTCCTCCAGTCCTGCCTTTTGCCAGGCCTTGAAGGCCGGCCACTGGTAGACGGTTTCAACATAGGCTTCATCATCGGCCGACAACTTCACCTGATAGGTGCGCAGGCGCACGGCAATCGGTGCGAAGAACGCATCGGCCAGCGACACCCGACCAAACAGGTAAGGCCCAGGCTCGGTCGCGACGGCGCGGCATTCGGCCCACAGCGCGAGCATGCGCTCGACATCGACCTTCACTTCCGGCGGCACCGGGTTGAGCGGCGCGTCGTGGCTCAGGTTGAACGGCATGTGGTTGCGCATGGCGAAGAAGCCGCTGTGCATCTGCGCGCAGGCGGATCGCGCCTGGGCTCGGGCGAAGATATCGGTCGGCCAGAGTTGTTCGGAAGGAAACTGCTCGGCCAGGTATTCGGCAATCGCCAGAGAATCGGCGACGGTGCCACGGGCGGTTTTCAGCAGCGGCACCTTGGCGGTCGGCGAGTGCGCCAGCAGCCGCTCGCGGGTGTCGGGCTTGCCGAGTTTGACCAGTTCTTCGGTGTAGGGCGCGCCGGTCAGTTCAAGCGCCAGTGCCGCGCGCAGGGACCAGGAGGAAAGCAGTTTGTCGCCGATGATCAGGTGAAGGCTCATGTTCGGGTCCTTTCATGGGACAGAAGAAAAGGAGGTCCGCAGACCTCCCTCTTCGGCAGGGATCAGGTGCGGTATTCGGCGTTGATCTTCACGTACTCGTGGGACAGATCGGTGGTCCAGATGGTTTCGCTGCAATCGCCGCGACCCAATTCGATACGGATGGTGATTTCTTCCTGCTGCATCACCGCCGAGCCCTGGGCTTCGGTGTAGGTCGCGGCGCGGGCGCCACGGCTGGCGATGCACACGTCACCGAGAAACACGTCGATCTTGCTCACGTCCAGATCCGGCACGCCGGCACGGCCGACGGCGGCGAGGATGCGGCCCCAGTTCGGGTCGGAGGCGAACAGTGCAGTCTTGATCAGCGGCGAGTGGGCCACGGTGTAGCCGACGTCCAGGCATTCCTGGTGATTGCCGCCGCCGTTGACTTCAACGGTCACGAACTTGGTCGCGCCTTCGCCGTCACGCACGATGGCCTGGGCCACGTCCATGCACACCTCGAACACGGCCTGTTTCAGCTTGGCGAACAGCTCGCCTTCGGCACGGGTGATTTCCGGCAGCGCAGCCTTGCCGGTGGCGATCAGCATGCAGCAGTCGTTGGTCGAGGTGTCGCCGTCGATGGTGATGCGGTTGAACGACTTGTTGGCACCGTCCAGCATCAGGTTTTGCAACACGTCGCGGGAGACTTTGGCGTCGGTGGCGATGTAACCGAGCATGGTCGCCATGTTCGGACGGATCATGCCCGCGCCTTTGCTGATGCCGGTGACGGTGATGGTCACGCCGTCATGCTGGAACTGGCGGCTGGCGCCTTTTGGCAGCGTGTCGGTGGTCATGATGCCGGTGGCGGCCGCTTCCCAGTTGTTTTCCGACAGATCGTCCAGCGCGGCCTGCAAGGCGCCTTCGATCTTCTCGACCGGCAGCGGCTCGCCGATCACGCCGGTGGAGTAAGGCAGGATCTGGCTGGCATCGACGCTGGTCAGTTCAGCCAGTTTGGCGGTGGTGCGCTCGGCAGCAGCCAGGCCTGGCTCGCCGGTGCCGGCGTTGGCATTACCGGTGTTGGTCAACAGGTAGCGCACCGGGTTCTGCACGCGTTTCTTGGCCAGGATCACCGGCGCTGCACAGAAAGCGTTCAACGTGAACACGCCCGCCACGGTGGAGCCTTCGGCGCAACGCATCACGACGACATCCTTGCGCCCCGGGCGCTTGATGCCGGCCGAAGCGATACCGAGTTCAAAACCGGCAACCGGGTGCAACGTTGGCAAAGGACCAAGACCAACAGCCATGAATGCGCTCCTTACTCAATGATGTCAGCACCGCCAAGCGTAGTGACGGTGGTGTAAATGGCAAAACGCCGCGACGGCTGGTGCCGGTCGCGGCGCGGGTATTTCAGCAATTGAAACGGGTTTTACTGGATCTGCCCGTGGCAATGCTTGAATTTCTTGCCCGAACCGCAGTAGCACAGTTCGTTGCGGCCCAGCTTCTGCTCGTTGCGCACCGGGGCGGTGGCGAGGGCCACATCGACCTCTTCACCGACCAGTTCCGGTTGCGCTTCCAGGCCAGGAGCCTCGGCGTGTTCGAACTGCATGCGGGCGGCCAGTGCTTCGGCTTCCTGACGCAGGCGTTGTTCTTCTTCGGCCGGATCTTCGCGGCGAACCTGAACGTGCGACAGCACACGGATCGAGTCGCGCTTGATCGAATCCAGCAGCTCGGAGAACAGCGTGAAGGACTCGCGCTTGTATTCCTGCTTCGGGTTCTTCTGCGCATAACCACGCAGGTGGATGCCGTGACGCAGGTGATCCATGGTCGACAGGTGGTCTTTCCACAGGTCGTCCAGAACGCGCAGCACGATCTGCTTCTCGAACGAACGCAGGGCTTCGGCGCCCGCCTGGTCTTCTTTTTCGTTGTACGCGGCGATCAGCTCGTTCATCAGCTTCTCGCGCAGGGTTTCTTCGTACAGGTGATCGTCTTCGTCGAGCCATTGCTGGATCGGCAGCTTCACGCCGAAATCGCTGGCGATCGACGCTTCCAGACCGGCCACGTCCCACTGCTCTGGCAGCGATTGCGGCGGAATGTGCGCGCTGACGGTGGCGTTCAGGACGTCCTGACGGAAATCAGCGATGGTTTCGCCGATGTTGTCCGCGGCCAGCAACGTGTTACGCATGTGATAGATCACTTTACGCTGTTCGTTGTTGACGTCGTCGAACTCGAGCAGTTGCTTGCGGATGTCGAAGTTGCGGCCTTCAACCTTGCGCTGCGCCTTCTCGATGGCGTTGGTCACCATACGGTGCTCGATGGCCTCGCCAGGCTGCATCCCCAGGGCTTTCATGAAGTTCTTCACCCGGTCAGAGGCGAAGATGCGCATCAGGCTGTCTTCCAGCGACAGGTAGAAGCGGCTGGAACCGGCATCGCCCTGACGGCCGGCACGGCCACGCAGCTGGTTATCGATACGACGGGATTCGTGACGCTCGGACGCGATCACCTGCAGACCGCCGGACTCCAGCACTTGCTGGTGACGCTTCTGCCAGTCGGCCTTGATCTGGGCGATCTGCTCAGGGGTCGGGTTTTCCAGCGACGCGACTTCAACTTCCCAGTTGCCGCCCAAAAGGATGTCGGTACCACGACCGGCCATGTTGGTAGCGATGGTCAGGGCGCCCGGACGACCGGCCTGCGCGATGATTTCAGCTTCTTTTTCGTGGAACTTGGCGTTCAGAACCTTGTGTTCGATGCCTTCCTTCACGAGCAATGCGGACATGTGCTCGGAGGTTTCGATGGTCGCAGTACCCACCAGTACCGGACGACCGGCAGCCATGCTTTCCTTGATGTCGTTGACGATCGCCGCATATTTCTCTTCGGCGGTCAGGAACACCAGGTCGTTGTAGTCCTTACGGGCCAACGGTTTGTTCGGCGGAATGACCATAACGTCCAGACCATAGATCTGGTGGAATTCGAATGCTTCGGTATCAGCGGTACCGGTCATGCCGGACAGCTTGGTGTATAGACGGAAGTAGTTCTGGAACGTGGTCGATGCCAGAGTCTGGCTTTCGGCCTGGATATTCAGGTTTTCCTTGGCTTCGATGGCCTGGTGCAAGCCTTCGGACAGACGACGACCCGGCATGGTGCGACCGGTGTGCTCGTCGACCAGCACGACCTGGCCGTCTTGCACGATGTATTCGACATTGCGGTTGAACAGCTTGTGCGCACGCAGGCCGGCGTAAACGTGAGTCAGCAGACCCAGATTATGCGCCGAGTACAGGCTCTCGCCTTCAGCCAGCAGGCCAACACTGGCGAGTTGCTCTTCGATGAACTGGTGACCGGCTTCGTTGAGTTCGACCTGACGGGTCTTCTCGTCGACGGTGAAATGGCCTTCCTGGGTGACTTCGCCTTCGACTTCTTCGACGTGCAGCTTGAGTTTCGGGATCAGCTTGTTGATCTCGATGTACAGCTTGGAGCTGTCCTCGGCCTGACCGGAAATGATCAGCGGGGTACGCGCTTCGTCAATGAGGATGGAGTCGACTTCGTCGATCACGGCAAAGTTGAGTTCGCGCTGGAATTTCTCTTCCATGCTGAACGCCATGTTGTCGCGCAGGTAGTCGAACCCGAATTCGTTGTTGGTGCCGTAGGTGATGTCGGCGGCGTAGGCGGCGCGCTTCTCTTCCGGCGGCTGGAACGGCGTCACGATGCCGACGCTCAGACCGAGGAATTCATACAGCGGACGCATCCAGTTGGCGTCGCGGCGGGCCAGGTAATCGTTCACGGTCACAACGTGCACGCCCTTGCCGGACAGCGCGTTGAGGTAAACGCCCAGAGTACCCACCAGCGTCTTGCCCTCACCGGTGCGCATTTCGGCGATCTTGCCTTCGTGCAGGGTCATGCCACCGATCAGCTGGACGTCAAAGTGGCGCATGCCCATGACACGCTTGCCGGCTTCACGGGCGACCGCGAAGGCTTCGGGCAACAGCTTGTCGAGGGTCTCCCCCTTGGCAATGCGGTCCTTGAACTCTGCGGTCTTGGCGCGCAGTTGATCGTCCGAGAGGGCGACCATCTTCTCTTCGAAGGCATTGACGAGCTGCACCGTCTTGAGCATGCGTTTGATTTCACGCTCGTTCTTGCTTCCAAAAAGTTTCTTTAACAAAGGCGCAAACATATCGGCAGGATCTTCCACACTAAAGGGATGGAGGGCGGCCCCGTGAGTCGCCCGTGCAGCCCTCATGGCCGCATGCGAACGAGCATTCTACCCGGAAACGGTGGTGAGGAAAGTGGGGATATTCCACGATGCTGGCACTGCGCTTTGACGGGGCTCACTTAAAATAGGGGCGTTTTGCTCAACTTCAAGCCGTACAGCGAAGAAGTTAGTCGTTGATTTAATGGGCAAAGCAGGGACAAAAGCAATGGGCGAGTGAAATGGCTGCCATCTGCTACCATGGCGCCTCTGTCACTTCAGGTCCTAGATCATGGCATTTCGCCCTCTCACAGCCAGAGCGCCCGCCGTTCTGCTACGCGAAGCCAGACCGCTGAAAGCCATCCTCGGTCATGCCCAGCGCCTGGCCCATCTGCAACGTCTGCTCGAAAGCCAGCTGCAACCTGCCGCCCGTGAACACTGCCACGTAGCCAAGTGGCGCGAAGGCGAACTGTTGCTGATCGTCACCGACGGCCATTGGGCCACGCGCCTGCGCTATCAACAGAAGCGCCTGCAACGGCAACTGCAGATGTTCGACGAGTTCGCCAATCTGACGCGAATCAAGTTCGCCGTACGGCCACCGACCATCCAGCGCGAAGCGAGCGGGCCGACGATCGACCTGTCAACGGATGCGGCGGCGACCATCCAGGCCACCGCCGACGGGATCAGCGATCCGAATCTGCGAGCGGCACTGGAACGACTGGCCGCCCACGCCAAACCCAAAACCTGAGCCTTGTTGATCAGCGGCGTTTGCTGCCGCCGAGCAATGAACCCATCAGACCGCGCACCAACTGTTTACCCAGCGAATTCGCTGCTTGGCGCATCGCCGACTTGAGCGCCTGTCCCGCCGCCGTGCCGAGGAATTCTCCGGCCTTGTCCGCCAGACTCGGCTCTTCAGCGGCCGGTTTGCCCGGCGCCGCTTCAGCCTCGGGTGCCAGCCCCTTGCGCCCCATCAGGATTTCATAGGCCGACTCGCGATCGATCGGCTTGTCATAACGGCCCTTGAACGGCGAACCGGCAATCAGCACCGTGCGCTCGGTCTCGGTCAACGGCCCGATCCGCGATTGCGGCGGCGCTACCAGCACTCGCTGGACCATTTCCGGCGTGCCCTTCTCCTGCAAGGTGCCGACCAGAGCCTCGCCAATCCCGAGTTCGGTGAGCACCGACAAGGTGTCGAACGCCGGATTCGGCCGGAAGCCGTCCGCCACCGCCCGCAGGGATTTCTGTTCCTTGGCGGTGAACGCGCGCAGGCCGTGCTGGATCCGCAGTCCCAGTTGCGCCAGCACATCGTCCGGCAGATCGCCCGGCGACTGAGTGACGAAATACACACCCACACCTTTGGAACGGATCAGCCGCACCACTTGCTCCAAGCGTTCCTGCAACGCCTTGGGCGTGTCGCCGAAAAGCAAATGCGCCTCATCGAAAAACAGCGCCAGCAGCGGTTTGTCGGCATCGCCGCGCTCCGGCAGTTGCTCGAACAGCTCGGCCAGCAGCCACAAAAGGAAGGTCGCGTAGACCTTCGGCGCCTCATGCACCAGACGACTGGCGTCCAGCAAATGAATGCGTCCGCGACCATCGGCGGTCGGTTGCAGAATGTCTTCCAGTTGCAGCGCCGGTTCGCCGAACAACGCCTCGGCGCCCTGCTGCTCCAGCGTGGCCAGACGCCGCAACAGCGCCTGGCTGGAGCCGGTGGTGAACAGCGCGGCTTCTTCGCCCAACAGCTGCGGATTGTCCTTGAGGTGATTGAGCAGCGCCTTCAGGTCCTTGAGATCCAGCAGCAACAGGCCTTCGCGATCCGCCACCTTGAAAGCGGCGTACAGCGCCGACTGCTGGCTGTCGGTCAGTTCCAGTAAGGCGCCGATCAGCAGCGGGCCCATTTCACTCAACGTAGTGCGCAACGGATGACCGGACTGACCGTGAATGTCCCACAAGGTCACGGGATACGCCTGAGGCGTGTGCTTGAGCCACGGCATGCCGGCGATGCGCTCGGCAATCTTGCCCTGAGGGTTGCCGGCAGCACCGAGGCCGCACAGGTCGCCCTTGACGTCGGCGGCGAACACCGCGACCCCGGCGTCGCTGAACGCCTCGGCCAGACGCTGCAGGGTGACGGTTTTGCCGGTACCGGTTGCGCCGGCCACCAGTCCGTGACGGTTGGCCAGGCGCATGGCCTGGGCGATCGGTTGCCCGGCGAGGTCAGCGCCGATTACAAGTTGCGAAGATTCAGGCATTTGGTCACCCAATGGTTAATCTTTGATCGAGCATGGCCGATAGCTAAAGGTGACAGATGCGACTGACATCCGCATCGGAGATTTCCCTAAGGAGAAGCGGAAATACCTGCTTGTACCCATCAAGCCCACCTGGCGAGTATCTATAGAAGCACGCCCTGAATAATAAGACCTTAGCGGAACCCCAAGCCATGAACAAAAATCTGCGTTTCAGCCATAAAATCCTGCTTGCCGCCGCCCTCATCGTCATTGCCGCCTTCGCCTCGTTCACGCTGTACAACGACTGGTTGCAACGCAATGCGATCCGCGAGGACCTGGACAATTACCTCAACGAGATGGGCGAGGTCACAGCCGACAATATCCAGACCTGGCTCAGCGGGCGCATCCTGCTGATCGAGAACGCGGCCCAGAACATCGCCATCAACCCCGATCCTGCCGCCGTCGCCAGCCTGCTGGAACAGAAAGCCCTGACGTCGACCTTCATGGCGTCTTACCTCGGCGATGCTACCGGGCACTTCACCATCCGCCCGGATGCGAAGATGCCGGACGGTTTCGATCCACGTGTTCGTCCTTGGTATAAAGGTGCGGAAAGCAGCAGCACCTCGACCCTGACCGAACCGTACATCGACGCCGCCACCGGCCAGACCATCATTTCCATCGCCACCGCCGCGAAAAAGGCCGGTCAGAGCGTGGGCGTGGTGGGCGGCGACCTGAGCCTGCAAACCCTGATCAACACCCTCAGCGCCCGGGACTTCTCCGGCATGGGCTACGCGTTCCTGGTCAGCGCCGACGGCAAGATCCTGGTGCACCCGGACAAGGCCCTGGTGATGAAGTCACTGAAGGAAGCCTATCCGCAGGACACCCCGCGCATCAGCAGTGACTTCAGTGAAGTCACCGTCGACGGCAAGACCCGCATCGTCAACTTCACCCCGATCAAGGGCCTGCCGTCGGTGAACTGGTACATCGGTCTGTCGGTGGACAAAGACAAAGCCTTCTCGATGCTCAGCGAATTCCGCGCTTCGGCCGTGATCGCGACCGTGATTGCGGTGGCGATCATCATTGCCCTGCTCGGCATGCTGATCCGTATCCTGATCCAGCCGCTGCACGTGATGACTCGTGCCATGGAAGACATCGCCGACGGCGAAGGCGACCTGACCAAACGTCTGACCATTCAGAATCAGGACGAATTCGGCGTGCTCGGCACCGCGTTCAACCGTTTCGTCGAGCGTATTCACGGCTCGATTCGCGAAGTGTCATCGGCCACCGGCCAGGTCAACGAAGTCGCCCTGCGGGTGGTCGCGGCCTCGAACTCGTCGATGTACAACTCCGACCAGCAAGCCTCGCGCACCAACAGCGTGGCTGCGGCGATCAACCAGCTCGGCGCCGCCGCCCAGGAAATCGCCCGCAATGCCGCCCAGGCCTCGACCCAGGCCAGCGACGCCCGCGGCCTGGCTGAAGACGGCCAGCAAGTGGTGGAGCGCAGCATCAAGGCCATGAATCAGCTTTCGAGCATGCTCAGCGCATCGAGCAGCAATATCGAATCGCTGAACAGCAAGACCGTGAACATCGGCCAGATCCTGGAGGTGATCACCAGCATTTCCCAGCAGACCAACCTGCTGGCGCTCAACGCGGCCATCGAAGCGGCACGTGCCGGTGAAGCCGGTCGCGGCTTTGCGGTGGTGGCGGACGAGGTGCGCAACCTCGCCCACCGCACCCAGGAATCGGCGCAACAGGTACAAACCATGATCGAGGAGCTGCAAGTCGGCGCCCGCGAATCCGTGAGTACCATGAGCGACAGCCAGCGCCACAGCCAGGACAGCGTGGACATCGCCAACCTCGCCGGCGAACGCCTGAACAGCGTGACCCAGCGCATTGGTGAAATCGACGGGATGAACCAGTCGGTGGCCACCGCGACCGAGGAACAGACGGCTGTGGTCGAGTCGATCAACGTGGATATCACCGAGATCAATACGCTGAACCAGGAAGGTGTCGAAAACCTGCAGGCGACGTTGCGGGCTTGCTCGGATCTGGAGCAGCAGGCTTCGCGATTGAAGCAACTGGTTGGCAGCTTCCGCATTTAAAGCCGCTCTGCCGGTCGTCTTCGTCGTTCACAACTGTCCGACGAAGACGACCGACAATCCCTCCGAAACCGGCCTTGCACCCCACCGCGAAACCCCGACCGAACATCTATTCTTGATAAAGGTCAACCAAGGGAGATCAACGCGGAGGGACGTTCACCGTGCATATCGCCGACATCACCATGTTCTACGCCCCGGCCAGCGGTGGCGTGCGCACCTATCTGGATGCCAAGCACCGCCGGCTGGGAGTCAAGCCCGGCATCCGCCACAGCCTGCTGATTCCCGGCGCGCACTTGGGCGAACGCGATGGCGTCTACACGGTTCCCGCCCCCGCCCTGCCCTTCGGCAAGGGCTATCGCTTTCCCCTGCGCCTGGCTCCTTGGCGAAACGTCCTGCAGGATCTGCAGCCTGATCTGATCGAAGTTGGTGATCCGTACCTCACCGCATGGGCTGCGCTCGATGCGCGTCGACAACTCGATGTGCCAGTGATCGGCTTCTATCACTCGGATCTGCCGCTGCTGGTGGGCAACCGCATGGGCCACTGGGTCACGCCGAATGTCGACGCGTATGTGCGCAAGTTGTACGGCAATTTTGACCGGGTGCTGGCACCCAGCCAGGTGATGGCCGACAAGCTCAGCGGGTTGGGCGTGCGCAACGTCTTCGTGCAACCGCTGGGCGTTGATCTGCACACCTTCCACCCGGATGCCCGCGACGCCGGGTTGCGCAGCGAACTGGGGATCGCCGAGGACACGCGCCTGCTGATCTTCGCCGGTCGCGGTTCCAAGGAGAAAAACCTGCCGGTGCTGCTCGATTGCATGAAACGCCTGGGCCCCCGTTATCACCTGTTGCTGGTCGGCTCGTCGATGCCGGCTTCCGTCCCGGACAATGTCAGCGTGATCGACCGGTTCTGCCCGGCCGCGCAGGTCGCACGGCTGATGGCCAGTGCCGACGCGCTGATCCACGCCGGCGATCAGGAAACCTTCGGTCTGGTGATTCTGGAGGCCATGGCCTGCGGCATTCCGGTGGTGGCGGTGGCGGCCGGAGCGTTCGAAGAAATCGTCAGCGAATCCTGCGGCCTGCTCTGCGCGCCGAACAGTGCGCAAGCCATGGCCAATGCCGTGCGCGAACTGTTCAGTCGCGGGACTGGCGTACTCGGCCAGCAGGCACGCCAACATGTCGAACGGCATTACGCCTGGGACACGGTGGTCGACAGCCTGCTGAGCCATTACCACGCGGTACTCGGCGATTCGGTTCCTCGGGTGGCCAATGGCTGAATTTCACGAGCGCCCGGCGGTAATGCTGGTGCTGCATGACGTGGCGCCCTCCACGTGGGCCGATTATCGAGCGTTCGTCGAAGCCGTTGACCGGTTGGGCAACGTCCCGATGACGTGGCTGGTGGTTCCGGATTTCCATCGACGCGATGCACTTGAAGCCCATCCAGCGTTCTGTCGAAGGCTCGACGAGCGCGTCGCACGCGGCGATGAACTGGCCCTGCACGGCCATTTTCATGAAGACACCGAGCCCGGCCCGCGCACGGCGCGCGACTGGTTCATGCGCCGGGTCTACACCCATGAAGGCGAGTTCTACCAGTTGTCCCGGGAAGCCGCCCTCGCCCGCCTGCGCCCGGGCATCGATCTGTTTCGGCGCCACGACTGGCCGCTGCACGGTTTCGTCGCCCCGGCCTGGCTGATGAGCGACGGCACGCGCCAGGCATTGCGCGAATTGCCGCTGCGCTACACCAGCGATCCGCAGCATCTTTATCACTTGCCGGATTTCACCGCGGTCGAGGCCCCGGGACTGGTCTGGAGCGCACGCAGCGCCTGGCGTCGCGGCATGTCGAAGGTCATCAGCGAACAGCGAGAGCAGCGCTGGCGCCAGGCGCCAGTGATTCGTCTAGGCTTGCACCCGGTGGACATGCGCCACCGCTTTTCCCGGGATTACTGGTGGCGCACCCTTGAACGACTGCTCGCGGACGGACGTGTGCCCATGACCAAAATCGACTGGCTGACGCGCCAGCGCACTCAAGCCGAGCGTGCCGCTTGAGTCGCGGCATTCTGTTGCTGATCGGCCTGCTGGTGGCCGTGGCGGTGCCCGTCCTGCTCGGGGGCGGCGAGACCTGGGGGCGCCTGCAGGCGTTTCCGCTGCGCTGGCTGTTGATCATGTTCGCCATGGTTCTGCTGTGCTGGGGCATCAACACCTTGCGCCTGCGGCTGTTGCTCGGCGATCAGCGTGACCGGGTCACACCCCTCAAAAGCCTCGGGGTGGTGATGGCCGCCGAATTTGCCTGGTGCGCCACACCCGGCGGCAGCGGAGGACCGTTGACGATCATGGCGCTGCTGGCGCGCAGCGGCGTGCGTCCGGCCCGGGGCAGCGCCGTGTTTGCGATGGATCAGTTGAGCGATCTGCTGTTCTTTCTCTGCGCCCTGAGCGGAATTCTGATCTACGCGCTGTTCCAGCATCTCAGCGACCGTATGGAATGGCTGCTGATCGTCAGTGCCCTGTCGTTGACCGGCGGCCTGTTCAGTTGCGTGCTGGTCGCGCGTTATCACCGTCGCTTGATTCGCCTGAGCGGGCGCCTGCTGGCCGGGATGAACGTCGAACCGCGTACCCGACGGCGCTGGGCACGGCAGTTGCTGCACTTTCTTGCCGCTTTCACCGATGCGCTGAAATTACCGTGGCAGACATTGATCAAGGTGTTCGTCCTGACCTGCGTGCACTGGTCGCTGCGTTACAGCGTGCTGTATCTGGCGTTGCGCGGGCTGGGGACGGATGTGCAGTGGGCCTGGACGTTTCTGATCCAGATGCTTTCGCTGGGTGCGGGGCAATTCAGCCTGTTGCCGGGCGGTGCCGGTGCAGCGGAATTGACCTCGGCGGCGCTGTTGGCGCCGATGGTCGGCAAATCGACCGCGGCGGCGGCGATCCTGATCTGGCGGGTGGTGACGTATTACTTCTATCTGCTGGTCGGTGGCCCGGTGTTTCTATTGATGCTGGGCCGGCCGTTGCTGAAAAAACTGCTGAGCGTCAGACAGGCTTCCTGAGGTCATCCTCTTCGTCCTTGAGTTGTTCCCACAGTTCGGCAGCGCCAGGAAACTCCGTGCCATCCTCCGGGCTCAGGTCATCCGGGTCATAGCGGCTGAGGCAGCCCTCGCCGAGGGTGGCGGGCGCCTTGGAAGTGGCTTTGTCCAGTGGATCGCTCATCGGTAATGTCCTCAAGGTCCGTGGATCGTTCCCACGCTCTGCGTGGGAACGCAGCCCGGGACGCCCTGCGTCCCAAAGCAGACGCGGAGCGTCTGAAGAGGCATTCCCACGCAGAGCGTGGGAACGATCCTGAATCAGAACACCACGGTCTTGTTGCCGTGCACCAGCACGCGGTCTTCCAAGTGATAACGCAGACCACGGGCCAGCACCATCTTCTCGACGTCACGGCCGAAACGCACCATGTCTTCGATGCTGTCGCTGTGGCTGACACGCACCACGTCCTGCTCGATGATCGGTCCGGCGTCCAGCTCTTCGGTCACGTAGTGGCAGGTCGCACCGATCAGCTTCACGCCGCGCATCGAAGCCTGGTGGTACGGCTTGGCACCGACGAACGACGGCAGGAAGCTGTGGTGAATGTTGATGACCTTATGCGCGTATTCGCGGCACATGTCCGGCGGCAGGATCTGCATGTAGCGCGCCAGCACCACCACTTCGGCATCGTGCTGCTTGACCAGGCGAGACACTTCGTCGAAGGCCGGTTGCTTGTCCTGCGGATTGACCGGCACGTGGTAATAAGGAATGCCGTGCCACTCGACCATGCTGCGCAGGTCGTCGTGGTTGGAAATCACGCAGGAAATCTCGCAATCCAGTTCGTCGCTGTGCCAGCGGTGCAGCAGGTCAGCCAGGCAGTGGGATTCGCGGCTGGCCATCAGCACCACGCGTTTTTTCTGCTCGGTGTCGGTGATGCGCCAGTCCATCGAGAACTCTTCGGCGATCGGTGCAAACTTCTCGCGCAACACCTCGATACCGAAAGGCAGGGAATCGGCACGGATTTCGTGACGCATGAAGAACCAGCCGACCTGGTTATCCGAGTGGTGGCTCGCTTCGGTGATCCAGCCATTGTGGGCCGCCAGAAAGTTACTGACTTTGGCAACGATGCCAACGCGGTCCGGGCAAGAAATCACCAGCCGAAAAGTGCGCATGAGGGGGAAACTCCAGAACTTCGCAAAGGCGGCCATTCTAGCGACTGCGCGGAAAAACTGCAGTATTGATGACCCTCGAAGCCTCACGGCAGGCCGCCGCAGCTTTTTTGACGCCCTCAAACGCCAGAATGATGGCGCAGTAATAGCCATGCATGAACAGGCTTGTGTGAATATCTGTGAAGACTCCATCACATTATTTAACTGAACATTCAATTCACGGCTTTTCAACGTAACTAATTCAAATAAAAACCCCGGTTAAATGTTTACTTGATGAAACAGCCTGACTATTATTGCCGCACTGTCCCCTGCCATTGCGCACTCCCACATAAGGTAGTAATCATGTCCTTGATCAACGAATATCGCGCCACCGAAGAAGCTATCAAAGAGCTGCAAGCCCGTTTGAAGAACCTGTCGCAAGACGACAAACTGCAAGCCGAGCTGGAATTCGAAGGCAAACTGCGCACACTGATGGGCGAATATTCCAAATCCCTGCGCGACATCATCGCGCTGCTGGATCCAGAGTCCAAAACCAAAGCACCACGTGGCGGCGCAGCCAAAACTACCGGCACCAAGCGTGCTCGCAAAGTTAAACAATACAAAAACCCGCACAACGGCGAAGTCATCGAAACCAAAGGTGGCAACCACAAAACTCTGAAAGAGTGGAAAGCCAAGTGGGGCGGTGACGTGGTTGAAGGCTGGGCTACCCTGCTGGGCTAAGCCGCAACCCTTGTCGCAGAGCGCTTCTGTGACACAAAAAAACGCCAGCGAATGCTGGCGTTTTTTTATGCACGGCATTCAAGATGCCGGACATGTTCGATTTCAAAGATCCAAACGTTTGCGCAATGCCTGGACATAGTTCTGCCATTCAACCAACACCTCGGCCTGCATCGGCGCAGCACTAAGCAGCCATTGCTCCATGGCCTCGGCAAAAGATTGCAAGGTATTAGGGGCGCCCCACTCCGGCGCGGACAAGCGTTGCCGGCAAAAGATTTTCCAGCGTTCTTGCTCTTCGAAATTCAACGTATCGGGAAAGTTACGTGCTCGATATCGAAACAACAATTCAGGCAAACGTTCATCATCGAACGGCCATTGCTCTCGCGCCAATTGAGCAGGATCGGTCGTCCTCACTTGCTCACATAAACGACGATCGCGATCACCGATAAATCCGTCGTACAACTGTTGTTCGGGATCTTCACTCGAGGTGAAATCTTCGCTGGCATAAATCGCCGAGACTTTATCTTTCCAAACTTGTTGTGCGTCACTTAGTCGCAATGCACGCGCCTGATACAACGCCATGTCCAGACCCAGACGCTGCTGATCTTCAGCCCTCAGGACCGACAACGGCGCCACCACCGGGCACTTGTTGATGTGAATCAGCTTGAGCGGCACCGGCAACTCGCCTTCGGCCAGATCGTCACGCCGGGTATACAGGCGCTGGCGCAATGTTTCGGCATCCAGGTCGAGCAGGCCCTGCGGGTCCAGGTGCAGATCACAGACAATCAGCGCATTCTTGTTGCGCGGATGCCAGGCCAGTGGCAGCACCACGCCGACATAACTGCGCGCAGCGGAGAAACGACCGGAGATGTGCACCATCGGCTGCAACAGACGAATCTGGTCCATGACCTTCTGTTTGCTGCGCAACTGGAACAGCCAGTCATACAACTTCGGCTGCTTCTCGCGGATCAACCGGGCCAGGGCAATGGTGGCGCGTACGTCCGACAGGGCTTCGTGGGCATTGCCATGATCGATGTTGTTGGCGGCGGTCAGGCGTTCGAGCTTGAGCGTCACCTTGCCTTCGTCATCGGTCGGCCAGACCAGCCCGTCCGGGCGCAACGCATAGGCGGCTCGTACTACATCGATCAGGTCCCAGCGACTGTTGCCGCCCTGCCATTCACGGGCATAGGGATCGAAAAAGTTGCGGTACAGGCTGTAGCGGGTCATCTCGTCGTCGAAGCGCAGGGTGTTGTACCCAGCGCCGCAGGTGCCGGGAGCCGCGAGCTGAGCGTGAACCCGGGTCATGAAGTCGGCTTCGCTCAAACCTTGCTCGGCGAGACGACTCGGAGTGATGCCGGTGATTGCGCACGCCGCCGGGTGCGGCAGGATGTCTTCGCTGGGCTGGCAGTAGAGATTGACCGGCGCGTCGATTTCGTTGAGTTCGTGGTCGGTGCGGATCCCGGCCACCTGCAACGGGCGGTCGCATCGGGGATTGATGCCGGTGGTTTCGTAGTCGTACCAGAAAATGGAAGTCACGGGCGGTTCCTGAACTGAAGATCGGCAAAGTCTAGGCGTTCGACTGCGGTCGCGGCCAGCGCCGCATCATTCAGTCACCTTTGGTTGAAAGATGTGTATGACATAGTTATGTCGTTCCCCCCCGAGAGACTGCTAGCATCGGACGCACTTGCATCCCGATCCGGCAACATCAGGTAGCCCATGCTCGAGACCACAGCACCGCCAAGGAAAGCACCGCTGGCCCCGCCACTGGACACGCGGCACCAGGTCGAAACGCCGGAAGGCATCGACCTGCCGCTGCGCCCCGCCGGCCTGATGGTGCGTGCCGTGGCGTTCACCCTCGATCTGGGTTTGCGCGGGCTGATCCTGGGTCTGCTGCTCATGGTGCTGGCGTTGCTCGGCAAACTAGGCATCGGCCTCGGCTCACTGCTGCTGTTCGTGGTGAGCTGGTGGTACATGGTGTTGTTCGAGGTGCTGCGTCAGGGCCGCTCGCCGGGCAAGCAATGGATGGGCCTGCGGGTGGTGCACGACGACGGCACGCCGGTCGGCTGGTCGGCCTCGCTGCTGCGCAACCTGCTGCGTTTTGTCGACCTGATGCCGTTCGGCTATTTCCTCGGTGCGATCAGTTGCCTGCAACACCCGACCTTCAAACGCCTCGGCGACATCGCTGCCGGCACGCTGGTGATCTATAGCGAACGCCCGCTCAAGCGCCCGCAATTGCCCGATGCCGAACCCCGCCGCTCGCCGGTCCCGCTGACCCTGACTGAACAACGCGCCCTGCTCGCTTTCGCTGAGCGCCAAGGTGAACTGTCGACGGCGCGGGTCAACGAACTTGCTGCATTACTCGCCCAGCCACTGCACATCAGTGCGCCGAAAGCCGTCGGTGAACTCAACGGCATCGCGCGCGGCCTGCTGGGTCCGTCATGAAGCAAAGCCTTTTCGAAACTCGCCACAAGGCCGAATGGGAGCGTTTCACCCTCGCCCTCGAACGTCTGGAACGAGGCAAGGACACTTCGCAAGTCGCGGATTTTCCCAAGGCCTATCGCCGTCTCTGCCAGCATCTGGCGCTGGCGCAGGAACGTGGCTACAGCAGTTTTCTGGTCGACTCCTTGCAACAGCAAGTGCTGCGCGGCCATCAACAGCTTTACCGTCATCGCAGCCAGCTCGGCGCTAACGTGCTGGGTTTCATCCTCGCCGGCTTTCCACGGTTGGTGCGCGCCGAATGGCGCTTCGTGCTGGCCGCCGCCCTGTTGTTCTTCGGCAGCCTGGCCGGTTTCGGTTTGCTGGTTTTCCTGTTTCCGGAGCTGGTCTATAACCTGATCCCCGCCGATCAGGTGCGCGAAATGCAAAGCATGTACGACCCCGCCGCCGGCCATCTCGGGCGTTCGGCCGAACGCGCGGCGAGCGAAGACTGGGTGATGTTCGGCTACTACATCATGCACAACATCGGCATCGCCTTTCAGACCTTTGCCAGCGGTTTGCTGCTGGGGGTGGGCAGTGCGTTTTTCCTGTTCTACAACGGGCTGATCATCGGCGCGGTAGCCGGGCATCTCAGTGAGATCGGCTTTGGCCAGACCTTCTGGTCGTTCGTGATCGGGCACGGTGCGTTCGAACTCAGCGCCATCGCTTTGGCCGGTGCGGCGGGATTGAAACTGGGTTGGGCATTGATCGCGCCGGGACGCCTGACACGAATCGAAGCCCTGCAGATTGCGGCGCGCCAGAGCATCCTGCTGATCTGTGGCGTGATGCTGTTTCTGTTGATCGCTGCGTTTATCGAAGCCTACTGGTCGTCGCGCACCGGGGTTACGCCGCAGACCAAATACCTGGTCGGCGCCGGGCTCTGGCTCTGTGTGGCGTTCTATCTGCTGTTCGCCGGAAGGACCCGCCATGCGCCTGAGTGATGCGACCGTGGCGATCCGTCCGCGCACCACCTGGGAAGCCATGGACCTGGGCGTGCTCATGAGCCAGCAACATCGGCGCCTGCTGATGACCAGTTGGGCCATCGTCACACTGCCGCTTTTCGCGGTGCTCAGCCTGTTGTTTTGGGATTCGCCGTCACTCGCCGTGTTCATCTTCTGGTGGCTGAAACCGGCCTACGAACGCTTGCCGCTGTACATCCTGTCCAAGGCGCTGTTCGGCGAAACGCCCACCTTGAAGCAGACCTTGCGCCAATGGCCGCGCCTGCTCAAGCCGCAACTCATCGCCAGCCTGACCTGGCGCCGCTTCAGCCTGAGCCGCAGCTTCCTGCTGCCCGTGCTGCAACTCGAAGGCCTCGACGGCTCGGCCCGCCAGCAGCGTTTGCAGGTGTTGCTGCAACGCAATGCCGGCGCCGCGCAGTGGCTGACGATCATCGGCGTGCATCTGGAAACGGCGCTGTGGATCGGCCTGATGGTGTTGTTCTACCTGCTGCTGCCGCAACAGGTCGAAACCGATTGGGACTGGCAAAGCCTGATCTTCGCGGCCGACTACGAATGGCGCTGGCTGGAGCATCTGACCAATGCGTTCTATGCGCTTATCCTGGTGATCTGGGAGCCGGTGTATGTCGCCTGCGGGTTCAGCCTGTATCTGAACCGCCGCACCGTCCTCGAAGCCTGGGACATCGAACTGGTGTTTCGCCGTTTGCGCCAGCGTTTGAACAGCAGCGCAATCGGCTTGCTACTGGTGGCGTGTCTGCTGTTGCCGGGGTTGCCCTCAGCCTGGGCTGCCGACCCCGCCACTGCTCCGGATGCACCGCGTCTCTTGAACCAGCCGCTGACCAGCGAGGCGTCCCGCAACAGCATCAAGGCCTTGCTCGAACAGCCGCCGTTCAAGAACAAGGAAACCGTCACCCGTTATCGCTTCGGCGAAGATCCCGCTGCTGCCGAAAAACCCAAGGAAGGCGAAGCTCCGCCATGGCTGAAGACCCTGCTCGACTGGCTGGACGGCCGACACCTCGACGGCCTGGCCAAGGCGATTGAAGTCGTGCTGTGGGGCGCGGTGATCGCCGGAATTGGTTGGCTGGTCTGGCGTTATCGGGATTTTCTGCAAGCGTTCGTCGGCCGCCGCCCGCGCTTGCCCGAACAGACCAAAAGGCCCTTGCCACAACAAGCCTTCGGTCTGGATCTGCAAAAGGAAAGCCTGCCCGATGACATCGCCAGCCACGCGGAGCAACTCTGGCAAACCGAACCGCGTGCGGCACTGGGTCTGCTGTACCGGGCACTGCTCAGTCATCTATTGCACGACTTCAACCTGACCCTCAAACCCGCCGACACCGAAAACGAAGTGCTGGCCCGGATCGAACAATTGCAGCGACCGGACCTGCTCACTTATAGCCGTCATCTCACCGGCCACTGGCAGAACATGGCCTACGGGCACCGCGTACCGGCGGCGCATCTGCAACAGGAATTGTGTGATGGCTGGCGCACCCTGTTCGGCCACGGAGTTGCCCGTTGAGCCGGCGCACGCTCTGGCTTTTGGGTGGCGCGCTGATCGTCGCCCTGCTCGGTGCGCTGGGCATTTATCTGTACCTCAAAGCCACGCCTTACCAGGCCGAGGTCGATCACGGCCCGTCCCCCGCCGCACAAGCCAATCCCTATCTGGCGGCGGAGATGTTTCTGCGTGAACGCGGAATCGACGTCAGTCATGCCGAAAGCCTCGCCGTGTTGCCCGACATCGACCCGCGCCAGCACACGCTGCTGATGTTCAACGACCGCTCGAAAATGACCCCGCGCCAGGTCGATCAGGTTCTGAACTGGGCCCGGGCCGGCGGAAGGCTGGTGTTCGTCGCCGAATCGATCTGGGATGAGAAGACCGGACAGAGCAACGACCTGCTGCTCGACCGCGTGCAACTGCATCAATCCTTCACCAAGGATCTCAAGGGCACGCCACCGGATGCCGCCGAAGATCCTTACCCCAACCTGACCAAGCTCTATCTGGAAGACGAAGACGCGCCCGCCTATGCCGGGTTCGACACCGCGTTCCACCTCGACGACCCGAAAAACCTCGCCCAGGCCTGGGCCAACAGCGCGAAAGCCACGCACATGATGCAACTGGCTTTCGGCCTCGGCACGATCACCGTGGTCACCGATGCCGACCTGTGGAAAACCCCGGCGATTGCACAGCACGACAATGCCTGGCTGCTCTGGTACCTCAGCGCCGACACCGCCGTGACCTTGTTGTACAACACCGAACACGACGGTCTGTTGACCCTGCTCTGGCGCTATTTCCCGCAAGCCATCGTCGCCCTGTTGGCGCTGATCGGCCTGTGGCTGTGGCATGTCGGCGTGCGTCACGGACCGTTGCAAGCGCCGGCTCCGAGTGGTCGCCGGCAGTTGATGGAACACCTGCGCGCCAGTGCCGATTTCATCCTGCGTCACAACGGTCAACAGACCTTGCTGCAAGCGTTGCAGCAGGACGTCCTGCGCCGCGCCCGCCATCGTCATCCCGGTTTCGACCAACTGAACGTCGCCGAACAATGGCTGGTGCTGTCGCGCCTGACCCGCCAGCCGACCCGTGCCATCAGCCAGGCCCTGAGCCCGGCACCGAAGCGGCGTATGTCCAGCGCCGAATTCTGCCGTCAGGTCGCTCACCTGCAAGCCTTGAGGAACACGCTATGACCGAACACATCGAACCCGGCTCGCCCGGCCACGCGGCCCAGCAACGCCAGCGCGCGAGCCAGTTGGCGCAAGCGGTGCGCGGTGAATTGCAGAAGGCGCTGATCGGCCAGAACCCGGTGATCGACGACGTGCTGACCGCGCTGATCGCCGGCGGTCACGTGCTGCTCGAAGGCGTTCCCGGCCTCGGCAAAACCCTGTTGGTACGCGCCCTCGCTAAGTGCTTCGGCGGCGAGTTTGCACGTATCCAGTTCACCCCGGATCTGATGCCCAGCGACGTCACCGGCCACGCGGTCTACGACTTGCAGACCGAGCAGTTCAAACTGCGCAAAGGCCCGTTGTTCACCAACCTGCTGCTGGCCGACGAGATCAACCGCGCCCCGGCCAAGACGCAAGCCGCCCTGCTCGAAGCGATGCAGGAACGTCAGGTCACCCTCGAAGGCCGGGCCCTGCCGATCGCCCAGCCGTTCATGGTGCTCGCCACGCAGAACCCGATCGAACAGGAAGGCACTTACCCGCTGCCGGAAGCCGAACTCGATCGCTTCATGCTCAAGGTGCGCATGGATTATCCCGACGCCGATCAGGAGCTGGACATGGTGCGTCAGGTCAGCCGCTCGACCCGCGCCGATATGCTCGACGTGCAACCGCTGCGCACCGTGTTGCAGGCCAAGGATGTGCAAGCCCTGCAACGCATCGCCAGCGATCTGCCGCTGGACGAGCAGGTACTCGATTACGCCGTGCGCCTCGCCCGCAGCACCCGCACCTGGCCGGGGCTGACCCTCGGCGCCGGGCCACGTGCCTCCATTGCACTGGTGCGCTGCGCCCGCGCCCGAGCCCTGTTGCGCGGCGGTGAATTCGTGATTCCCGACGACATCAAGGGCTGCGCACTGGCGGTGTTGCGCCATCGCGTACGCCTTGCGCCGGAGCTGGACATCGAAGGGCTGCAAGTCGATCAAGTCCTTCAGCAACTGCTCGACCAAGTACCGGCGCCGCGCCTGTGAAACCCTCGCGCCTGCTGTTGATCTGGCTGGCGACCCTGCTGGTCATCGGCATTGTGCTGGGCGCGTTGCAGGCGCTGGACGTCGAGGTGCCATCGAGCCTGCTGTCGATCAACTGGGGATTGTTGCTGGCGCTGTTTGCGCTGAGCCTGCTGGACGCGCTGCGCCTCAAGCGCCTGCCCTCGCCCCGCGTGCAACGACAGATGCCCGGCAGCCTGGCCCTCGGTCGCTGGAGCGAAATCCGGCTGGAAGTCGAACACGACCTCGACCCACCACTGGCCATTCAACTCTTCGACCACGTACCCGACGGCCTCAGCCATGAAAACCTGCCGCTCTCCACCGAGCTGCAACCCGGCCAGCGTAGCCTGATCGGCTATCGCCTGCGCCCGCTCAAGCGCGGCTACTTCACTTTCGAAACCTGCGAACTCAACTTGCCGAGCCCCTTCGGCCTGTGGTCCGGCAAACGCCTGCTGAACATCACCGACCACACCCGCGTCTACCCCGACTTCGCCCGACTCTACGGCGGCCAATTGCTGGCGGTCGACAACTGGCTCAGCCAGCTCGGCGTACGCCAGCGCCAAGGCCGTGGCCAAGGGATGGAATTCCATCAACTGCGAGAATTTCGCGAAGGCGACAGCCTGCGCCAGATCGACTGGAAAGCCACCGCCCGCCACCGCACACCGATTGCCCGGGAATACGAAGACGAACGGGATCAACAGATCATTTTTATGCTCGACTGCGGGCGACAGATGCGCAGTCAGGACGGCGAGCTGTCGCATTTCGATCATGCGTTGAATGCGTGTCTGCTGTTGAGTTATGTGGCGCTGCGGCAGGGGGATGCGGTGGGCTTGTCCACCTTCGCCAGCGATCAGCCTCGGTTTATTGCACCGGTCAAAGGTACGGGGCAGCTCAAGGTGTTGCTCAACGGTGTTTATGATCTGGATAGCACGCGACGTTCGGCGGATTATCCGGCGGCGGTGGATCAGTTGTTGGCCAGGCAGAAGCGTCGGGCGCTGGTGGTGTTGGTGACTAATGTGCGGGATGAGGTTGATGAAGAGCTGCTGACTGCCATGACACAACTGGGCAGGCAACACCGCGTACTCATCGCCAGCCTGTACGAAGAAAGGCTCGAAGACGTGCGGCTGACTCCGGTTCAATCGCTGACGGAAGCGCTGGCCTATTGTGCAACGGTGGATTACTTGAACGGCACGGCAAGACTCCATGAGCAGTTGAGGATTCATGGAGTACCGATCATCAATGCCCGGCCCACCGAACTGGGCGCCGAGTTGGTGGCCCGATATCTGGCCTGGAAAAAAGGCGAGGCCTTGTGACTTCCGGATCAACGGTCCACAACAGGCACAGTCACCCCCTTGCTAACCGAAGTACCGCCGGGGTTTTCCAGGGTGACCCGAAGAGAAACCTGCTCAGAGGTTGAAGTCGGCGACCAGGAGTGCGAGTACTTGCCCTGATTGTCGGTGCTTGATTCCTGGCTTGGCTGTCCATTTCTGGAAACGAAGACTTTCCTGTTCGCCATAGGCTGGCGGGACCGCGTTGCCACAATCAGCGCGGTCATTGTGGTGTACGTGTTAACGAGCACCGGACTGATCGAAGCTGTCACAGACTCGATATCTGCATGGTCAGGAGAATCAAGCGGATCAAGAACCTCATAATTCAAAGTCCCGGATCCGCCAGATGTCTCCTGGACATAGGCAGCCAACTGATGCAAACCAATTTGCGCAGGCATCTCTTGCATCATTGCCAGTCCATTTTCATTGGTCATGGAGGTGCGCGACTGCGAAGTCGGGAAACGCCAAACCACCGGTACGCCTGGTGCAACTCCCCCGTGTCGCTCATAGCGCACTCGGGCCTGTGCTGTCATGGTCTCACCCAGCCAAAATCTGGTTTTGTCACTGGCCAGCTCTGCAACGACCAACTCATCCGGCGGGGCTGACAGTATCAGCGACTTCACATTGTTACCGGCCAGACCGCTTCGAACCGAAGCGATCAATCGCGTTTCACCGGGCACCCTCCAGAACTCGATCGTTGCCTTGCCTTGAGCATCAGTGAATGTCGAAGGCAATATTTGTTCACCCTGCCGCCAGCCCACCTCGATCCCTGACAGCGCCTTCTTGCTAAGAGCCGAAACCACGAAAACATGCGCCGACACTTTTTGCCCGGGATTTCCGCTCGACACATCAACGACCAAATCTTCAATCTGGCACGGTTCGTTCATTGAATAACGAAAGTCGACTGAAGCCGAATCAGCGCCACCGGCAACAGAAGCGGTGACGATACCTGGACCCGCGACTTCGGGAACAAAGCTGATCTGCGCAACCCCCCGATAGTTGGTGGAAGTCACCCGAGACTCCTGCTCCGACAACTCCCACCGGATCGGTAAACCTCTCATGGCCTTTCCGGTCAACACATGGGTTACGGTGACTTCAGCGTTCACTGTTGCTCCCCAATCAACGACCTCAAGAACACTACTGGTCGAGGTAATCCGGGCGACAAGGGCTCGACTTCCCAAAGACAGGGGCTGAACAGGAGAACGTTCCAGCAAGCGAAAGGCAGCCAACTGCAAAGACACACTGGCGTCCTTCACATCTGCATCCTTGAGCTCAAAATCCAGCCCCCGCTCATCCAGCGTGTGGAATTCACCCAACACCCGATTGAATTCGAGCCCGACCTCACTCCGGCCGGGATTAACCAGACCCAGCGCTAACTTTTGATCAAGCAAGGGGCTGCCATCCCTCGCAAAAAGCCGGAAACCGAAGGCCTCACCGCGTCTCGGAAACAACGCGTTGGCTGCCCACACATACCGCTGTGAAGCGCTCACGGAAACATCCGGATCCAGATCCAGATCCAGATCCAGATCCAGCCAGGGATCCGTTGCCAGGGCAGTGAGCTGCGTCCGGGTTTCCGCCGTTGACCCATCGTAAGGATTCGAAGCAACAGCAGTGATGAAGCTTATACCGGCCTGACTCGGCAGTGCATCGTGCCGCGCCCAGCCATCGGCATCTGTCCGTAAGGAAACCGGCCCGGCACTCCCGGTCTGCACCGCGATTTCTGCCCCCTTGACCGGCTGATCATTGAACGCCGAGCCCAAGCGAAACTCGACCCTGGCACGCTCGCCCTTGCTCATGACGGGATCAATGGCAGGACCGCGCGTGGCCAGAATCTTGAGTTTGTGATGGCCCAACTTCAATTGAGTCTGCGCCGTCAGCGACTCTCCATCGATCATGATGGTAGCGGTCTGAGTCATCTCGACATCGGCTGTGCTGTTGGTGAAATCCAGTTGCCTGCGCGCACCACCCGCCGTCATGACGACATCCTCAGTCAGTGGTGGGTTGACCTCCATTCCCGGTGCCAAGGGTGTGATGGCCATTTTCACAGGCAGCCCATGCAGTGCGCTGATCCCATATGGCATATACATCGACTGGTGAGACGTCCACAGGCAGGGATACAACCTGTCGTTACCCGGTTCAGCTGAAACATGATCAAGCATCGCCCGGACCTCACTGGCGAGATCGGCGGCCAGCAGCCGCAAGGGAAACTCGCACTTTTCCGGCAAATGGGAACTGCTGAACGCCAATGTCGAGAACCCGCTGAGATCGGTGCCCGAGGTGATGTGCCACTCAAGGCCGAAAATAGTCATGACCCGAGGAACATCGACTTGCGGGTCCAGCTGAAACCCCGGTAAAGGGGGCGTATTTGCATTCCAGTGCAGTGCAATCGACTTGCCGATAAAGTTGCTGTTCGCAACGGGATCAATCCGCAGCTTGTGCACTCTGCCACGCCGACAGACCACACCCTGAATCAGTCGATCAATCGGTTTCCCGTCCAAAGAGAAGTTGACCTGCTCTTTCCATGCGCTGGTGGGCAAAGCTTTGACGGCGAATGAATGTTCATCCACTGGCGCGTCTTCGTGGCGCTGTACCCGCGCGACGATATTCTGGTCACCGGCATTGGCGGGCAAGTAATCCACGCTTGCCCAGCCATCCACGCCCGTGAGGGATGTGACTGTACCCTTCGGTGTTTCAAACTCGACTTTTACGTTACTGACAGGCTGTCTGTCGCCCTTTTGCACATTCACCATGCAGGTGACGATTTCGCTTTCGTCCACCATCGGCAACTTGTTCGGCCCCCAGGTCTTGCCGATCTCGACTCTGTTGTAAGCCAGCGACAGGGCATTGCCTGGCGATAAATGCTGCAACCTGGAACAACCGAGAACCCAATCAAACAGGCCGTCGCGCTTGTCCTCGAAGGTCGTTGTCCAGAGGACTGTACCGTCAACTACAGGCGCAGGAGCCCCGAAGTTCGGTTGAGCGGTTGCTCCGACGTCCTCTTGTGAATCACCATTTGCCCAGATCAGGAAAAAGTTGGCGGCAATCAGAGGATGCTCCGCAGTAATATCCAGATTGACAGGGAATGACTCACCGCGTTCCGGATAGCGGGTCTTCTCCCCCCAGACGGCCGCTGCCCCACCATCGAACCGAGCCTGTAAGGTTTTGAACGGATCGATAGCAAACGCCCGAACTTCGAAGATATGCGTCGCTTCGCCATCGTCGGACAAAGGGCTGGCAACCGAGGCGATAACCCTGCTCACCCCCTCCTCGGTTGGCGTGCACAGATAGGTCGCTCGACCTTGAGCATCGGTGGGTGCCCGGTGCAAAACCTTCCCGGCCTTATCCTCTGCCCGCCAGACCACCTCACTCGCTACCGGTGCCTGGGTATAGAAGGATCTGACCTGAACCTGCAGCTCCACCGATTGGTTGTACTCGATGACCGGGTACGTCTCGGCCTGTTTGAGTACGAACAGCTCCAAGAGGTGATGCCCCCAGGAAACCAATAGCGGATACGCTGGCGCCGAGTATTTGCTGTAAATCTTCGCCTCCAGCTCATAAGGTTCTTTGCCTGACGGCTGCGGACAATCCAGCAGCCAGTCCAGACTGATGAGCTGAGATGTTCCCAACTCGGGCTCGGCGGTAATGGCCTCCAGCGGGTTATCTTCAATCCACAGGCTGGCCTCGAGATTTTTCCAGACACTCTGCGGATCAACCTTAAACAAAACCCTGTGATGTTGATCCCCGGTAGCCCCCAGGCAGATCGGCACAACGTTGCCCGCGTCGAAACGTTTGCCATCAATGAGAACAACGGCCCCCCCCCAACTTCGGAAGATTCAGCTTTATCTCTATCCCGGTCAGACGAATTTCCACAGAGCTGGGTTCGCCCACACCCCTTGCCGGGCTGCTCAAATTAATCTCCAGCTCATCACCCGCTTGTAAATCCAGGCTGTCCGGCAAATCCTTGCGCATCTCGGTCAGATCAATCGCCAAAGGATCGACATCCTGCAACCCTGTCTTCACCGGCAATTCGATTTCGAACTTTTCGTCACTCCCCCTCTTGTTTACAACCACTAGCCCGGGCGATGACAAATAGGTGGTGTCGTAAAGAAGACGCAGGCCATAACGGACCTCCGCCTGCTGTCCGATCGGCACGATCATCCTTTGCCGAACCGCCGCGCGGTGGGTTAGCGCCATGTACGATACGTTACCGTCGTTCCGGATTTCGACGCCCCCCGGATTGGCCACATCGTCCCAGTGGTCATAGCCCTCAGTCATGTCGCCGTTCATCACGAAATTGTGATCCGTGTCGATGTCGATTTCGTTCATGATTGAGTCCTCTTGGCCTCGACCTTGCGCTCAGCTTCGTTCACCAGTTCCTGCACTTTTCTGGAAAAAGCCAGATCCCCGACCTTGGCGGTGTAAAACACCTTGATCAGGATATCGGTCAGCGATGACAGCATCGGCTTTTGGTTCAAATGCCAGGGAAATACGATCCGCCAGCGCGAAACGACACCGGTGTTTTCGAACGGCAGGGTCATGCCTTCGTCAGCTCTGAGTGATACCACACCGGTATCATCCAGCCCGGTGGACAGGGAAACCTGCTGCCCACTGCTCAGGTTGATCAGCACATCGACAGGCGCAACGCCTCCACCGGAGTGCAGATATTCCAAAGACTCGATCGACGGTTTTGTAGCGATATAGCTGCCGACCTGTATCAGTTTCACCACCACATTTTCGAAGGGCCCGGTGAGCACCGGCAGACTGACTTCGACACGAGAAATCTGGCGGCAGTAATGATCGTGGTAGTCGCGATCGAACAGTAGCTGGATCAGCTCGAAATCCAGTGCGCCCGTTGCCAGCAAGTGGTCCAGCGCATCAGTCCAGTTGTCAAAACCCTTTGGCCGGGTCGCCGGATCATTGAACAATCGTTGTAGTGAAACGGTCTTGACGATCTCCTGGCGTCGCTCATTGCGTTGCAGATATTCCGACCGCATTCGCAACAAACCGGCCTGCAATGTCGCGCCAGCCGTCAAGCCGCGCCGCTGGTCGCTCCAGACATCGGTGTTCAGTTGATAGGCATCGAACTCACAGGTTTCCGCCCGCAAGGCTGTCTGGGCACTCCGGCACAGAGCAACAGCGGCGTCATACGCCTGAAAGTGCAAGGTCTGCAGTTGCCCCATCAACCACTGGTAAAGCTCCAGATTGGTCGCCCGGGTCTGCAGGAACTCGAACAGTCTGAGCGCCTGGCTATTCGCGGCAAGGGTGTGTTCCAGATTGATCCTTGCTGCATTGATGGCCCGTTCCTGACCTGCAATCTGGGCACTGATCGCATTCTTTTCAGTATTGGCCTGTTTACGCAGCAACCACCAATCCTCTCGGCGACGACGATAGCTTTCGGAGGTGGCCGTCTTGTCGGCACTGGCGCGCTGCACGTCTGCGGCCATCCGAAAACCAAATCCCACGGCACTGACCAGATAAGCCGGCTCATGATTGCCATTGGACAATCCAAAGATTTTGGGGAACGCATGGATTACCGCTGCCCCCATCTCAAAGCCAGTGGCCAGAGAAGCGAGGCCCGAAGCGGCTTCAACATGCTCCATGACTTTGAACTCATCGGGAGAAATGTGCTTGTCGTACAGATCGGCGTAGTGCAGCTCTCGCTCTTCGGCCATGGTTCTGCTGTGCTGCAACGCCGTAAGGCCCTCGACCTCACGTGCTATGGATTCTTCCTGTGCCCGACGAGCGAATTCGCCAAGCTCAGTCAAATGGCGTTGCTGCAACGTCTCCTGCTGGACACGATCCTGCTGCTCAAGCAGACGCTGTACTTCGTTCCCCAGCTCCTGCAGGTACTGCACCATCTGCAACGCTGCATTGAACAGTACGTCCCAGCGATAGACCGCAACTCGCAACTGTCCACCCATCGGTCGCACCGGTCCCGCCTTACCGGCTGCCAGGCGATTCAACAACTCACTTGGATCCATGGCGGTAAAAAGAGGGATGGATGCAAGCTTGCCGTCGATTGTCCGACCATGGCGAATGTTGTCGATACGCTGATCAGGCAGGTCAAAGAACGTCAGCAAACGCGGGCTGACCGGTATATTGAAAGAACGCGTGCCGTACACACCCAAATACTGAGTACGCGCAGCCCTGACCGGTAAATCCTCTGTTCGCAGCTGCAATGTCGTTTCAAACTCCGCGAGGGCCGGTCGGGTCTGCATCTCTCCCACAAGTTCACCAAGTTCCTTTGCAACCCAGCGATTGACGCTACGGGTATCCGGCCTGGCTCCCATCAGCGATCGGGCCCGGACATACTGCAGCTTGGCGGCCGTCAGGCTGTCCCGCGTCATCTGGCGATAGAGCCAGTCACCCCAGGCGATGAGGTTGTTCACATACTCGAGGAAAATCACGACCTTGTAATGCCAGGGCGATGAATAGGCGATGGCATCCGGATCCCCCGGTGCGAAGACTTCATAGCAATAGCAGATGTCGGGCTTTTCCACGTCCAGAGGCCGGCAATGCCAGTATTGCGGCCTTGCCGGGGTATCACCCTGCGCCGGTTTAGCGGGCGACTGCGGCTCGAATATGAAATGCAGCCAGCGCTGGGCCGCCTCAAAACGGTTCTCGTCACGCAGCCGGACGGCAATCAGATGTGGCAGGTGAAAAAACAGCTCCCAGAAAAACAGACCATTGGCACCATCGAACGGACCGTTCGGCTCGACCTGGCTTTCGGGCAAAGGCGGCTCCTTCGGAAACTGCGTCGCCCAGTCCAGCAACACGCCGATCGATACACTGGAGCGCAACACCAGTTCGTGACCGATCAACGTATTGAGCCGGACGTATTTCAACTTCAGAACGTTTGCCGGTTGGTTGAAGGCCAGAAACTGGGCGCCCTGCGCATCGGTGTCATGGATGTACGGTAGAGGTCCATGATCACCGAGCGTGGCGGGGACTGTCAGGACGAGGGTTCGCTCACCGTAGTCTGCGGCGCCTGTCAGTTTCACGGTGAGCGTGCTGCTGTTGAACCCTGTTCGCTTGATCTCCTGCCATTTCGTTGCCCATCCACCGGAACTCGAGTAACTGGCAGTAACTGGGTCCGGGTCACCACCAGTGGTGAATTCGACTTTCAGCGTGAACTCAACGTTCGTGCCACCGCCACGTGAGACATGGGCACAATGCCCCTGAACCCAGAGCGAGTGCTCAGTAGCGCTGTTACGCACGATATAAGCCTTGATCCCCAGGTACTCGGCCAGCGTGCCGGGCTTGGTGATCTCACTGTCAACGGCCGGAAACAGCTTCGGCTGCATCTTTTGCTGAAGCGTACGGCGCTCGACAAACAGGTGATTGGCCAGGTAATCCATGACCGCCGTTTCGTCCTTCACTTTGCGAAACAGCGAGTCACGGGTTTCATAGATAGCGACAGACACCACAGACGACGTACCGACTTTGGGCTCGGCATTGGTCACATGTACCGCCAGCCTGCCCTTGGGATACGAGGTATCGATCTCGTCGCGCAAAATTACCGCGACCAGCCGGCAACCCTTCGAAACGTCCTTGTCCGTCTGCAGCAGATGCAAGCGAATGGGTGGCGACCAGCTGTCGTCCAGCGCGATGAACGCCACCATGACTTCCAGCTCATGGAGGCTTTGCAGTTGACCCGCGTTATCGAAAACACCCGGGCGCCATTGGACCCAGACCATGCACGCCCGGCCTTCCCAAAAGACCATCCGACAATCCAGCACAGTGTCATCGGTGGGAATGTCGGCAGATTTCCATTCTCGCCAGTCAGTCGGGTTGACCGATGGCGAGTCGAAGGCGAGTTTGATGTTCGCTTCACGCCAGAACCAGCCAAAAGGTGCAACACGTTGCCTGCCCACCAGGTAATAATGCGTCTCCAGCGGATTGGCCCCATCCAGATAACCGGTCTTGACGTTCAGATTGCACGTTTCTTCAAAGCTGCGCAGGTAGCGCTGAGCGCCCTTGAGCACCGAATCGTCAGTGATCGAGGTCTGATTCACATAACTCTCAAGAGCCCTGAACAAACCGGTTTTGCGGATGCGCACATAAGGCGTGATGTAATCCTCAGGTGTGCACAACAGCAGCATGCTTGCCGACCACGACCCGTAACTGCTGGCGAGATCCCACTCTTGCAGAAGGTCAGGATCGAACTCCCGCCCGTCGTACCCCGGTTCAAATTTCTGCAACACCGCAAAAAGGTAGGACTGCAAACAGCTCCTGGCCTCCGCCACCCACGAGGTTTCAATTTCGTCGCTGTCCAGCGGATCGGTGCGCAGCCATTCCCAGAGGTCATCCGCCGATTGGGTATTCATCGGAAAGGGATGACTGGCCTTGTCATGTTTTGCGTGAAGACAGAAATCAATCAACGCATTGCGACGCAGGGCTGACAGCTCACCTGAAGTTTTGTTGAGCATCACCATCTCCTGTCACTGTTTGCGTTGCTTGCGGGGCGCCGGTACTCGCCGGCGATGAAGAAGGTTTTCGACAAACCACACTTCCCGGAATTTAACGGACGTCGAGTTTTGGGCTGTCGCTGTAACCTTGACGTTGACCCGCTCGGTACCGGTGAATGTCACCTCGGTACGCCCCTGTTGATCAGTGACAGTCTCGATCTCACCCTGAGGCAGCGGATCGAGTTTCCAGGTCACCGAGGCGCCTGCGATGGGGTTGTCGTAGTCGTCCAGGACAATGGCGCGGTAGGTCACCGGCGTTCCGATCAGCACGGTGCTGTCGGGCACGGGGAAAGGGTTTTGGGCTCTCAAATGGAGTGTGGCCATATCCGGCCCGATTTCGATCCTCGGTGCGGCCGTCTCCTCACCCAGATCCAGCCTGAAAACGGGAGTGACGCTGCCCATCCGGCTGTCCGGGAAAAACTTCACCGTCGCCGTGCCGTTGACGTCGGTGGTGATCATTGAAGTTTCAAACCGGCCCAGCGTGGTGGCGCAATGAACATTGACGTTCAATCGCGCCTGGCCTTCGCGGTTCTTTACCGTTACGGTAAATTCGGCAAATTCGTCCGGTTTGTTAGCGATCAACCTGACGGGGTCGGGCACCGTCGTCCAGTGCACGATCACGTCCAGCCCCACGGCCATGACGTCGTCAGCGTAATTCGGTTCGGTCGTGGTCGTCAGGCTGGCTCTGACAAGGTCTGCGACGTACTCATAGTCGGCATATTCGCTGTCCGGTGGCAGCTTCCCGAGCTCGAGGAGTGTCCTGGCACTCTGACCGGTCTTTTGGGCAAACAAGCGAATGCGTGTCAGCACATCGAGCTGTTGCAGGGTCACGACCAGGCCTTTCGACGGATTCACATGGGCAGCGCAGATGCGCACCTCATCCACGCTCCAGTTGAACAGCTCGGCGAGCCACTTCGCGGCTCGCTCCTGGACCAGCTCAAGCCCGTGATTGCTCAGGTTGGCCGGCAGCGCGTTAACGCGGCGCAGATAGTCAACCAGCCTCGTTTCCGGCTGATCACTCATGCCCAGGGCACGTTTGTAGACTGTCAGGTAATACAACGCTGAAAGGTCGAATGCGTCGACCGAGTGCAGACCGAACCATTCGCGATACCCGGTCGCGATGAAGTGAGTGAGAAATTCACCGCTGAGTTCCAGCCTCGCGACCACGGCGCTGCGTCTCGAGAACTCGGCCAACACCTGCAGAACAGGATCGCTCGACGGGTCTTCCCGCCGCAGCACAGTAGCGCTGTCCTTGGAGGCTTCCGGCAATCCGAGCACCTGAGCCAATACGAAATGCACATTTGCGCCGGACCAGCCAAGCACCTGCAGAACCAGATCCGGCTTCAGACCGCTATAAGCAGCCAACCCCTCCTGAACCATACTGTTCTGACTGGCGCGGCAACGCAGCACCACCGCCAGAATCAGCGCCACCAGACCTGTATCGAGGCTCCCCGTCTCCAACAACACGGCCCGCTCCGTCATTTCCCGGGCGTGGGCTTCGTAGGTCTGATCCGCTGACTCAACAAAATCACGAATCAGTCCCTGTTCGTCAACCAACGCCCTCAACGCCCGCAGCCACTGGCGATTGTTCGACAAGGGCTCGATACCGGCCATTTTCAGTACATCTTCCGTCACCCGAGCCACCGGGACCTGCCGACGCCATTGATCAAACAACGAGAGTTGTCTTTCATCGGGCCGGCTCGGTGGCCAGGCTGTTGCTTGTTGCACCACCCAGTGCACCGGCAACTGCGCGGTCCGGGCCCATTGCACGCCATCCATCAAGGCATGCATCACACTCAGTACGTCCGGCTTACCCGCTGATTGTTGGTTGTTGATCTGCGGCACGCCGGCCAGTGCGTTCACCCAGACCTGACCTCCCGTCAGATTCAACAACAGGACCGCCTCGATCGGAGTAATCCCCAGTAACCGGGGCAGCCTGACCATGCGATAAAAACCGGACACGATCGGCAAGCTGCACTTGAGTTCAGCCAGGCCGTGAGCGGCGGCAATCAGGTTGGCGAGGTAAAAATAGGTTTCCAGATCAATACCCAGGCCTGCGCACAATTGCTTGACCGTAATCAGGTCGGCAGCGGTCACGGGAATCACCGGGAAGGATCGGTCATCAAGTACCAAAGGACGAGAACCGGTGGCACCACTGTTGAAAACTCGATCGTATTGGGCACGCTCCGTGCCGCGCCCGAAAACGCAAAGCGGCCCGATAAAGGCGGCGAAGTCTTCTGCGGTGCATCCAAAGACCTCCCGCAGTGCCTGGAACAGCCCGATAGCTCGCAGAGTATTGCTTGTGATCCAGTAGCGAGAGGGGGTCGGCGGGGGCACTTCAGCGAGCATTGCCGCAACGATCAGTCGATCGGTTTCGTCACTGGCCAACCGCAACCAGTCAGTCAGTCGCAATATACGATTGGCACGATCAACCCGCTCGGAATGGTCGGGCTCGTCGGGCTCGTCGGGCCTCCCCATATTCTCGAAACGATTGAGAAGGCCCGAGTCCGTTTTGACAATGGTAATGGACGGGGTCTTTGCCTCATGAACAAAGACAGACCCATGGTCCTTGCCTGTAACAGGGCCCGTGACGACACCCGGCGCATTTTCGGACAGGAAGGGAGTGAAACCTTCAATCGAAAGCAATGCCTCAAGCGCCGGCGTATCCAGCTTCGTTCTTTCATTGAAAACGTGGACGAGCCTCAGATTACCAATCGAAATTCCCTTGAGACCGAGGTATTTCTGGTAGAACTCGTCGCCCCCGTCTGGAAAATGACTCGCCTCGGTCAGGATTGTCCGCTGTGATGGACTCAACCGTGAAGCTTGAACGAGGGCGTCATCCGACTTGTCGCTCCACGGTGCCGAACGAAGAAAGCACGGATACTGCAAATCGCACAGACGCACCACGCTGCCCACCGATTCGCCATGTCCCTTCAGTACATGATCGAGCGTAACCCAAGGCCAGTGAAAGGGCAGTTCCCGAGGAAAGGCCTTCTGGTTCAACGCCTCATCGAGGTTTTGAATGGGCCCCTGCGTGGCGGTGATGAAGTGCTCCATGATGTGGCTGATCACTTCCACCGACGGCACTGCACCATGGACGGCCTTGACATCGATCAGCAGTTTTTCGAGATCCGTACGCCGGCCAACCAGCGGAAGGTCCTTGCCATCGGTTTCCCCCAGCCGATGCAATGCCCAATGCAACAGGGCTGTCAGATACGCCGCAGGCGAGTGAATGGCTTCGATCGCATCAGGCGGGCATAACGCGTCGAAGTTCGGCTTGAACAACAAGGCGTAAGTCGGACCGTTATTGAGCCCCGAACGCGCAACAGCTCTGGCATCTCTGGCAGTCAACTGGTGTTCGATGAACTGCCGCAATACCACGGTCGACAGCACATTGAGGCGCTGCTGGAACTCCCCGGCCTGCTGCCGGTTCAGGCCAAAATCGTGCATCAACCCGTCGACGCCTTTCTGCGCCAGTACGGCAACCGATCCCCCCGCCTTGAAAAAACGTGTCAGAGCCGTCGTGGACGAGCGCTTGGGTTTACCGACCGCTTGAGTGAACATCTTCTGAGCGATCTGAGCGGGAGAGCGGTACATGTGGATGCTCCTGGGTCTGAAACGAGTTCCAGTAAAGGAACGGCGCCTTTCGCATGGTGCCTGCAAAGGATTTGGCGTCATCGAGCGGGTGGCGTCTACTGTCAGAACTGACAGTAGACTTGACCTTTGGTCGGATTAAGCCTGACTTGGCGGTTCGTCAGGCGGCGCGACATCGAATCGCTTGCTGTCCGCTGGCATGGAATGTTTTCCACCCACGACCTGTACGGCACAGGCCCATTGCGGGCCAGCAGGCAGATTTCGCTCCGATATTCCGGCCCAACGTCCGCCGTTGGTCACAAGAGACTTGGCATGTTTATCCTCGGAGTCATACCAGGCGACCACATCAACCTTCGGACCCGCCAGAGCACCGCCTGCGAATCTGGGCGTTGCTCCCTCCCACTTGCCCTCCGACGGTTCGTTGAATGAGGGTGGGGGCGCAAGGCGCTGCAGGGGTCTTGCCTCGGACCAACCGGAGTGGAACTCCCCCTTGCGCTGCTCGGTGACGAGTGAAAGGTCGGTGCCGGTCCCTGGGATTTCGATCCGGCAAAACCATGTCCCGTTTTCCTGGACCTTGGCCTGCCCCAGCTCCGCACCACCCGGCAAAGCAACCACGACGGTATCTCTTGCGTATCCGAACCCGCAGATCACCGCAGTACGTCCGACAGCCTCACCACTACCTGGCGTTTCAATGTATGCCTTGTCGGGAACGATCGTGACCTGCACATCCTCGCTAAGTGGCGACTCCTGATCCTTGAAATACTGCCTGGCTTTCAGTACGCATGGCCCCACTGGCCGTGTGAAATTCTGTTTGAAATATCCATCGCCAAAATGCGGATAAATACGAAAGGGAACGCCGTCGAGATACACATCGACCTCAGTCCGGACGAATCCTTTCCCTGCTCTGGCATAACCTTCGACCGTGAATGTACGGGGGACCGATGTTCTTGTTGTTGGAAAGTCGATCCTTGGCGCATACAAAACCACTTTGAAAGCGACCGAAGTGCTGGGCAGCGATTGCAAGTCACCCAGCACCTGTATGGCGAAAACGGTTTGGGTCAGGTAGTCGAGTTCCGTGAGCTGTACCGACCAGGCATTCCCTGTTGCGAGCGTCTCTCCCAACCGGTCGAGGGTCACGAAATCGAAAACGCTAATCGTGAAGCCGTCGATCCCGCCGGTGCCGTGCAATACCGGCAAATGATCCGTTTGCCCACCGGGTGGTGGGGTGATCACCGGTACGCTCACCGCTATATCGAAGGACATGGACACCGGATTAGAGGTTTGCCCGCCGAAAGTCTGCGTGACCGTGACCGTGTGCCTGCCGGGGCGAAACGCCGTGGGGCGCTGTAAGTCCCATTGCCCGTTCTTGTCCGTATCCGTAACCGGATAGGGGGTAGTATCGTCGCTGAACTTGATCGTCAGCACCGCTCCCGGCCAGCATTGGCCAGCAACCGTTGCAAACAAGCCGTTCGGGGTCACTTTTTCGATAACGGCAGGGGGGGCGGAGATGACCACCGAAACAGGCGGTTGAACCCTTTCCGATTGCAGCGTTGTGAACCACTGAATGGCCGTAACCTGATACGTACCAGGAGCCCAGCGTGCTGTTGCCGTGCTGGTCCAGGTCGTATCTTCGGGAACGTCGACGATCGGCACGATCGCGGAGCTGGCGCCCTCCAGTCGGACCTCGATTCTGGAGGCCGGTTGACCGGACCAGTTCCTGCCCGTACCGGAAAACGTAGGAATGCCGTCCGGGCTGACGCGCACACTCAATGTTGGACGAGGAACAGGCACCACGACCGTGGTGCCCTCCGATATCCAGTCCGAATAGATCGGCTGCCCTACACCGTCGGGCACACTTTGTCGGCCACCGATCAGCGAAGTACCCGGCAACCAATCGGGAAAGAACACCGACCAGGGAGACGTTGTCACGGTAAAGGAGTGGAGAGGCGTCCCGTTGTTCACGACGTGGAGATAGAACGTCGCACTGATATGTCCGACACCTCCGAGGGTCACCTTGCCTTGGGCATCGATCTGTACCGTCAGTTTGCTCGGTTGCGGGGGTTTTATTTTAAATGGCCGATAATCGCTTCGATCGGAAGGCACTCCCAAAGTCTGCTGGGCAGTAAGGCGGACTTCGCCGGGAGCGATACTGGCCGGGATAACGACCGGTACACTCCAGTCATTCCCTGCTACCGATTGAAGAGAGCCAACCACCGCATCATTCAGATCGAGATGGATCCTCATGATGGCCCCGACCTCGCCCCCCGTGCCGCTGACGGTGAATGAACGGTTCTGTTCTGATTGGGCGGCGGGTTGGGTAATGACAGGCAATCTAGGCAAAACGAAAACAGGCACCTTGTCGGACCATGTCGTTTCCCCGGCATAGTCCTGGCTTACATGAAAAGTGAACCGCCCGATGGGGAGCGGTGTGGTCAGCCGTATGCTCCACTGTCCGCCTTGGGCCGTTCCAGATCCATAGAGAATCACCCCACTATCAGCCTCGTAGACCTTGATTGTCGCTCCCGAATGGCCCTTGCCATTGATCACCGGTTGACGCTCTCGCAGCGAGTCACCGGATTTTGGAGAGTCAATGGTGACAGCAGCCACCACCAGATTCACAGTGACACGGTTGGACTCGTCTGAAACAGAATTCCGGATAGTCTGTTTGGCGTAGAAAGTCAGCGTCTTAAGGCCGGGGGGAAAGGCGACAGAGGCAGTCCACCCTCCATCGGTCGCAATAACCGCAGTAGCGAGTTGAGCACCGCCATTGGCATTATGCAGGGTGATAGTTCCAGCGTTAGGAATGCCTCGCGTGCCGGTAACCGTGAATGGAGTCGTTGCCACATTCCCTGAGGGGCTTGTAATGACGGGCGTGGCGGGCTTGAAGGTGAGGACGATGTCCACATCCATTTCTACGTCACTGGCACCAGATCTGTCATAAATGTATTTGAAGTAAACAGTGGCGCTCCCGCTCGGTGAATTAATCCACCCGGTAGCTTCCAGCGTATTCCACTGGCCGTTTTGGTTACCTATATCATTCCAGGTGAAATCCCATGTGTTCTGACTGCTGGCTCTGACATATAAGTTGCCCTTTGTCCCTCCATTAGCCTTGGCGTTATAACGTGATGTTCTGCACTTGAATTGACTACCGTCCGCAGTAAATTCACTGAAAAATTCCAAACTGCACCAATAGGCAGTGCCTGCAACGGTTTTGTACGCTCTGATCTCTTGTCGTTCCTCCAAAACTTCATCTGACTGGATGAATGATGGCAACGTCGAAATGCTCGTGTCTGGAACATCATTTTCAATGGTGCCTTCTTCATGATCTTCCATAACCTGCTCCTCGACGGGATGTATAGGACACGAGCTGACCGTTCTCATTAATGCCAATTCGGTTATGGCCGACACCTGTAAAATCTGACAGTCCCGACAAACGGTAACTCTTCCCACAGCCCGGTTCGGCAGCGTCCTGCAAGTCGTAACAACGGGCTACGACGGCTTGTGCCATTGCCTACAAATCACTCAGAATCCGCCGGCTTGTGCGCCTTGGCGTTGCCCCGTAACTTGATCCGTGTCGCTGCCAATCAGCGGCCGGGTTTAGTCGCTCGGGCAGGTATTACGAAAGGTGTATAAGCGTCATCAAGTCGGGTACTCCCTATCCCCGCACTCGATGGTGGCTGTACGCAGGGCGCCCTCGGGCGCGCCGGTTTTTCGTAATTCCTCCCGGTCGACTAACCTGCGTTCAGCCGCCACCCCTCGTTTAGTCGCGAGGTGGTGGCAGGCCCACTAGAGGATTTACGTTTATGTTCAAAGCAACTCCAAATCCACCACTGGACACCGACCCAACAGAACCGTCCGATCAACCCGATCCGGTCTCCCCCTACGCCTCCGTCGATTCAAAGAAACTCCACGACGCCGCTCACCGGGCTCTGGATTTCTACCTCAATCCCTCGCCCGAAAAACCGCGCAATTCCGTGGATCGCGGCATGCAGATGTTCAAGGTCGATCCCGAGATCAACCCCGAAGCCATCGCCATCCAGACCTACGAAACCTTTTCGTCAGTCAGCATCCTGCTGCTCGACCTGGCCGACAGCCTGGACGACAAGCCGCGGCATCTGGCGATGGCGATCTATCAGTTGAGTGAGTTGGGGTTGTTGCTGGTGGAGAAGACGCTGGATAACGAGCGGGCGATTGCGATAACCGCATAAGAAAAAAGGCCACAACCTTCGTCAGGTTGTGGCCCTTTTTTGTTTTCAGGCCGAGGCCGGCAACGGCTGAAAACTGAAATACTGCTTCAACGCCTCGACCAGTTGCCCATACTCGGGCGGTGTCCGGTACAGGCTGAAGCCGGCGTCGTAGTGTCGGGGGGTCGCGTCTTCGTGGCACCACAGACAGCACGCCGTCAGGTCGATGACCTGCTGACAACCCTCGCCCAAAGGGATTTTCAGGCGCAGGTTGAATTCGGCACCGATCATCATCGGCAACTGGCTGATGAGCATCAAACCGTCTTCGGACACATTGCCCAGAAAGCCGATAGGTTTATCGGTGACGCTGTTGAACACTCGCAGAAAATATGGCAACTGATGCCGTTCGATTCGACGGTCGGTAAACATACGCAATTCGCCATGCAAGGCCCCTGACGGAGCCGCACTCTCGCTTCGGAACGGGCCTGTGCGTCAGACCCGCTCTCCCCGCTCCCGGTGTGGCGCTCGCCACGTGCATCTCATGCCAGTCGCAGGTGTTGCGCCGGTACAGAATTCGATCTGCACCGGTTTCATTCGACTATAGCTCACCCTATACAAGCAGCCAGCTTTTGTATGACAACCGCCATCAGAACCGGGTTGGACGGACCACGGCGGCAGCGCTGCGAGTCGGGTAGTGACCCAGGCTCTGCAGGGTTTCCAGACGCGCGCGGGCGCGGTAGGCGTATTCGCTGTTGGGGTACGAGGCGATGATGAACTGATAGGTCTGCGCCGCATCGACGAACATTTTCTGCCGCTCGAGGCACTGGCCGCGCATCATCGACACTTCCGGCCACACGTAAGGGCGGGCACGGCTGGCGCGTTCGACCTTGGACAGTTCGAGCATCACTTGCTCGCAGTTGCCCCGGTCGTAGGCGCTGTAGGCGTTGTTCAAATGATGGTTCATCGACCAACGGGTGCAGCCCGTGACGGCGAGGACGCTGAGGGCAAGGGCGGCAATGGGCACGAATCGCATGGGGGGTTCTCCTGTCTTGTGCTCTGTATCGACCCCTGGTCGGAAATCTTCAGGCGCGTTTGTCCCAAAGTTGCCGTGTTCAATAAAGAAACTATTAAGTAGTGCAAACGAACAATGACTACACCCCAAGAGCATAGTAGCCTTCGCTGGCGCTTGAACCTGAGGAGTCTTTGCATGTCCGTCCGTCGTACCAAAATCGTCGCTACCCTTGGCCCGGCCAGTAACTCGCCGGAAGTTCTCGAACAGCTGATTCTGGCTGGCCTGGACGTCGCCCGTCTGAACTTCTCCCACGGCACCCCCGACGAGCACAAGGCTCGCGCGAAGCTGGTGCGTGACCTCGCTGCCAAGCACGGCCGCTTCGTCGCCTTGCTGGGTGACCTGCAAGGCCCGAAAATCCGAATCGCCAAATTCGCCAACAAGCGCATCGAGCTGAAGATCGGTGACCAGTTCACCTTCTCCACCAGCCATCCGCTGACCGAAGGCAACCAGCAGGTGGTCGGCATCGACTACCCGGACCTGGTCAAGGACTGCGGCGTGGGCGACGAGCTGCTGCTCGACGACGGCCGCGTGGTCATGCGCGTTGAAACCGCCACCGCGACCGAGCTGAACTGCGTCGTGACCATCGGCGGCCCGCTGTCCGACCACAAAGGCATCAACCGTCGCGGTGGCGGCCTGACCGCTCCGGCCCTGACTGAAAAAGACAAGGCCGACATCAAGCTCGCCGCTGAAATGGAAGTCGACTACCTCGCCGTGTCCTTCCCGCGTGACGCCGCCGACATGAACTACGCCCGTCAACTGCGCGACGAAGCCGGCGGCACCGCCTGGCTGGTGGCGAAGATCGAACGCGCCGAAGCCGTGGCCGACGACGAAACCCTCGACGGCCTGATCAAGGCTTCCGACGCCGTGATGGTTGCCCGTGGTGACCTGGGTGTGGAAATCGGCGACGCCGAGCTGGTGGGCATCCAGAAGAAAATCATTCTGCACGCACGCCGCCACAACAAAGCGGTGATCGTGGCGACCCAGATGATGGAGTCGATGATCCAGAACCCGATGCCGACCCGCGCCGAAGTGTCCGACGTGGCCAACGCCGTGCTCGACTACACCGACGCCGTGATGCTGTCTGCCGAATCCGCTGCCGGCGCTTATCCGCTGGAAGCCGTGCAGGCGATGGCGCGCATCTGCGTCGGCGCTGAAAAGCACCCGACCAGCAAGACCTCCAGCCACCGCATCGGCAAGGAATTCGAGCGCTGCGACGAGAGCATCGCGCTGGCGACCATGTACACCGCCAACCACTTCCCGGGCGTCAAGGCGATCATCGCGCTGACCGAAAGCGGCTACACCCCGCTGATCATGTCGCGTATCCGTTCGTCGGTGCCGATCTACTGCTTCACCCCGCACCGCGAAGCCCAGGCCCGCGCTGCGATGTTCCGTGGCGTGTACACCGTACCGTTCGACCCGGCTTCGCTGGCCCCGAACGAAGTCAGCCAGAAAGCCATCGACGAGCTGGTCAAGCGCGGCGTGGTCGAGAAAGGCGACTGGGTCATCCTGACCAAGGGCGACAGCTACCACACCACCGGCGGCACCAACGGCATGAAGATCCTGCACGTGGGCGACCCGCAGGTCTGAGTGACCGGTTGCTGAAAACGAAAAGCCCCGCCATGTGAATGGCGGGGCTTTTTCATTTCAGATTGATCGTTCCCACGCTCCGTGTGGGAATGCCTCAATGGACGCTCCGCGTCCGCTTCGGCATGGGACGCGGAGCGTCCCGGGCTGCATTCCCACGCAGAGCGTGGGAACGATCGGTGCACGGAGTGCGGCGGCGGTCGGCGGTCGGCGGTCGGCGGATATCTCAATGGCGTTTGATGAACCCGGTCAACGCCGCCAACGCCTCCGGCGAGCGCAGCCGCTGGGTGAACAACGCGCCCTCCTCCTCGATCACCTTGCGAATCAACTCGCGATCCGGCGCGCGCATCAGTTGCTTGCTGATCCGCACCGCTTCAGCCGGCAACTCGTCAAACCGCAGCGCCATCTCCCGCGCCTTGGCCAACGCGGCTTCGCCACTGCCCAGCGCCTCGGTTGCGATCCCCCATTGCGCCGCCTGCTCACCGGTAAAACCTTCACCCAGCAACAACAGCTCCGATGCTTTGGCCTGCCCGAGCAAACGCGGCAGGATCAGGCTGGAACCGAACTCCGGGCACAACCCGAGATTGACGAACGGCATGCGCAACCGCGCATCCCGCGCCACGTACACCAGATCGCAATGTAGCAACAGCGTCGTGCCAATCCCCACCGCCGCCCCGGCCACGGCGGCGATCACCGGTTTGCGGCACTCCAGTAGTTCGAGCATGAAGTGAAACACCGGGCTGTCGAGGTCGCTCGGCGGTTGCTGGATGAAGTCGGCGATGTCGTTGCCGGCGGTGAAACACTCAGCGCTGCCGGTGATCAGCACGGCGTTGATTTCGGGGTCGTGATTCGCCTGTTTGAGCGCATCGGCCAACTGGCTGTACATGGCGCGGGTCAGGGCGTTTTTCTTGTCGGGACGGTTGAGGCGCAGGGTCAGCAAACCGCGTTCGCGGTGCAGCAGGATGGCTTCGGGCATGGCAGGTCTCGCGTCTGAGAATTCAGCGCTCAACCACGGCTCAGGAAGACATCGGCCAGCAGTTGATTGCGCGGCAGTCCGGCCAGGAACAGACGCTTGGCGAACGCGTCGACGCTGGCAGTCGAGCCGCAGACTAAGGCCAGGGTTTGTCGGGAGACAAGGCGCAGTTGCGCCAAAGCGCCCGGCAACTCGGCCGCCGTCCACCCTTCGACGCTGAGGTTTTCCCGCTGCGCAGCCAGTGCTTCAAGGGGTTTGGCCAGGTAATGCCCGTCGGCATCATGGGCCAGATGAATGACGCGGATGGCGCCCCGATGATCGTGACGCAAGGCTTCGCGCAACACACCGAACAACGGGCCGAGCCCGGTGCCGGCGGCGAGCAGCCACAGCGGCCGGTCATGCCAGTCCGGGTCGTAATGCAACGCACCGCCGCGCAGTTCGCCGAGGCGGATCGGGTCGCCGATCTGTAGGCGGCGCGCGGCATCGCTGAATTCGCCGGGCTGGCGGCAATCGAGGTGGAACTCGAGAAAGCGGTCTTCTTCCGGCAGGCTCGCCAGCGAATAAGGCCGCGCAATGTGGCCGGCCCATAGCACCAGATGCTGGCCGGCGCTGTAGCGCAACGGCCGCTGGGGTGTCAGGCGCAATCGCAGCACGCTGTCGCCGAGCCAGTCCAGCGCTTCGACCGTGGCCGAGCGACCATCGGTGACGGGGTCGAAAGTATGCACCTGCAAGTCTTCGATCACCTGGCACTGACAGGCCAGCCGCCAGCCCTGATCACGCTGCTCGGCGCTCAAGGCATCGGGGCGACTGCCGGCGGGCAAGCCCTGCACGCATTGCACCAGACACGCATGGCAACTGCCGGCGCGACAGCTGTAAGGCACCGCCACACCGTTCTGAAGGAGGGCATCGAGCAGGTTGCTGCCCGCTGCCACCGACCACTGTCGTTCACCGACCCGCAGTTCAGGCATCGACGTTCTCCCACGCGGCTGCGCAACGGTTGCGCCCGTCACGCTTGGCCCGGTACAGCGCCTGATCGGCACGCTGCAAGGCATCGTCCAGATCATCGCCCAGTTCCAGCAGGGTCATGCCGGCGGACAGGCTCAGGTTTTTCACGTTCAGGCCCACCAGTTCGACGTCGGTGAAGGCGATGCGCAGCCGTTCGCAACAGGCGGTCAGGCGCTCGGCGTTGCAATCGGGCAGCAGCACCACGAATTCTTCACCACCATAACGCGCCAGCACATCGCCGTCGCGCAGACAGGCCCCGGCCACCCCGGCGAAGGCTTGCAGCACCTGATCGCCGGCGGCATGGCCGTGAATATCGTTGATGCGTTTGAAGTGGTCGAGGTCGATCAGCGCCAGGCCATGCACCACGTCGGCCTCCATCGCATTCAGCTCGCGGGTGGCCAGGCGCAGGAAATGCCGGCGATTGAACAGCCCGGTCAATTCGTCGGTGGCCACCAGGTCTTCGAGCTGGCGCATCATCCCGCGCAGGGTGTCCTGATGCGCCTGCAAGGCGAACCGCCGCTGGCGCATGCGTTGGCGCGACGTCTGGACGAAACGCGCGTAAATCACCAGCCACGCCAGCACGATCAGCAGAATGCACGCCTGCAACGCGGACAGCGCCGGATCGTGAAGACGCATGTGATAACCGTCCCACAGCGTGATGGCGCAGAAGCTGAAGAACACCAGCATCGCGCAGCGCACGAACGCCCGTTGTGAAAGATGGAACAGGCCGAACAGCAGGATCAGCACATAAAAGACCAGAAACTCGCCCCGAGCCTCCTCCAGATGTGCAATCAGCCACGTCTGCCAGCCGAGGCCAAGCAGCACTTGTGCTTCCGTCAGGCTCGGGTCGGAAAAACGCAGGTTGCAGCCAGAAAAGAATAGGGCAAACAGGGTCGCCTGACTGATTACCACCAGTGCGCTGCCGACGGCGACGCCGGCCAGTGAGTCATTGTAATGACCAGTGAAATACGCCAGCCACAGCAGCAGCAAAGCCAATCCATAGGTGGCTGCAGCGAGGGCGAAGCGTTTGAGCAAAAGACGTTGAATGGCGTTATGGGTCAATCGTTGACTCACCGTGCGATAAGAGGCTGACCGAGTGTCCTACTCTACAGACCGGCTGCCACTTTAGTGGCCCAGTCGATAAATGACCATTGATTTTCGGGCCGGGTATTTGGCGTCAAAAACCTGCAGCCATGCGACCAACGAATGACTCCCGGCAGATGTGCCCGCCACCGAGGCGCGGTATACTGCCGCGCCTTTTTAGCGTCGCGCCAGCAGCCCCGGCGTGCCTTGAAAGGTGTCTGCGACCGACCGATGCACCCAAGCCGCAGGCACCTTATTGAATGTTCCCGTCTTTTAGAGGAGCGCGACTCATGACCGTGATCAAGCAAGACGACCTGATTCAGAGCGTTGCCGACGCCCTGCAGTTCATTTCCTACTACCACCCCGTGGACTTCATCCAGGCGATGCACGAAGCCTACCTGCGCGAAGAATCGCCAGCGGCCCGTGACTCGATGGCGCAGATCCTGATCAACTCGCGCATGTGCGCCACCGGCCACCGGCCGATCTGCCAGGACACCGGCATCGTGACCGTGTTCGTGCGTGTGGGCATGGACGTACGTTGGGATGGCGCGACCATGAGCCTGGACGACATGATCAACGAAGGCGTGCGCCGCGCCTACAACCTGCCGGAAAACGTCCTGCGTGCTTCGATCCTGGCCGACCCGGCCGGTGCGCGTAAGAACACCAAGGACAACACCCCGGCAGTCATCCACTACTCCATCGTTCCGGGTAACACCGTGGAAGTGGACGTGGCGGCCAAGGGCGGCGGTTCCGAGAACAAGTCGAAAATGGCCATGCTCAACCCGTCCGACTCGATCGTCGACTGGGTACTCAAGACCGTTCCGACCATGGGCGCCGGCTGGTGCCCGCCGGGCATGCTGGGCATCGGCATCGGCGGCACCGCCGAGAAAGCCGCTGTGATGGCAAAAGAAGTGTTGATGGAATCCATCGACATTCACGAGCTCAAAGCCCGTGGCCCACAGAACCGCATCGAAGAAATGCGTCTGGAGCTGTTCGAGAAGGTCAACCAGCTGGGCATCGGCGCCCAGGGCCTCGGTGGCCTGACCACCGTGCTCGACGTGAAGATCATGGATTACCCGACCCACGCCGCCTCTTTGCCGGTGTGCATGATCCCGAACTGCGCCGCCACCCGTCACGCGCACTTCGTGCTCGACGGTTCCGGCCCTGCTTCGCTGGAAGCGCCACCGCTGGACGCCTACCCGGAAATCGTCTGGGAAGCCGGCCCGTCGGCCCGTCGCGTCAACCTCGACACCCTGACCCCGGAAGACGTGCAGAGCTGGAAGCCGGGCGAAACCGTCCTGCTCAACGGCAAGATGCTCACCGGTCGCGACGCCGCGCACAAGCGCATGGTCGAGATGCTGAACAAGGGCGAAACCCTGCCGGTGGACCTCAAAGGTCGCTTCATCTACTACGTCGGCCCGGTTGATCCGGTCGGTGACGAAGTGGTTGGCCCGGCTGGCCCGACCACCGCCACGCGGATGGACAAGTTCACCCGTCAGATCCTCGAGCAGACCGGCCTGTTGGGCATGATCGGCAAGTCCGAGCGTGGCCCGACCGCCATCGACGCGATCAAGGACAACAAGGCCGTGTACCTGATGGCCGTCGGCGGTGCCGCTTACCTGGTGGCGCAAGCGATCAAGAAGTCCAAGGTCCTGGCGTTCGCCGAGCTGGGCATGGAAGCGATCTACGAGTTCGAGGTCAAGGACATGCCGGTCACCGTCGCGGTGGACAGCAAAGGTGAATCGGTACACATCACCGGTCCTGCGATCTGGCAACAGAAGATCAGCGAAAGCCTGGCGGTTGAAGTGCAGTAAGCGCTTCATCCGTCAGTGAAAAGGCCGGGCGGTCAGCAATGACCGCCCGGCCTTTTTTTTCGCCTGCCATAAAGTGCAGACAAAGACACCTGTCAGATCTGACAGGTGTCGAAGGAAAAATGCTCTGTTAGCGTGCAATCTCGGCATTCACTGGTTGCGTTGCTATGGTTCCTGATGCAGATGCGCTCGTCACCCCGCCCTCCATTGCCAAAACTGCGTCCATTGCCACCAATGGACGCAGTTGGGGGGAGATCGGTGCGACCGGGCAACGGTCTTACTCACTGACGTTGCCGATCATCGCTGCGCGCTCGCTCAATCCTGACCTGCAACTGGTCTATGACGGCAACGCGGGTAACGGCAAGTGCGGCCTCGGCTGGGACTTGCCGCTGCCAGTCATCTCCCGCAAGACCAGCAAGGGCGTACCGAAATACGCACCCGACGACGTCATGCAGGCGGACGGCACCGATCTGCGACCCGAACTGACAACCCGCGGCAAGATCAAGGCAACCCGGCGCACCCGTGGCAAGGGCAAGAACGCCCGCAAGTTTTCCGTGGTGCGCTACATCCCTCGCCTGGAAAGTACGTTCGACCGCTACGAACGCTGGACCTCTGCCGACGGCAATACCTTCTGGATCGTGTTCCGCGCTGACGGCTCGCAAGATTGCTATGGCAATAACCCGGGCTCACGCATCTACGACCCGGCAGACCCAGGCAATATCGCCACGTGGTTGCTGGTGGAAACCCGGAACGCGGTGGGAGAAAACATCTTTTACGAATACAAGGCCGATGACAAAGTCGCCGACACTCGTTTTGATTACCAGGCCCAGCGTTATCTGCGTCAGGTCTGTTATTGCAACAAGACCGCCAGCACTGATCTGTATTGCCTTGGTAATGAGCAGCCAGAACTGTTGGACTGGCTGTTCCGGCTGGTCGTCGACTACGGCGAACGCGTCGCTGGCTATGACGACATCCCACCGTACACGGCTGCCAACGAAAACGCCTGGACAGTACGCTCCGACCCATTTCGCATGCATCGATTCGGCTTCGAGGTCGGCACACGGCGCCTGTGTCGGCAGTTTCTGCTCTTCAACCACACCGGCCCCGCTCCTGCCCTGGTCAATCGCCTGTTGCTGGAATACGAAACCACGCCGCAGCAATACAGCCAGCTGAAAGCCGCGCATCACATGAGTTATGACGCCGCCGGCCAGGTCAAACACACGCCTCCTATCGAGTATTTCAATCAGGCTCTTGTGCTCAACACACTGCCCCAGGCCTTCCTTGCACTTGATCGCATGCCCGGCCTCGACAACCGCCAGCCCTATCATTGTGTCGATCTCTATGGTGAAGGTTTGCCCGGTTTCCTTTGCCAGTACAACAACGCCTGGTACTACCGCGAACCCTTGCGCGGCACACCCGGGACGGACGAGATCAACTACGACCCATGGTCTTTGCTGCCATTGATCCCCAATGCCGACAGCAGTAAATCAGTGCTGCAGATCCTCACCGATCTTACCGGCAACGGACGTCTGGACTGGGTGGTCGCGCAGCTCGGTGGCAGCGGTTATTACACGCTCAACCCGGATCGAAACTGGTCATTGTTCAAACCTTTCAGCCAGTTCCCTGTGGAATTTTTCCATTATTCAGCGCGAATGGGCGACTTTAGCGGTGACGGGCTGGACTCGATGGCCCTCATCGGCCCGAACAGCGTGCGGGTGTATGCGAACCTGAGGGAAAAGGGCTTCGCTCCCGGCCAGGATGTACCCCATGCCCCGGACAGATTGCCGCTGTTCAGCGATGACAAAAGCGCACTGGTGACCTTCAGCAACATGGGCGCCAGTGGAATGGAGCTATGCCGGATTCGCCACGATGAAATCCGTTGCTGGATCAGCCTCGGCCATGGTCGGTTCGCAGAAGGTTTCAAGTTGAGCGACTTGCCGTTCAACTATGGCGAGTTCGATGCCGACCGGGTGCGTATCGCCGATCTGGACGGCTCCGGTGCCCCGGCCTTCATTTACCTGTCTTCGGATTATTTCGAAATCTGGCTCAACCAGGGCGGCAATGGCCTGGCCGCGACGCCGGTACGCGTCCCATGGCCCAGAGGCGTGCGCTATGACAACCTCTGCCAGGTGACCTTCGCCGATCTGCAAGGCATTGGCTGCGCCAGCCTGCTGCTGACCGTGCCACACATGAAACCGCGGCACTGGGTGTATCACTTTGTCAGTGAGCGGCCGTACCTGCTTACCGGCTGCAATAACAACATGGGCTACAGCGCCACCCTGAGTTATCGCAGCAGCGCACAGTTCTGGCTGGATGAAAAACGCCAGGAGCTGATCGCACTCAGGCGCCCGGTCTGCCATCTGCCGTTCCCGCAGATGGTGCTCGAATGGTTGCGTCAGGATGATGAAGTTACCGGTAATTACCTGATGCAGTTCCACGAGTATTTCGAGGGTCACTACGACGGGCTCGAGCGCGAATTCCGCGGCTTCGGCCGGGTCTGTCAGATCGACAGCGAACTGGAATCGGGCAAGGCCGAGAGCGGCCATACGGCGCCGATGCGGATGACGCACTGGTTTCATACCGGCAAAAGTATCGATCTGGTTTTGAACAATATTGGCGACCTCGACGATGAGATACAGCCACTGTGCCCCACTGTCATTTCAGCCTACGACACAAAACTTCGCAAAGAGCGCATTCGCAAGCGCCGCAAGGCCGACGACCCCGAAATTGCCTACGCCCTGGCGGGTCGCCTGCTTCGCACCGAAGTCTGCCAGGCAGACGACCCTGCCCCTGCGCGCCTGTTCTCTCTGAACGAGTCCCGCTATCGGGTGCGGGTCGTCAACGAAAGCCCATCCAGCCTGCTGGTGCTGGAACTGGAAAGCCGCAGCCAACAATACGAACGTTTCATGGACGACCCTAACTGTCAGCACGTGGTCAATCTGGCGTGGAACGAATACGGCCAACTGACTCACAGCCTGACGGTTGCCTGCGCACGCCGTCGAACCGAAACAGACGAACCGCCCTTCGATCAAGAGGATCAGCGGCGCGCCTGGGTGGACAGTCACGATGAGCAACAGCGGCACTTCTATCTGGCGGAAACCCTTGCCGAGCACACGCACCTGATCACTGACGGCCACTGGCTGCTCAATCTGCCCTTGCGCAAGCGCGGCAATGCGCTGATGTTGCCCAAGGGGGCATTGCCGGGTGGATTGACTGCGGACGCAATCAGTTTCGAAAACGTCGTCCTACACAAAGACAGTGCGCAATGGACAGCGGCCCGCGAGCTGACCTCGCTCTCGCAACAAACCTATCTGGAGGCGGCCGGCGAGATTCTGTATCCGCCATTGGCGGGGCCAACCGAGCAGGCGGTGTTCGACAAAAAAGCACTTGCGGCCTACGACGACGTCCCGATTGTCATTCGGGACGAGTTGGCAAAAATCGGCTATGCCCCGATGAAGCTGTTCTTCCCGGAAGACCCGGCACAGGATCTGCTGCAAAACCTGTGGTCGGCACGGAGCGGCTTCTTTACTTACGACAATGCCAACGGTTTTTATCACGTCACCGATGTGCAACCGACCGCCAGCCATGGCGCAACCCACATCACCCGGGACGCAGACCATCTGCTGACCATTGCCATAAGACCGCCGGACGGCTGCGTCACGACAGTGACCTACGACATGCACACACTGCTGCCGTGGAGTGTCACCGACCCCAACGAGAATATTCACGAAGTGCTGTACGAAGCGGGGGGGCATCCCATCGCGCACAGTTCTCATGGAACCGAAGGGGGCGTGCGCGCCGGTTTCGAACCTCTGTCCGTTTATCCACCTCAGTCTGATCTGAGCGTCGAGTTTGCCCTCGCCAATCCGAAAACCGTGCTGGCGTCCGCTGCCGGCGTGGTGCGCACCGATCTGTTCAGCTGGATGCCATTGCTACCGGTCAAAACGGCGCGGCTCAAAAGAAAGCAATGGATCGCCAACGGCCTGATCCTGCCCGACGGGCACATACGCGCATCGGCCCTGCGCGGGTTGACCAGGCTGAAAAAACGCACTGCCAGCGAACAGACCCTGCTCAATATCATCCAGACCGCCCTCAGGCAGCCGGTTCACAGCCTCAACCTGGTTGCCGACCGCTACCACACCGACCCGTTGCAACAGATTCAGATGACCCTTCGCTACGTCGACGGATTCGGCCGGGAACTGCAAAACAAACAGCTAGTGCCGCCGGGCGATGCCTTTGTGGCCACGTCCGATAACGGCCTCGAGACCGGCGCCGACGGCAAGCCGATTGAAATGCCCGCCGCGCGTCGCTGGCGGGTCATGGGACGCATCGAATACAACCACAAGGGCGAGCCGATTCGGACCTATCGCCCTTATTTCCTCAACACCCATCGCTGCATCAATGACAGCGCCATGCGTGAGCACGGCTATCACGACCAAATGTTCTACGACGCGTTGGGGCGTCCGGTCCGGACACTCAATGCCTTGGGCGATCTGGCGTTCGAGCTTCTGCATCCGTGGTTCAAACTCAGTTACGACTTCAACGATACCCACGAACCAGCGCCCGCCGGGCCGGCGAAGAAAACCACGCCGGCAAAACCTGCAAAACGGGTCAAGTCATGAACACCGGCGTGCACCATCTCACACCGAAGATGTCGGTAATCGGCCCCCGTGGCGAGGCTGTCAGGCACGTTGACTATCTGCGCACGGTGGCCGGCGGAGAGGTGCGAGCGCTCATCAACCGACTGCAATATGACGTGGCCGGCCACCTGGTTGCACAGCGAGATCCGCGCCTGTCCACACCCAATACAACAACGGTGCACAGACTCGATGGCATGGCGGTCAGAACCCACAACGTCGACGGCGGAGAACACACTGTCCTGCCGGGCCTCGGCAGCGAGCTACTGCAAAGCTGGGATGCAAACGACAATCACCGGGAGATGGGCTACGACCCGCAACTGCGGCTGCGGAGCGTCACGGAAAACGGGGTAACCGGCATCGAAAACTTCAACTACGACGACGCCCTGGCCGACCCGACGCACAACCTGCGCGGTCAGATGACGGCGCTAAGCGATCCATCGGGCACGTTACAAATCAACAGTTTCGCCATGAGCGGCCCGTCACTGGAAGAAACCCGCACCTTCAAGGACGGCAAGATCTGCACCAGCCGCCAGCGCTTCAGCGCCGTCGGTGCGCGGCTGCAAATCACCGACGCCGGCGGGCATGTACAGCAATCGACCTACGACATCGCCGGGCAGCTTATTCAAGTGCAGCTGCAACTCAGAGGACAAAACCTCCAGAATATTTTGAACGGCGCGACTTACAACGCTGCCGGCCAGATCACCGAGCAACGGCTCGGCAACGGCGTGACCAGCCACTGGCACTACCGGCAGGCCGACGGATGCCTGCTTCGCCAATATGCGCAAAAGGCATCAGAACCGGCGGTTCAGGATTTCGAGTATGAGTACGACGCAGCAGGAAACGTCATCCGGATTGTCGCTCCCACCTACAAAACGACGTTTTTCCGCAACCAGCGGGTCGACGGTGAACGTGCATTTGTCTATGACTCGATGTACCGGCTGAAGCACGCCACTGGTTACAGCGACGCCCCGCCCGCAGACAACCCCGGGCGGCCGCAACCCACCGATCCCAATGACCGACTCAACTACGTCGAGTCTTTCGAATACGACGATGGCAACAACCTGAAGAAATTGACCCACGTTCGCGACGGCAACACCTACACCCGCGAGATGTTCATTGACCCTGCGAGCAATCGCGGTGTGCGCTGGAAAACGGGGGACCCGGTCCCTGATTTCGGCGCTCTGTTCGACCCTGCCGGCAATCTCAGGCATCTGCAGGCCGACCAGCCGCTCGACTGGAACAGCCGCAACCAACTGCAATCGCTGACCCTCGTCGAACATGGCAGCGGGCCATCGGATCAGGAGCTGTACCAATACAGCCAGGGCACCAGGGTCTACAAACGTCACGAAACCCACACCGGCAAAGTCAGCCACGTGGATGAAGTGCATTACGTGGGAAGTCTGGAAATCCGCATCAAAAGCAGCGGTGAGGAATTGCACCGGATCACTGTCGCAACCGGTATCGGTGAGGTGACTTGCCTGCACTGGGTAGCCGGAAAGCCGCCGGGCATCGATGTTGATCAGGTGCGTTATTCCCATTCCGACCACCTGGGATCGAGCGTGACGGAGATTGATCAACGGGCGCAGATAATCAGCCGCGAAAGCTACTACGCCTTCGGCGGCACCGCGTCGATGGCGGCCCGCTCGCAGATCGAAGCGGACTACAAGTTCATCCGCTACTCAGGCGAGGAAGCGGACGCCACCGGGCTTTATTACTACGGCGCGCGGTATTACGCGCCGTGGTTGTGTCGCTGGGTCAGCAGCGACCCGGCCGGGGATGAGGACGGGCTGAACCGGTACGCATTTGTCGGGAACAACCCGATGACATACGTCGACACTAACGGGCAGACCAGGACACCTGCAGAGCTGAAAAGGCAGGCTGACTACTCGATGAACTTCCTGAGTGCAGCCAACAGACAAATGGACGTTCTCGAGCGACAGATTGACAACCTTTCGAGTCGGAGTCGGTTCCGTACCGTCACCACTGCAAAATTTGTCGTACAAGTCTCGAAGGTTCTTGCCAGTTGGTTCTCCACAAACGATCTCTTCAGTGCGGTGGAAACATTAGCCGGAGGAGATCCTTATTCATCAATGGTGGGTGAACTCAAGGGGCTGACCGTCGGCAACTTCACCGCTGATCGTTCCGCTGAACTGGTCGATATGGCCCTTTCAAACTTTCAGGACGTTTCCAACCCTCTGATACCCCGCAAAGCCGATATATCGGCTGAATCAATCTCGCAACAGGCGAGGGGTGTGGAAAGTGGCCCCCTCGATGCTTTCATGCACATCAGATCTTTTGAGCCAAAGGACGCCATCGAAGCCTCGGTCAATGCCATCTCCGCCACCGGGGGATCACAACTCTACGGCGTCGGAGAATTAATAGAACTCGCGAAAGTGGCAGAACAGGGAAGCAGGGCCGAAGAAGGCATGTTTTCACAAGAGATCGACGCGCATCTGAATGCGCTCGACGCATTGCGTGAGAAAGTTGTCAGAGTATCCAATGCAGGCCAAATAGCCTTCAGCGAGCTTGGGGTCAACGAGTTCTACAACTCGGATGTCGATCATCTACTCGATCTGGCGCAAGGGAGAGTCGGCACTCAACAAGCCAGATCAGTCAGACTCGATAATCTGCACGCACTCACTGAAAAAGCCTTGTACGTTGTCGATGACAGAAAGCAAATGCTCAAGACCTATGGCAGGCGGAACGCGCACAAACAGAAGAACAACTAACAACCGACAGGTGATCAAACCGGGCACGCAAAGGTGAAAATCTGGTCAAGTGGCAATGATGGACACCCAGGGTCATCAGGGGAAAATCACTGACATGCTCCGCGGTCTGGCAAACACGCTTCGACACCACCGGGCCAGACAGAGGGCAGCCCGTGAACACACGGATTTTATAGTGTGATAACACTGCCAGCACCCGGCGACATGCTATCGTGCCCGCCCGTCCTGCCATCCGTTTGCCCCAGCATGCTGCCGACTTCCCGTACCCTGCGTCTGTCGTTGTATACCCTGCTGATCATCGCCGGTGCCGCCCTTGCTGCAACGCTTGCGATCCGCCACGCCGAGCGCCAGGCGCTGGAAGAAGACGCGGCCCGGGCCAATCAGCAACTGGCGCTGTACGCCAACTCGCTGCACACCCTGATCGACCGCTACCGCGCCCTGCCCGCCGTGCTGGCGCTGGACCCGCAATTGCGTGCGGCGCTGGCCGGCCCGGTCGACGCCGAACAGCAAGCGGCGCTCAACCTGAAACTGGAAAAGATCAACGGCGCGGCGCAGTCCTCGACGCTGGAACTGCTCGACCACACGGGCCTCGCGGTGGCGGCCAGCAACTGGCGTCTGCCTAGCAGTTACGTCGGTCACAACTATGGCTTTCGCCCCTATTTCAGTCAGACCCGCACCCAGGGCACCGGGCGTTTCTACGCGGTCGGCGTAACCAGCGGGATTCCCGGTTACTTCCTGTCCAGCGCGGTGCTCGGCGACAACGGCGAGTTCCTCGGGGCGATGGTGGTCAAGCTCGAATTCCCCGAACTCGAACGCGAATGGAGCCAGGGCAGTGACACCCTGCTGGTCAGCGATGCGCGCGGCATCATCTTCATCGCCAACCAGCCCGGCTGGCGCTATCGCCTGCTGCACCCGCTGAGCCCGGCCGATTACCGCGAGATCAAGGCCACCCGCCAATACGACAAACAGTCGCTGGTACCGCTGACGCATCTGGCGCTGCGCAGCTTCGATGACAACAGTGATCTGCGCCGCGTCGAAGGCCCGCAAGGCACGGCGGATTACCTGTGGGAATCGCTGCCGTTGAGCGCCGAAGGCTGGACCCTGCATCTGCTGCGCCGCCCGCAAATATCTTTCGAGGATCAGCGCAATGCCGGGCTCGCCGCCGCCGGAGTATGGCTGGCGCTGGTGTTCCTGCTGCTGTTCCTCAATCAGCGCTGGCGCCTGGCGAAGATGCGCCAGCGTAGCCGCGAAGAGCTTGAGCAACTGGTCGAGGAACGCACCCGGGATTTGCGCACCGCCCAGGACGGTCTGGTGCAGTCGGCAAAACTGGCGGCACTGGGGCAGATGTCCGCCGCGCTGGCCCACGAAATCAATCAGCCGTTGACCGCCCAGCGCATGCAACTGGCGACCCTGCGTCTGCTGCTAGATCATGGCCGGGTCGATGACGCCTACAAGGCGCTCAAACCGGTGGATGACATGCTCACGCGCATGGCCGCCCTCACCGGCCACCTGAAAACCTTCGCCCGCAAGAGCCCCAGCGGTTTGCGCGAACGGCTGGATCTGGCGACGGTGGTCGATCAGGCCCTGCAATTGCTCGATACGCGTCTGCGCGATGAACAGGTCAGTCTGGTGCTGCACCTGACCCGTCCGGCCTGGGTGCGTGGCGATGCGATCCGTCTGGAGCAGGTGCTGATCAACCTGCTGCGCAATGCCCTCGATGCCATGCAGGGCAAACCCTGCAAGCGTCTGGAAATCCGCCTGGAAGCCGACGAGCAACTGTGGCGCCTGAGCGTCATCGACAACGGCGGCGGCATCGCCGAAGAACATCTGGGTCAGGTGTTCGATCCGTTCTTCACCACCAAACCGGTGGGTGACGGGCTGGGTCTGGGGCTGGCGGTATCCTTCGCCATCGTCCATGAATCCGGCGGGCGCCTGTGCGTCGAAAATGGTGACAATGGCGCAGTGTTCAGCCTGACCTTGCCGATCGATCTGGAGGCGCATATCTGATGCTCAACTCGGTGATGGTGGTCGATGACGAAAGCAGTATTCGCAGTGCCGTCGAACAGTGGCTGAGCCTGTCCGGGTTCGAGGTGCAGCTGTTCAGCCGCGCCGAGGAATGCCTGGCGGCGCTGCCCGCGCATTTTGCCGGGGTGATTGTCAGCGACGTGCGCATGCCCGGCCTCAGCGGTCTTGAACTGCTGGCCGAAGTGCAGCGTCGGGATGCCGACCTGCCGGTGATTCTGCTGACCGGCCACGGCGATGTGCCGATGGCGGTCGAAGCCATGCGCGACGGCGCCTACGATTTTCTGGAAAAACCCTTCAGCCCCGAGACCCTGCTCGGCAGCCTGCGCCGGGCGCTGGACAAGCGTCGCTTGGTGCTGGAAAACCGCGCCCTGCACGAACAGGCCGACAACCGCGCCAGACTCGATGCGACGTTGCTCGGTGTGTCCCGTGGCTTGCAGACCTTGCGCCGGCAGGTGCTGGACCTCGCAACATTGCCGGTCAACGTGCTGATCCGTGGCGAGACCGGCAGCGGCAAGGAACTGGTCGCCCGTTGCCTGCACGACTTCGGCCCGCGCGCCGACAAGCCGTTCGTTGCGCTGAACTGCGCGGCGATCCCCGAGCAGTTGTTCGAAGCCGAGTTGTTCGGGCATGAGAGCGGCGCGTTCACCGGGGCCTCCGGCAAGCGCATCGGCAAGCTGGAATACGCCGACGGCGGCACGCTGTTTCTCGATGAAATCGAAAGCATGCCCTTGGCTCAGCAGGTGAAACTGCTGCGGGTGTTGCAAGAGCAGAAGCTGGAGCGGCTGGGGTCGAACCAGAGCATTCGGGTGGACCTGCGGATTGTCGCGGCGACCAAACCCGATTTGCTGGATGAAGCGCGGGCCGGGCGTTTTCGTGAAGACCTGGCGTATCGCCTGAACGTCGCCGAGTTGCGATTGCCGCCGCTGCGGGATCGTCGGGAGGACATTCCGCTCTTGTTCGAATCCTTCGCCCAGAGCGCCGCCCAGCGCTTGGGCCGCACGTTCCCGCCGCTCAGTGGCGCGCAGTTGAGCCATCTGCTGAGTCATGACTGGCCGGGTAATGTGCGGGAGCTGGCGAACGTCGCCGAGCGGCAGGTGCTGGGGCTGGATGAACCGGTGCAGGGGATTGATCCGGGGCAGTCGCTGGCGGCGCAGCAGGAAGCGTTTGAGGCGCAGTGTTTGCGGGCTGCTTTGACCCGGCACAAGGGGGATGTGAAAGCCGTGCTTGAAGAACTGCAACTGCCGCGTCGTACGTTTAATGAAAAGATGCAGCGGCATGGTTTGACCCGGGAGATGTTCGTACCCGACTGATCGTTTGATGATTGATCGTTCCCACGCTCCGCGTGGGAATGCCTCAATGGACGCTCTGCGTCCGCTTTGGGACGCAGAGCGTCCCCGGCTGCATTCCCACGCAGAGCGTGGGAACGATCACGCTGAATGAGCGGAAATCCGCTCATTCATTCCGGATCATCGGCAAAATCCCGCTCAACCCATCTCCCCAGCCCCTCTAAACCGGCCCTCCCCTCGTTGGCACAGCTCCTGCTATAGCCCTCGCAGGCTGCGTTTCAACGCGCTCCACAAAAACAATTAAACGAAGGATCCTTCAATGGATAACTCCAACGCCCTGCCTCTTGGGTCGGCTGCCGTGCCGGCCAAAGAACGAACCACCGCCAGTCGCATCAAGTCGATCTTCAGCGGTTCCGTCGGCAACATGGTCGAGTGGTACGACTGGTACGTCTATGCCGCCTTCTCGCTGTACTTCGCCAAAGCCTTCTTCCCCAAAGGCGACACCACCGCCCAACTGCTCAACACCGCCGCGATCTTCGCCGTGGGCTTCCTGATGCGCCCGATCGGTGGCTGGCTGATGGGCCTGTACGCCGACAAGGTCGGACGCAAAAAAGCCCTGATGGCCTCGGTTTACCTGATGTGCTTCGGCTCGCTGATCATCGCCCTGAGCCCGGGTTATGAAACCATCGGTGTCGGCGCGCCGATCCTGCTGGTGTTCGCCCGCCTGCTGCAAGGCCTGTCGGTCGGTGGCGAATACGGCACCTCGGCGACTTATCTGTCGGAGATGGCGACCAAGGATCGTCGCGGCTTCTTCTCCAGTTTCCAGTACGTGACCCTGATTTCCGGCCAGCTCATCGCGCTGGGCGTGCTTATCGTGCTGCAACAGTTCCTGACCACCGAAGAGCTGTACGCGTGGGGCTGGCGTATCCCGTTCGCCATCGGCGCGCTGTGCGCAATCGTGGCGCTGTACCTGCGTCGTGGCATGGAAGAAACCGAGTCGTTCACCAAGAAAGAGAAGTCCAAGGAAAGCGCGATGCGCACCTTGCTTCGTCATCCGAAGGAACTGCTGACCGTGGTCGGCCTGACCATGGGCGGTACGCTGGCGTTCTACACCTACACCACCTACATGCAGAAATACCTGGTGAACACCGTCGGCATGAGCATCTCCGACTCCACCACCATTTCTGCCGCCACGCTGTTCCTGTTCATGTGCCTGCAACCGATCATCGGCGGCCTGTCCGATAAAATCGGTCGTCGTCCGATCCTGATCGCCTTCGGCGTGCTCGGTACGATCTTCACCGTGCCGATCCTGATGACCCTGCACACCATCCAGACTTGGTGGGGCGCGTTCTTCCTGATCATGGCGGCGCTGATCATCGTCAGCGGCTACACCTCGATCAACGCCGTGGTGAAGGCCGAGCTGTTCCCGACCGAAATCCGCGCCCTGGGCGTCGGCCTGCCGTACGCACTGACCGTGTCGATCTTCGGTGGCACCGCCGAATACATCGCACTGTGGTTCAAGAGCATCGGCATGGAAACCGGTTACTACTGGTACGTGACCGCGTGCATCGCGGTGTCCCTGCTGGTGTACATCACCATGAAAGACACGCAGAAACACTCGCGTATCGTCACTGACTGATCGCAAAAAAACGCGCGAAGGTGCAAGAACTTCGCGCGTTTTCTTTTCTGTCCGATTTCCCGATCAGGACAATTCGGCAACCCCCTGTTTGCTGCCATAACGCTTCTGCGCATACGACGCCCCGACGATCATCACCAGCAGAATCCCCGCCAGCACCGCCGACGAACCGATGGTGCCGAAATCCAGTCCGCCCTTCTCATGGGACTTGGTCATCAAGTCGCCCAATGTCGCGCCAAACGGCCGGGTCAGCACGAACGCCACCCAGAACAGCGCCACCGACGAAATCTTCGTGAAGTACTTGAGCAGCACGACCACGCCAATCGCCGAGCCGATCAACAGCGCGCCACCGGCAAAGCCCAGGCCGGAGTCGTCCGCCAGGTAATCGCCGAGCGCGGTGCCCAGGGTGTTGGAGAACAGAATCGCCATCCAGTAGAACATCTCGCCGCGAAAGCTCTGCACCTTGGTGACGTTGAGCGAGTCGCCGCTCAGGCGCCAAGCCGCGAAGATCGCCAGCAGGATCGCGATCAGGATCATGGAACCGGTGGCGTAACCCAGTTCCAGCGTGCGGTCCATGAAGTCGGACATGGTGGTGCCGGCGGTGCTGGTCGACAGGATCACGATCCAGTACAGCAACGGCTTGTAAGTCTTGGACATCAACTGCGCGACCAGCGTCAGGACAAACACGCTGATCAGGATCAGCGAGCTGATGGCGTAGCCGACGTTAAGGGTCATCGACAACAAATCCCCCGCGGTTTCCCCCAGGGTCGTCGCGCAGATTTTCATGACCCAGAAGGCCAGGGTGATTTGAGGCAGTTTATTCATCGCAGGCAACGCTCCAGTGTGTGACGGCCGGTTTTTGGCTTTATGGCCGTGGGCAGACTGGCGTTGCGCGGGTGAAAAACCGGTCGGGAATCCATGAAAATTCTGTCACACACGCAAAAAACGGCGATTAATCACCGGTTAATGCCCCTGCCGCATCCTGCACCTACCTGATCGATTAACTGCGCGACGCTCGCTCCGACGACGAAAGCGAATTGAATGTGTCGCCCTTAATATCAATTTAATCGATTGTTTCTAGCATTATTTTGCGCTTTTTAATCAATTTAGTTGGCGTAGCATGAACCCCATGCGAAACACATCGCCAACGAATTTCGAATCTGGAGAACGACCATGAAAACCAAACTGATCCTCGCCCTGACCCTGTCCGTACTGGCCGCCAACACTTTTGCCGCCGACGGTTCGGACAAAACCAAATCCGCCGACTTCATTTCCGGCGCCAGCGCTGCCATCGAAACCAGCCACACCGGCGCCTACGCTGCCGATGGTTTCGATAAAACCAACGTTGGCAAAGCCGTTGCTGCCGATGGTTTCGATAAAACCGGCACTGCCAACGCCATCGCTGCAGACGGTTTCGATAAAACAGGCACCGCAAACGCCATCGCCGCCGACGGCTTTGATAAAACCGGTACCGCCGCTGCCATCAACTGATTGCCAGAATGCAGACACCAAAGCCCGGCCATTGCCGGGCTTGTTCATTTCCAAAGGTCGGTATTTGATCTTCGCGGATCGGACTTGCACTATTGGTCGCTTATAGAAGCCTTCAGGATCACCCCGCCATGCCCGATGACATCCATTTCTACGAACCGGCCAACGGCCACGGCCTGCCCCACGATCCGTTCAACGCCATCGTCGGCCCGCGTCCCATCGGCTGGATTTCTTCGCAGGATGCCGAGGGCCGGCTGAACCTGGCGCCCTACAGCTTTTTCAACGCGTTCAACTACATTCCGCCGATCATCGGGTTCTCCAGCGTCGGTCGCAAAGACAGCCTGAACAACATCGAGCAGACCGGCGAATTCGTCTGGAACCTCGCCACCCGACCGCTGGCCGAGCAGATGAACCAGAGCTGCGCGATGGTCGGGCCGGAGGTCAACGAGTTCGAACTCGCAGGGCTGACGCCGGTGGCGTCGAAGGTGATTGCCGTGCCGCGCGTGGCCGAAAGCCCGGTGTCCTTCGAGTGCAAGGTCACCCAGATCATTCAGTTGCAACGCGCCGACGGCGAGACCGTGCCGAGCTGGCTGGTGCTCGGCGAAGTGGTCGCCGTGCATATCGCCAAGTGGCTGTTGAAGGACGGGATCTACGACACGGCCGCCGCCGAACCGATACTGCGGGGCGGCGGGCCGGCGGACTATTTCCAGCTGGGGCCGGAGGCGTTGTTCAAGATGTGGCGCCCGGGGGCAACGAAGTAAGCGCTTACCAGATCAGCTCGGCGTCGTCGGTAACGCCCTTGAGCTTGTCCAGCTCATTGATCGCGGCTTCATCGGCCGCGATGGCGCCGGGGAAAACCTGATCGTTCAGCAATTTGTGAAAGCGCGGTGCACCGCCGTCGACCAGGGCCTTGACGGCGATCGCCGCGTGATAACCCTTGTTGCCGCCCAACTCGACGGGGACTACAGCGGAAACCGCTTCGAAGTGTTCGAACTCTTTACGTGCCATATCGCAGGTCCTGGCTCAATCGGATAAGCCCGACATTAAACATTCAACCGGCGAGTTTGTGTATCGGCGCAGTGCATTGCCCTACGGCCTGTGCGGCCGAGACTTCCTTGAAGGTGTGGAAATCCAGGCTGTTGACCACCAGGTCCTGCACCAGCTCGGCAAAGATTTCCATCGACGGGCTGCTGAAATACGCGGTCATCGATTGCTGGTTGTTCCAGAAACCGGAGACCAGCCACAACTCCGGATCACACTGCGAATGCTGCAAGGCGAAGCTCAGGCAACCGGGGGCGGCACGGGACGGTTCGATCAGGGCGCTCAGGCGCATGCCGAGTTCCGCCGAGCGTCCGGCGCGCGCTCGAACGAAGGCCATATGACTGACGGGAATCTGCTTGGACATGTTCAACCCTCCCAGGGAGTCGCGTGGCAGCCGGGGACGGGCTGCGACAGGATTCAAGGTTAAGGGCCGCCTCCCGTTCGCCGTTAGTCGATTCCTGCCGTCGCGTTGCACAATCCTGCGAGACTGTCGTGCAGACCTGTAACAAGTCGTGAATTGCTGTCACCGTCCTGTCACACCGGTTTCGGGCAACTCTGACGATCTGCGTCCTGCTATGGCTGGACGAGTCAACAAACCCATGCAGGATCAGGCAAGCATTTCGCAGGATGTGTCTACCGCTTGCGCTTGCACAAACTTATGCTCTGCTCCCATTCCATCCCTTGCCGAGGAGGCTGTGCATGACGTCGTTCGATCGTTTTCAGGCGCCGCCCGATGCCGACATGGAAAAGCAGCGCGCGGAACTGGCGGCCATCATTCGCCGCAACACATCCGAAGATGGCAGTTATGCCACTGCCGTCGGCTCGCTGTTCATGTCGCGCCACACCCAGTCCCATGACTTCGCCCCGGTGCTCGCGCAACCGGCGCTGTGCATCATGGCCCAGGGTCGCAAAGAGGTACGGCTGGCGGACGAATTCTTCAATTACGACCCGCTTAATTACCTGGTGGTATCGGTCTCGATGCCGTTGAGTGGTCGGGTGGTGAATGTCTCGCCCGAAGAGCCGATCCTCGCCGTGCGCCTGGACATTGATCCTGCGGAAATCACCGCGCTGATCGCCGATGCCGGCCCGATGGGCGTGCCGACCCGTCCGACCGGACGCGGTTTGTATGTGGAGAAGATCGACAGCGCCATGCTCGATGCGGTGCTGCGTCTGGCCCGCCTGCTCGACGCGCCGAAAGACATCGCCATGCTCGCGCCGCTGATCCGCCGGGAGATTCTCTATCGCCTGCTGCGCAGTCCGCAGGGCCATCGGCTGTACGAAATCGCCATCGCCAACAGCCAGAGCCACCGCATCAGCCAGGCGATCAAATGGCTCAACGGCAACTTCGAACAGCCGCTGCGCATCGATGATCTGGCGAAGGAAGTGAACCTCAGCGTCTCGACCCTGCATCACCGTTTCAAGGCGATGACGGCGATGAGTCCGTTGCAGTATCAGAAGCAGCTGCGCCTGCAGGAGGCGCGGCGTTTGATGCTGGCTGAAGGGCTGGAAGCGTCGGCGGCGGGGTATCGGGTGGGGTATGAAAGTCCGTCGCAGTTCAGTCGCGAGTACAGCCGGTTGTTTGGCGCGCCGCCGTTGCGGGATCTGGCGCGCCTGCGATTGAGTGTCTGATCAGGCGCCGAGCACCCGACACGCCTCACTCGGCAACGTCACCGACACCGGATGCCCGATCCCCAGACCGAAGCCCTGACACGGCGTACTCAGCGCCGTAAACGTCACGCCGGAACACTCCACCGTAGTCTCGATGGTCGCGCCGATGTCGCGCACAAACGTCACCTTGCCCAGCAGGCGATTGCCCGCCGTGGCCTGGGGCGCCGACAGTTGCAGGTCTTCGGGACGAATCAGCATCTTCACTTTCTGCCCGACTACGATGCTGCTGCAGATCGGCACTTGCAGGGCATCGCCGCCCGGCAGCACGACCTTGCCATCGCCCAGTGCGGTGGCCGGGAAGATATTGCCGGAGCCGATAAAGTCCGCGACGAATTCGTTGGCCGGGTGCCGGTAGATTTCAATCGGCGTACCCACCTGCTGCACCCGATGCTCGCCCAACACCACCACGATATCGGCCATGGTCATGGCTTCACGTTGATCGTGGGTAACCATGATGGTGGTGATGTTCAAGCGTTGCTGCAGCTGACGGATTTCCACCTGCATCGACTCGCGCAACTTGGCGTCCAGCGCCGACAGCGGTTCGTCGAGCAGAAGGATTTTCGGGTGCGAAGCAATCGCCCGGGCAATCGCCACTCGCTGACGCTGGCCACCGGACAGTTTCGCCACCGGACGATCAATCATCGGTTGCAACTGGATCAGCTCCAGCAACTCCACCACCCGCGCCTGTTGATCAGCCTTGCTCACACCGCGCAGTTTCAGCGGATAGGCGATGTTCTCGCCCACGGTCATGTGCGGGAACAGCGCCAGCGACTGAAACACCATGCCGAAGTTGCGCAGATGCGCCGGGGTGTGGCCGATGTCCTCGCCGTCCAGGCGGATCTCGCCGCCGGTGAGGGTTTCCAGCCCGGCGATCATGCGCAGCAACGTGGTCTTGCCGCAGCCCGACGGGCCGAGGAAGCACACCAGTTTGCCCTCGGGCAAATGCAGGTTGACGTCTTTTACCGCGCAGGCCGAGCCGTAGTGTTTCTCGACGTTTTCCAGAATCAGACCAGACATAAATCACCTCAAGAAATCAGAACGAAACGCCGCCCTCACCGACCAGCTTCTCCAGCGCCCAGATCAGGACGAAGTCGATCAGCACGATCAGCACGGCAAACGAGAACACGGTTGGGTCGAGCGAAGACACGGTGCGGCTGTACATCCAGATCGGCACGGTCATGACGTCGATGGTGTAGAGGAAATAGGTCACGGTGAATTCGTTGAACGAGACGATGAACGCCAGCAGCATCCCCGCCAGAATCCCCGATTTCATCAACGGCACCACCACATCGACGATGGCCCGCAACGGCGAAGCGCCGAGCATCTGCGCCGCCTCTTCGACTTCGCTGCCGATGGAAAGCATGGCCGCCGTGCAGTTCTTCACCACGAACGGCAGCGCCAGAATCACGTGAGCAATCACCAGCCGCGAGGTGGTCATGTGGAACGGCAGGCTGTCGAACACCAGCAGCAACGCCAGCCCCAGCACCACCATCGGGAACACCAGCGGCAGCGACATCAGCTGCAGCGCCACACCCTTGCCACGGAACTCGCAACGGGTCAGCGCGTAGGCCGCCGGCACCGCGATCAGCGTGGCGAAAATCATCGTCAGGCACGCCACCAGCAAACTGGTGCCCATGGCCTGGCCGAGGCTCAGCACATCGCTGGCATCGGGCGAAACGAAGGTGTGCCACGCCGCTTTGTACCACTGCAGGCTGTAGCTGCTCGGCGGGAAGTCAAGGTTAGACGCGCCGCTGAACGACATCACGATCATGGTCAGGATCGGCAACACGGCCAGGAACAAAATGATCCCGGAAAGAATGCCGGCGAACTTGCCGGTGTCGCCCGGCAACAGCGACTGACGCTTCTTGATCAGGGCACTCATTGCGAAGCCTCCAGCAGACGGCGACGGCGGCCGGTGATGTATTCGGACAAGGTCATGATGGCGAGCGTGGTGACGATCAGCACCACACCGGCGGCGGATGCGGCGGGCCAGTTCATCAGCGGGGCGATCTGGTCATGCACCATCACTGCGAGCATCGGCACGCGCCGACCGCCGAGCAGCAACGGCACCACGAAGCTGCTGGCGTTGTAGGCGAACACCAGGGTCGCGCCGGTGATGATCCCCGGCAGACTCATCGGCAACACCACCTGACGGAACACTTGAAAGCGGCTGGCACCGAGTGTCGCGGCGGCTTCTTCATAGCTGCGAGCAACACCGCGCATGGCGCTGGCAATCGGCAGCACGGCCAGCGGGAAAGCGGTCTGCACCAGGCCCATCAACACGCCGTTCTGGTTGTACAGCAACATGATCGGGCGCTTGATCAGACCCAGGCCCATCAGGGTCTGGTTGAGCATGCCGCCGGGGCCGAGGATCACCAGCCAGCCATAGCTTTGCAGCAGCAGGTTGACCAGCAGCGGCAACAGCACCGCCGCCAGAAAAATCCGTCGCACGAACGGTGAGGTCAGGCGCGACATGGTGTACGCCACCGGGATCGCCAGCACCACGGCGATCACCGCGCTGATCAGCGCCAGACGCAAGGTCAGCAGCAACGATTTGAGGTAGTAGGGTTCGAGCAACTGCGCGTAACTGGCCAGGCTGAAACCGGACCACTCCGCGCCCTTGGTGCCGACGCTCATGCGCAGCACCAGCAGGCTGGCGGCAATCAGCACGCCGAGAAACAGCATCGACGGCGTGAGAAAAAACCACGCCCGCGCGGTCGGCGAAACACCGCGCGCCGGGCGCGCGTCACCCGCGCCGACCGGTTGGGTCAGGGATTGATGTTCCATAGCAATGATCTCGTCAATGGAAAAACAACTGACAGACACTGCCTTCAAATCCACCGAGAAACCTGTAAGAGCGAGCTTGCTCGCGATAGCAATCTGTCAGTGACATCACTGTCGACAGGTAGGCCGTCATCGCTGGCAAGCCAGCTCCCACAGGGGTTTGCGGTGTTCTGAAGGTTTGTGTTTGCGTCAGGAAGAAAAGATTTCCGTGTAGCGACGAATCCACTGGTCATGCACGGTCGCCAGGAAGGCGTTGTCGTGCATGATCGCCTTCTCCGCGATCTGCTCCGGCGTGAGGATGAACGGGCTCTTGCGCGCTTCGGCGGAGATGATCGCCTTGGCGTTGACCGGACCGTTGAAGATGTCTTCGGCCATCTTGCCCTGCACCAGCGGGTCGAGGGAGTGGTCGATGAAGGCGTAGGCCAGGTCGGTGTCGCCCGGACGGTTCTTCGGCATTACCGAAAGCATCAGGTCGGTGTAGAAACCTTCCTTCATGCCGAACGTGGCGCCGAGGCCATAGTTCGGGTCGCGGATCTGCTTGGGGAAAAACGCCGGGGCATACAGGCCGCCCATGTCCAGGGAACCGGTGCGGAACAGCTCGGCGATCTGGTTCGGGTTTTCGCCCAGGGTCACCACGCGGTCTTTCAGCTCGGCGAGTTTCTTGAAGCCCGGCTCGATGTTGTGCTCGTCACCCCCGGCCAGTTTGGCGGCGATGATGATCAGGTCCATGGCCTCGGTCCAGTTCGGCGGCGGCAGGAAAATGCTTGGTGCCAAATCGGCGTCCCACAGCGCGGCGTAACTGTCCGGCGCTTCCTTCTGGGTGCGGGTGCTGTAGACCAGACTGTTGCACCACAGCAGGTAACCGATGCCGTGACCGTTGGCCCCGGTGCGGTATTTTTCCGGGACGTCGACCAGGTTGGGAATACGGTTGAGATCGGGTTTTTCCAGCAGTCCGGCAGCCGCCAGACCTTCGGCGCCGACGCCAGCCAGGGTGATGATGTCGTACTGCGGGCGGTCACCACCGGCCTTGAGCTTGGCGACCATTTCCGAGGTGCTGCCGGTACGGTCGGCAATCACTTTGGCGCCGGTCTTGGCTTCGAACGTTGCAGCGATGTTGCGCAGTGCAGCGAGGCCCGTGTCATCGGACCAGGTCAGCAGGCGCAGGGTCTTGCCGGCAAAGCGGGTGTCGCTGGCACTGGCCCGGATGAAGGGCATGCTCATGGCCGCCGCGGCCACCGAGGCCACGCCGACGGTTTTGATGAATTGACGCCTGTTCAGATCGTGCTCGCCCATTTAGGACTCCCATTTTTTTTGTAAGTATGAGACTGATCGCAACCCTTGCATCTGCCTGACCGACATGGCTCAAGCGCCCGGTTTCAAAGGGCTTGAGCGTGGTCTGCGGGTTCATCCTGAGGTCGTGCAAAACACCTGACTATCGATAAAAACTCATTGGAGCCATGACGCCGGCGCATGCCTCGTTGCGAGGCATGCGCTGACCTTTTTCGGGCATTCAGAGCGCGCGAATCACGTGCTTGATTTCCTGAAATGCCGCCAGGCCCCATGGCCCCAATTCGCGGCCGATGCTGCTCTGTTTGTAGCCGCCCCACGCGGTCTGCGGGAAGATCACCTGCGGCGCGTTGAGCCACACCAGCCCCGCCTGCAGGGCGTTGGCGACCCGATCCGCGGTCTCGGCATTGCGCGTGACGACACTGGCGACCAGCCCGAACTGACTGTCGTTGGCCAGGGCAATCGCCTCCGCTTCCGAAGCGAAACTGCGCACGCAGATCACCGGGCCGAAAATCTCTTCACACCACAGCGCACTGTCGAGGGGCACTTCGGTGAAGATCGTCGGCTGCAAGAAATATCCGCGCGGCAGATCGGCCGGACGATTACCGCCACAGATCAGCTTGGCCCCGGCGCTGAGGCCACGGTCGATGTGACCGAGCACACGCTGGTACTGCGCCTGATTGACCAGCGCGCCCATCTCGACTTCAGGATCGAACGGATCGGCCACCCGGATTTTTTCCGCGCGGGCCTTCAGACGAATCAGGAATTCATCGGCGATTTCATCGGCAACCAGCACCCGGCTGGTGGCCGAGCACATCTGCCCGGCGTTGAAGAAACCGCCACCGCAGGCCAGTTCCACCGCCAGATCAAGGTCGGCATCTTCCAGAATCAGCAGCGAGGATTTGCCGCCCAGTTCCAGGCTCACGCCCTTCACGGTTTCAGCGGCGCGCTGCATCACCTGCACACCCACGGCGTTACTGCCGGTGAAGGAAATCTTGGCGATGCGCGGGTCCGCCGACAGCGGCGCGCCGACTGCCAGACCGGTGCCGCACACCAGGTTGAACACGCCTTTTGGCAGACCGGATTCGGCAATGATGGTCGCCAGTTCCAGCTCCGGCAGCGGTGTGACTTCCGACGGTTTGAGCACCACGCAGCAACCGGCGGCGAGAGCTGGCGCGAGTTTCCATGCGGTGGTGACCATCGGGAAATTCCACGGCACGATAAGCCCGACCACGCCGCACGGCTCGCGGCGCAGACGTGCGCTGAAGTCATCGCTGGGCAGCGGCACATTGCTGTTCTGTTTCGCATCGAGGCCTTCGGCGAGTTCGGCGTAGTACTCGAAGGTGGCGATCACGTCGTCGACATCGATGCCCGCTTCGAACTGCGGTTTGCCGTTGTTGCTCGACTGCAACTTCATCAGATGTTCGCGACCGTTGCGCACGCCATTGGCGATGCTGCGCAGTATCGCGGCGCGCTCGGCACCGGTGGTTTTCGACCAGCCCTTGAAGGCTTCGGTCGCCGCCGCTACAGCCTGGTTGACGGCGCTTTCGTCACCGCCATTGACCGTGGTCAGCAGCGCTTCGGTGGCCGGGTTGATGACGCGCAGGTGTTCGCGGCCGGCGGACCATTGGCCGTTGATGTACAGGCCGTCGAGTGTGGTCGGGAAATTGATCATTGGGCCACCGCCTTCATCCATTGGGTCTGGTCGATTTCGATCAGGGTCGGGCCCTGACGATCGGTGGCGACGCGCAGTGCACCGCGCAGGTGTTCGGCCGAGCTGATCGCTTCTGCTGCGCAACCCAGTGCCTTGGCCACACCGATGAAATCCGGGGTATAGATATCCACGCCCACCGGCTCGATGGCGCGGTTGACCATGTATTTCTTGATCTCTTCGTAACCCTGGTTATTCCACAGCAGGATGATCACCGGGGTGCGCGCTTCGACGGCGCTGGCCAGTTCCGGCAGGGTGAATTGCAGACCGCCGTCGCCGATCAGACACACCACCGGCGGACGTGCGCCGTGTTCGAGGTTGCCACCGAGCCACGCGCCGATCGCTGCCGGCAAGGCGTAACCGAGGGTGCCGTAACCGGTGGACGAGTTGAACCAGCGGCGCGGACGCTCCGGGTTGAACGTGAGGTTGCCGGTGTACACCGGTTGCGTGGAGTCACCGACGAACACTGCGTTCGGCAATTCGTGCAGCACGGTTTCGAGGAAACGGGTCTGGGCCAGCGTCGGGGCATCCCAGGTCGCGGCCAGGTCTTCACGCAGACGCGCGGCGCGTACCTGACCCCAATCGTTGCGGCGCTCGGCCAGCGGTTTGTGCGACAGCGCGCTCAGCAATGCTTGCACAGCGTTGCGCGAGTCGGCCACCAGCGCCACGTGAGGCGGGTAATTGCGCACGGTCTGGTCTGGATCGATATCGACGCGCAGCAACTTGCCGGAGATTTCGAAACCACCGGCGAAGGTGACGTCGTAGTCGGTTTCCGCCAGTTCGGTGCCGATCGCCAGCACCACGTCGGCATCGGCCACCAGAGCGCGAGTCGCCACCAGGCTCTGGGTCGATCCGATCAGCAGAGGATGGCTGGACGGCAGCATGCCTTTGGCATTGATGGTCAGGGCCACCGGTGCGTCGAGCAACTCAGCCAGTTCGGTGAGTTCGGCCGCTGCGTCGATGGCGCCGCCCCCGGCGAGGATCAGCGGACGCTGAGCGCCGGCCAGCAGTTCAGTCATGCGGCTCACGGCGGCCGGCGCAGCACCGGCGCGGTCGATGTTGACCGGCACGCTGGTCAGCAGTTCGTCGGCTTCTTCGACCAGCACGTCCAGCGGAATTTCGATGTGCACCGGACGCGGACGCCCGGCCTGGAACAGCGCAAACGCACGGGCCAATACGCCCGGCAATTCGGACGCCGACATCAGGGTGTGGGAGAACGCCGCCACGCCACCGACCAGTGCGCTCTGGTTCGGCAGTTCATGCAGCTTGCCGCGACCGCCGCCCAGTTGGCTGCGCGACTGCACGCTGGAGATCACCAGCATCGGGATCGAATCGGCGTACGCCTGGCCCATGGCGGTGGTGATGTTGGTCATGCCTGGACCTGTGATGATGAAGCACACACCCGGTTTGCCGCTGGTGCGGGCATAACCGTCGGCCATGAAGCCGGCGCCCTGCTCGTGGCGCGGGGTGACGTGGTTGATGCTCGAACGGGCCAGCCCGCGATACAGCTCCACGGTATGCACCCCGGGAATGCCGAACACCTGCTCGACCCCATAATCTTCGAGTAACTTGACCAGTACTTCGCCACACGTCGCCATGTCTTTGCCCTTCTTGTTCGTTGAGGCACCGGGCTTTAAAGGAACCGGTGATTGGCCTCATTGAAACGGGCGACCCGTAGCCGCAACAATCGATAAAAGCTCATACTAGCCATGTCCTCACGTCATACCTTGGATCCACATGAAACGACTGCCTCCCCTGCCCGCCCTGCACACGTTTCTGATTACCGCGCAGTGCTGCAACTTCACCCGGGCCGCCGAGCAGTTGCACATCACCCAAGGCGCGGTGAGCCGGCAGATCGCGGGGCTTGAGGAACATCTGGGTTATGAGCTGTTCATTCGCCTGGCCCGAGGCCTGGAGCTGACGGCCGAAGGTCGCGAATGGCTGCCACGGGTGCAGCAGGTGTTCAGCCTGATCGGCGACTCGGTGGAGCAGATCGGCGCCAAACGCGAAACCCTGCAACTCAAGGCCCCGAGCTGCGTGATGCGCTGGTTGTTGCCACGGCTGTTGCAATGGCAGCGCGAGCGCCCGGACGTGCCGGTGAAACTCACGGCGTCGTTGCAGCACGGGGTGGACTTTCATCGCGAGCAGTTCGACGCGGCGGTGATCTACGGCACCGCGCCCCACGACTCACCCGCGACCCTGCATCTGTTCGATGAGCAACTGACGCCGGTCTGCTCGCCGACACTGCTCAACGGTGGGCCGGCCCTGCACACACCGGCAGACCTGCAACAGCACCTGCTGCTGCATCCGACTCACACGGATGACGACTGGACACTCTGGCTTGAAGCCGCCGAACTGCATTTGAGCAACATCGCCAGCGGTCAGCATTTCGAGACGCTGGATCAGGCGATGTCGATGGCGTCCCACGGGACGGGGGTGGCGATCGGCGACTGGTCACTGATCGGCGACGACCTGAACGCCGGGCGACTGGTGATGCCGTTCGATCTGAAGGTGAAGACGGGACTGGGCTATTACATCGTGGCGCCGGCGTCGGAGCCGTCGGCGAAGTTACAGGAGTTGATGGGGTGGTTGGTTGAGCAGGCTCATACGCGGTGACGCCTTGCCCTCACCCTAACCCTCTCCCAGGGGGAGAGGGAACTGACCGAGGTGTCTTACGTAATACATCGACCTGAAAAATCTGGGCGATTATGGATTCAATACATCCCGTTCAAGTCGGCGTAATTTTCAAGCATCCCACGATCGGCTCCCTCTCCCTCCGGGAGAGGGTTGGGGTGAGGGGCTTTTCAGTACTTAATAACCGACAGTAAACCGCTGACGCGAATGCTTCGGCGTTTCCACTTCGTCGATCAACGCAATCGCATAGTCGGCAAAGCTGATCGAGCTCTGACCTTCAGCACTCACCAGCAAGTCATCCTTGCCGACCCGGAACTTGCCGGTGCGCTCGCCTTCGACAAACAGCGCCGACGGCGACAGGAACGTCCAGTCCAGCTCCTTCTCCTGACGCAAGGCCTCGAGAAACGCCGCGCCAGCGCTGGCCTCAGCCTTGTACTCGGCCGGGAAACCGGCGCTGTCGATCACGCGGGTGCCGTCCGGGAGCAACAGCGAGCCGGCACCGCCGACCACCAGCAGACGTTTCACCCCGGCCTGTTTCACCGGGCCAATCAGCGCGCTGGCCGGCACCGTGGCGAAATGCGCGGCGCTGATCACTACATCGTGACCGGCGACGGCGTCTTGCAGCGCGGCTGCATTCAGCACGTCGACATTCTTGCTGACCACACCGGCGCGGGCGCCGATCTTCGAGGTATCCCGGGCGATGGCGGTGACGCTGTGGCCGCGACGCAGGGCTTCTTCCAGCAGTTGGCTGCCGGCACGGCCGGTGGCACCAATGATTGCGATCTTGCTCATGACATTCTCCAGTTGGCTTGAGAGTGCTGCGTTTTTCAGAATCGGGTTACCACTGCATTTCGCCCTTGGCGACTTTGGCGCTCAGCTCCAGCGAGCTTTCTTCGCCCAGTGTCGGGTAGCGTTTTTTCATCGCGGCGATCAGCGCGGCAGAGTCCTTGGCTTTCGCGGTTTCTGCATCGAACGCCTTGATGTAATCAGCGGTGAATTTCACGGCCGCCAGCGAACGGGCGCTGTCACCCAGGTAGTGACCGGGCACCACGGTTTTCGGTTTCAGGGTTTCGATCGAGTGCAGGGTTTCCAGCCATTCGGCGTGGGATTGCGCAGTCTGGGTGTCGGCCATCCACACGTGGATGTTCTCGGCGACAACCACACCGCCGACCACTGCTTTCAACGAAGGAATCCACACGAAGCTGCGATCAGGCTGCTTGCCTTCCAGACCGACCACCTGCAATTTCTGCCCTTCAAGCATCAGGCTGTCGCCCTTGAGCACGCCCGGTACGATGGTTTTGGCCGGCACGTCGGCGCCCATTTTCGGCCCCCAGAAGGCGAGTTTGCCGTCGACGGTTTGCTTGATGTGATCAACGGTCGGTTGCGAGGCCAGCACCTTGGCGTCCGGGAAGGCTTTGGTCAGGGTGTCGAGACCGAAGTAGTAATCCGGGTCACCATGGCTAATGTAGATGGTGGTCAATTGCTTGCCGCTGGCGCGGATCTTTTCCACCACTTGTTCGGCCTGGGATTTGCCGAACTGCGCGTCCACCAGAATCGCGTCCTTCTCGCCGCTGACCAGTACCGAAGTCACCGGGAAGATCGCGTTGGTGCCCGGGTTGTAGACGTCGAGGGTCAGGTTCGCGGCCGCTGCGTGGGCAGCAAAGCCGAGGGTGGCGGTGGCCAGTAAAACGCGCTTGAGGGTGGTGAAGCCGATCATGGGTTGCTCCGCTGTTCGAATGCCGTGCTTGGCGATGGGGACAGAGCTTAGTTGCCAGACTCGTTACAAAAAATGCGATGCTTGAACATAGTTTGTTTCTGAAAGCGGGCAAATCATGGATCGTCTCCAAGCAATGCGGGTGTTTGTCACGGTAGTGGATCTGGGCAGCCAGTCGGCGGCGGCCGATCACCTGGACCTGTCGCGGCCGGTGGTGTCGCGCTATCTGGCGGAACTGGAAGACTGGGTCGGCGCGCGCCTGATGCACCGCACCACGCGCAAGTTGAGCCTGACCGCCGCCGGCAACGAAATCCTGCCGCGCTGCCGGCAGATGCTGGAGCTGTCCGGCGACATGCAGGCCGCCGTCAGCGAACCTGCCGATGCGCCACGGGGTTTGCTGCGGATCAGCGTCAGTACCTCGTTCGGCCAGGCGCAACTGGCCGATGCCATGGCGGCGTTCGTCAAAGCGTATCCGGGGGTGAACATCGACCTGCAAATGCTCGATCGCACCGTGAACCTGGTGGACGAGCGCATCGACCTGGCGATCCGCACCAGCAACGATCTCGATCCCAACCTGATCGCCCGGCGACTGACGGTCTGCCGTTCGGTGGTCTGCGCGGCGCCCGCCTATCTGCAGGAACATCCGCAGCCACAACGGGTCGAGGATCTGAGCCGGCACAACTGCCTGACCCATTCCTATTTCGGCAAGAGCCTGTGGCACTTCGAGGAAGATGGCGAACCGGTTTCGGTGCCGGTGCAGGGCAACATCAGCGCCAACGAGGCCAGCACCCTCCTGCGCGCGACTCTGGCCGGCGCCGGCGTGGCGATGCTGCCGACCTATCAGGCCGGGGTGCATGTGCACAGCGGTGAACTGGTTCGCCTGCTGCCCCACGCCGAGCCTCGGCAGATGAACATCTACGCCGTCTATGCCTCGCGCAAGCACATGCCGGCGGCGCTGCGCTGCATGCTGGATTTTCTGGTGCAGCGCTTTCCCGAAAACCCGCAATGGGATATCGGGCTGTAATCCCGTTCGCAGAGCCGCTGGCAACTCCACGGCGCTGACCTATGCTGAAAGTAGTACCCAAGGGTATTCGTTCAGAGGTCAACGCCATGAACACCAGAACAAGAAGATACCTCGCGATTTTCATCACCTGCGCGGCCACGCTGGCGCTGTACGGCACCGCGGCGTGGCGCGTGGAGCAGTTGCGGCAACTGCCCCGTGAGTACGCGAGCTGCAACTTCGAGCGCTGCATCCCTCACAACGCCACCCTCAACGCCCTGCGCTGATACACAGTTCAGGCGTCGTCGTTCTGCTCGGCCTTCAAGCGGTCGCGGAACGCCTTTGGCGAGATCCCCACCCGGCGCCGGAACAGGCGCGTGAAGTTGGTCGGATCGGAAAACCCCAACACCTCGGACATCTCGTAAATGGTCATGCTGGTGTAAGTCAGCAGGCGCTTGGCTTCCAGCAACTGACGCTCGTGCATGATCTGCAGCGCCGGCTGCCCCGCCAGTTCACGGCAGGTGCCGTTGAGGTGCGAGACGGAAATCCCCAGCCGATGGGCCAGGTCTTCGACCTTGACGTGCTGGCGGTAGGTTTCTTCGACCAGTTGAATGAACCCGTTGAGGTATTCGCGCTGACGCTGCGGACGTTGCGTGGCGTTGTGACGGTGAATCGCCTGACGGCTGACCCAGACCATGATCACACTGACCAGCGAATGCATGAGCATTTCCCGCGCCGGTTGATGGCCGTTGTACTCGGCCTGCAACGCGGCGAACAGACTGTTGAGGTACTCCGCGTCCTTGCCCGCCGGATAACTTTCGGCCTGGGCCAGGGCCTGCACCGCGCTGCCCAGTTGCGCCTGCAAATGGTTGATCAACGGTGTGGCGAGGGTGACGACAAATCCTTCGACGTCCTCGGAAAAACGGAATCCATGCACCGATAACGGCGGCAGGATCTGGATCGCGGCTTCGTTCAGTTGCGTGCGTTGGCCTTCGATTTCAAGCTCTGCCTGACCTTTGAATACGAAGAGCAACTGGCACAAATCGGCGTGGCGGTGGGGTTTGATTTCCCATTGGTGTTCGCGGCTGCGTTTGGAAATGGTTTCACAGTGCAGCAAGTCAGGGGTCGGCCAGTCCAGGCTTTCACCGTAGAGCTTGAACACCGGAATCGAAGGCAGGTCAGGCTTGTTCATCACTTCAATCCAGGCCTCGAGGTTTGCGGGCGATAATCGCACCGATTGGCAGAATGTACAGGTATCGGCTCAGTTTTCACCTTCAATTGACAGACCCGCAAGGGAAAAATGCAAGCACTCGAATCCTGAAAATCATTCACCGGCATTTGTCGCGTGAAGCTTGCGAGTCATAAAAACAATGAAAACGCTGAAAACCCAAGTCGCCATCATCGGCGCCGGTCCGTCCGGATTATTGCTCGGCCAACTGCTGCACAACGCCGGCATCGACACCCTGATTCTGGAGCGCCAGACACCTGACTATGTGCTCGGCCGAATCCGCGCCGGCGTGCTTGAACAAGGCATGGTAGAGCTGTTGCGCGAGGCTGGCGTGGGTCAGCGAATGGACGCCGAAGGTCTGGTGCACGGTGGTTTCGAACTGGCCCTCGACGGGCGCCGGATCCACATCGACCTGCAAGCCCTGACCGGTGGAAAAACCGTGATGGTCTACGGCCAGACCGAAGTCACTCGCGACCTGATGGCCGCTCGTCGGGAGACCGGTGGGCAGACAATTTACGAAGCCAGCCATGTCGTTCCCTGTGGCATGAAAAGCGACGAAGCCTATGTGACCTTCGAAAAGGACGGCGAAACCTGGCGCGTCGATTGCGACTACATCGCCGGTTGCGACGGTTTCCACGGCGTGGCCCGGCAGTCGATTCCCGAGGATTGCCTGAAAGTCTTCGAACGGGCTTATCCGTTTGGCTGGCTGGGCATTCTCGCCGACACGCCACCGATTCACGATGAACTGGTTTACGCCCGCCACGAACGCGGCTTCGCCCTGTGCAGCATGCGGTCGGCGACTCGCACCCGCTATTACCTGCAAGTGCCCGCTGAGGAAAACGTCGACGACTGGTCGGATCAGCGTTTCTGGGATGAGCTGCGCAATCGTCTGCCGGAGGATCTGGCGCAGAAACTGGTGACCGGTCCGTCGATTGAAAAGAGCATCGCGCCGCTGCGCAGTTTTGTGGTCGAGCCGATGCAATACGGGCGGATGTTTCTGGTCGGGGATGCGGCGCACATCGTTCCGCCGACCGGTGCCAAGGGCTTGAATCTGGCGGCCAGCGATGTCAGCACGCTGTTCAGGATTTTGCTGAAGGTTTACCGCGAAGGTCGCACTGACTTGCTGGAGAAATACTCGGAGATCTGCCTGCGCCGGGTGTGGAAAGCCGAGCGGTTTTCCTGGTGGATGACTTCGATGCTGCACCGCTTCGACGAGCATGATGATTTCAGCCAGCGGATCTGCGCTTCGGAACTGGACTACTTTGTCAGCTCGGAGGCCGGTCAAAAAACCATTGCAGAAAATTACGTCGGGCTTCCTTATGAGGCTATCGAATAGCCTGCTACCGACTTACACTGGCGAGCACTCACCCGCTCGCCGTGGCACTGCGGGTCAATCACTGCCCGCAGGTTCGCCCGTGACCAATCTCAACCATCCCGAAACGCCCAAACCGGCCATTCGCAGCGTGCTGGTCGCGCTGATGATGGCGATCTTTCTCGGTGCGCTGGACCAGACCATCGTCGCCGTTTCCATGCCGGCCATCTCCGCCCAGTTCAAGGACGTCAGCCTGCTGGCCTGGGTGATTTCCGGCTACATGGTGGCGATGACCGTCGCGGTGCCGATCTACGGCAAGCTCGGTGACCTGTACGGGCGGCGCAAACTGATGCTGTTCGGCATGGGCCTGTTCACCCTCGCCTCGCTGTTCTGCGGCATGGCCCAGAGCATGGAGCAACTGGTGCTGGCGCGGATTTTCCAGGGCATCGGTGCCGGCGGGATGATTTCGGTGAGCCAGGCGATCATCGGCGATATCGTGCCGCCTCGCGAACGAGGCCGCTATCAGGGTTATTTCTCCAGCATGTATGCGGTGGCCAGCGTCGCCGGTCCGGTGCTCGGCGGTTACATGACCGAGTACCTGTCATGGCGCTGGGTGTTCCTGATCAACCTGCCGCTGGGTCTTGGCGCGTACTGGGTGGCGCGACGCAACCTGATCGGCCTGCCGATTCCCCAGCGCAAACCGGTCATCGATTACCTCGGCACGCTGCTGATGATCATCGGCCTGACCGCGCTGTTACTGGCGATCACTCAGGTCGGCCAGGGCCATGCTTGGCGCAGCAGCGAAGTGCTCGGGCTGTTCGCTTGTGCGGTGGCGGTGCTTGCGGTGTTCGTCTGGCATGAGCGGCGCGCCCGGGAGCCGTTGCTGCCGATGCACCTATTCACCAACCGCAGCGCCCTGCTGTGCTGGTGCACGATTTTCTTTTGCAGCTTCCAGGCGATTTCCCTGATCGTGCTGATGCCGCTGCGCTTTCAGAGCGTGACCGGCGCCGGGGCCGACAGCGCTGCGCTGCACTTGCTGCCGCTGGCGATGGGTTTGCCGATCGGCGCGTATTTCGCCGGACGTCGCACCTCGATCACCGGGCGCTACAAACCGCAGATTCTGACCGGTGCGCTGCTGATGCCGATCTCGATCCTTGGCATGGCCTTCAGCCCGCCTGATGCGACGCTGCTCAGCAGCCTGTTCATGCTGCTCAGCGGGATCGCCGGTGGCATGCAGTTCCCGACGTCGCTGGTCGGTACGCAGAATTCGGTCGAGCAAAAGGACATTGGCGTCGCCACCAGTACCACCAACCTGTTCCGCTCTTTGGGCGGCGCGGTGGGTGTGGCGTTGATGTCGGCACTGTTGCTGGCATTGTTGCAGGACTCCAGTTTCGCCCACCTGACCGGCAGCTCGCTGATGAGTGAAGGGCATTCCGGCAACGTGCTGCTCGATGGCCTGAACGCGGCGCCCGGCGATGCGCAGAATGCCTTGCGCGCTGAGCTGCTGGTGACGTTCCGGCATTTGCTGATGGTCAGTGCGGCGGTGTCGCTGCTCGGGCTGGCGGCGGCGATTGCGATGCCCAACCGGTTGCTGCAGGGCCGTGAGCACGGCGCCCGCTGATTGATGCCGATGGCTCCCACGCGCCGCGTGGGAGCTTTCAGCAATCAAGCACTGTAATAACCGACCGCCACCAGCATGTTCCCGACCTTCTTCAGGTAGGCATGCTTGTTCTCGACCTTGCCGGTCACCGGATTTTTCCAGCGGTATTCATACTCGCCCTCATCCTGTTTGCCGATCAACGACAGAATCGGCTCGCCCACCGGTTTGCCTTCCGGGTCGTCGACCTTGGCGAAATCGGTGTTGATCAGCCGCAGGTTGGTGCCGTGGGCGACGTAGCGGTGGTTGTTGAGATTGACCACGAACACATACAGGTCGTCCTGCAGGTAACCGCCCTTGAGCGAGTTGATCGCGGACAGCGTGCCCTTCTCGTCCTTGGTCAAATCGCTGGCCGCTTTGTCGAGCAACGCTTTTGCCTGCTCCGCCGACGCCCGCGGCAAGTAATAACCCACCGCCAGAATCCGCTGACCGATGCGTTGATAGTAAACGTGCTTGCGCTCGACCTTGCCGTCGGACCAGTTCTGCCAGCGGTATTCGGCCTGCTGGATGCCGTTGCCTTCCGGCACTTTCAAGGCGTCCTTGAAGGACTTCTGCAAGTCCGGCCCGAGGACTTCGCTGACGTCGCGACCGATCAATGCCGACGACGGCCCGCCGCTGGCGAGCATCACGCCCTTGGTGTCGACCACGAACACGTAACGGTCCTTGTCGACGAATTCGCCCTGGCGGCTGAACGCCGCGAACGCCTTGTCGCCGTTGTCGTGGTAATAGGCCAGAGCCTTTTCCAGCAAGGCGATGGCGGCCTTGCTGTCGTCTTTTTCCGTGGTGGCCGCATTGGCCTGACCGAAACTCAACAGCAGCACCGCGCCGAGCCAGGCCAGCTTGTGCACAAACCCCATGACGCATCCCTCGTTCTTGTTGGTGTTTCAAGAGCGTAGACGGCCTGAAGGCATGTATGGATATTCAGAAAGCTTCTGAATGTTGCTGTGGCGGGGGCGTTCGCGCCCTCGCCACACAAGAGGCTTACGGACGGGCGTTGAGTTGCTGTTGCAGGTTCTGGATCTGCGCTTGCAGGGTGTTGATGTTGCGGGTCATCTGCGCTCGGAACGCATCGAACTCGGCGGTGTTGGTGCCTCCCTGCGCAGCGGCCGGACGGTTGTCCTGCTCGCTCTTGAGGATGACGATTTCCTGCTCCAGACGATCGATCGCCGGGTTCGACCCACCTTGTTTTTTCAAAGCCGTAATGTCGGCACCGAGGCTCTTGAACTGCGCATCGAATCCCTTCACCTGTGCATCAAAGCTCTTGAGCTGAGCATCGAGCTTGCTGGTGTCGGCCGAGGTGCTTTTCAGCGTGGCCAGTTCGGCGCTCAGGGCTTTGACCTGGGCCTGCAACTGAGTGTTGGCGTTCTGTTGTTCAGTGGTCTGGGCGGTCATCTGCGCCAGCCGCTTGTCCAGATCCGTCGCCTGCCCGGCCACGCCCTGCTGCTGTTTGCTCTGATCCTGAAGCGCACTTTGCAGCTGTTTGATCTGCAGCTTCAACGCTTCGCTGTCGGTGGTGACGTTGGTCTGGCTGGCCACGACCTTGCCGGAAATGTCCTGCAGGCGCCCCGCCGCTTCCTCACTGATGCGCGCGAAACTTTCCTGGGTCGCCACCAGTTGCTGCTCCATCAGCGAGATCTGCTGGAAGCTCCACCAGGCAAGACCAATGAAGGCGAAGAACAATGCGCCGACCAGTGCCCACAACGGCCCGGTGCTGGCGGCCTTGACCTTGACCACCGGCGGCGTGCGCGAATGCACGGTGGTGCGGGCGGTGACCGGAAAATCGTCGTCATCGAGGGTGTCGGCGCGCAGGCTCGGTACATCGTCGAAATCGTCGTGGGCATCGTTACGCATGGACATTGAGGCAACCTTTGTGAAACGCGGTGATGGCAGAGTGGGGCGAAGTATAAACCCCGCGGCCGCTGGGGTTGACCCTCAAGCCGTGGCGCGGTTCAGTGCCGGCCGGCAGATTCGTATCAACGAATGTCCTGGGCCTTCCACCAGCCACAGAACTCATCGAGGGCCGTCCACAGACTGACTTTCGGATCGTAGTCCAGATAATGCCGGGCGCGACTGATGTCGAGGGTGAAATTTTTGTTCATCACCTGCATGCCCAGGCGCGACAGGGTCGGCTCGGGACGCCCGGGCCAGAGCTTGCACACCCCTTCGTTGAGCGCCGCCACGCTGTAGGCCAGACCGTAGGAACGGTACTTGGTGACCTGTGGGACTTCCATCTTGCGCATCACGTAATTGACCACATCCCACAGCGGCACCGGAGCGCCGTTGCTGATGTTGTAGGCTTTGCCCAACGCGGAGGCGTCGGCCAGCAGGCTGCTGAGCAACGCTTCGTTGAGGTTGTGTACGCTGGTGAAATCGACCTTGTTCAGACCGTTGCCGATGATCGCCAGACGGCCCTTGCGCTGCATGTTCAGCAAGCGCGGAAAGATGCTCATGTCGCCGGCGCCGGTGACGAAACGCGGGCGCAGGGCGAGGGTTTCGAGGCCGAATTCCTGGGCGCCGAAGACCTTTTGCTCGGCCAGGTATTTGGTCGCGGCGTAGTGATGCTTGAAGCGCTTGGGCACTTGCTCTTCGGTCAGGCCGAGATGGTCGCGACCGTCAAAGTAGATCGAGGGCGACGACAGATGCACCAGCCGCCGGACCCGTTGCTTCAGGCAGGCCTCGACCACGTTTTCGGTGACTTGCACGTTGCCCTGATGGAAGTCCTGATAACGGCCCCACAAACCGACCGCGCCGGCGCAATGCACCACGGCTTCGACATCGCTGCACAGCGCACGCACCAGATCCGGATCGCTCAAATCGCCTTGAACGAACTCGGCACCGCGACGCACCAGATGCTCGACACCCTCGGCCCGGCGACCGTTGACCCGCACGTCCAGGCCCTGCTCCAGGGCGAAACGCGCAAAGCGTCCGCCAATGAAGCCGCTTGCGCCGGTGACCAGAATTTTCATGTAGAGCTCCAACAAAACCAGCTGCAAGCTTCGAGCTTCGAGCTTCGAGCTTCGAGCTGCAAGGTAAATACAGTACGCAAGCGCTTTACTTGGCGCTTGCAGCTTGACGCTCGTAGCTGCTTTCAGGCCACCAGCCATTGCGCCGACGAGCGCACCAATTGCTCGGTCAACAGCCCGAGCAACTGACCGCCATTGCGCCAATGATGCCAGTACAAGGGCACGTCGATCGGTTTATCTGGCAACAGTTCGCGCAGTACGCCGCGCTCCAGCTGCTCGCGCACCTGCAATTCCGGCACCAGTCCCCAGCCAAGCCCGGCTTCGGTCAGGCGGATGAAACCTTCGGACGACGGGCACAGGTGATGTTCGAAACCGCCATCGACGCCGAGGGAGGCGAGGTAACGATGCTGGAGAAAATCGTCCGGGCCAAACACCAGCGCCGGGGTGCGCGGCAATTGTTCGGCCCGCACGCCGTCGGGAAAATGCCGCTCGATGAACGCCGGACTGGCCAGCGCCCGATAGCGCATCGCTCCGAGCAGCACGCTGCGCGCGCCTGCCACCGGACGCTCACTGGCGCACAGGCAACCGGCCACTTCACCGGCGCGCATGCGCTTGAGGCCGACGGTCTGGTCTTCGACGATCAGATCGAGCAATAGATGTTGTTCGGCGCAGAAGTCGCCCACCGCCTCGGCCCACCAGGTGGCTAGGCTGTCGGCATTCAGGGCGATGCGCAGGCGCTCCGGCAGGCCTTCTTCGTCCAGCGCCGGCACCAGCGTCTGCAAATCCCGTTCGAGCAGGCGCACCTGCTGCACATGGTTGAGCAGGCGCCGGCCAATTTCGGTTGGCGACGGCGGTGTCCCGCGTACCAGCACCGGTTGGCCGACCCGAGCTTCCAGCAGTTTGATCCTTTGGGAAATCGCCGATTGCGAAAGGCCCAACACCTGCGCCGCGCGTTCGAATCCGGCCTGCTCGACTACGACGGCCAGAGCGGAAAGCAATTTGTAGTCGAACATCAGTTTTCCTAATGAGCGATCAGCACTATTGGTTTTTCTTATACCGCGTCAACCGGGAGAATAGCCAGCATGCACTCTTTATCAAGGACCACCATCATGGCTGGCGAAACCTCATTGACCACCCTGCTGCGCAGCATGAGCCCGCAGCTCAATGCCGGCGAATACGTGTTCTGCACCTTGCGCGACGGCCAGTTGCCGAGCGGTCTGGAAATCGTCGGCAGTTTCCGCGAGCAGGAAGGCCTGACGGTAATTCTCGAACGTTCCCACGCCGAGCGCGCCGGTTTCAGCTTCGACTACGTCGCAGCCTGGATCACGTTGAACGTGCATTCGGCGCTGGAAGCCGTCGGCCTGACCGCCGCATTCGCCACCGCACTGGGTAAGGCCGGCATCAGCTGCAACGTGATCGCCGGTTATTACCACGACCATTTGTTCGTCGGTCAGGACGACGCCGAACGCGCCATGCAAGTGCTGCGCGATCTCGCAGCCAACGCGGAGTAACCGTCATGTGGCAAAGCTATACCAACGGTTTGCTGGTGGCGTTCGGGCTGATCATGGCGATCGGTACGCAGAACGCCTTTGTCCTGGCGCAGAGCCTGCGACGTGAACATCACCTGCCGGTCGCCGCGCTGTGCGTCGCCTGTGATGCGTTGCTGGTGGCGGCAGGTGTGTTCGGTCTGGCCACGGTGCTGGCGCAAAACCCGACCTTACTGGCGGTCGCCCGCTGGGGCGGCGCGGTGTTCCTGATCTGGTACGGCAGCCAGGCGTTGCGCAGGGCGTTTTCGAAACAGAGCCTGCAACAGGGTGAAAACCAGACTGTACGTTCGCTGCGGGCGGTGATGCTCAGCGCACTGGCGGTGACGCTGCTCAACCCACACGTCTATCTCGACACCGTTTTGCTGATCGGTTCTCTCGGTGCGCAACAGTCGGTGCCTGGCGCTTATGTCGTCGGCGCGGCGAGTGCTTCGCTGCTGTGGTTCTTCACCCTGGCGTTCGGCGCGGCATGGCTCGCACCGTGGCTGGCACGGCCGAGTACGTGGCGGATTCTGGATCTGCTGGTGGCGGTGATGATGTTCACGGTGGCGGGGCAATTGATATTGGCTTCCTGAATTATTCCAAAAGGCTCTGGAACCTCTATCCCACACAGTTGTTGCGTGGTTAAGCCGCACCCCCGGTGCTATGATCCGAACCCTGCGCCGCAAAGAGTAAAAACTCGCCGGTGCATTTCTGGCCGCCCGTGATCGGCCTTGCGCTCACCGCAACAGACCTGATTAGGAGAATCATCATGGCTTTCGAATTGCCGCCGCTGCCTTACGCACACGATGCCCTGCAGCCGCACATTTCCAAGGAAACCCTGGAATTCCACCACGACAAGCACCACAACACCTATGTCGTGAACCTGAACAACCTGGTGCCAGGCACCGAGTTCGAAGGCAAGACCCTGGAAGAAATCGTCAAGACTTCCTCGGGCGGCATCTTCAACAACGCCGCTCAGGTCTGGAACCACACCTTCTACTGGAACTGCCTGGCGCCAAACGCCGGCGGTCAACCAACCGGCGCACTGGCTGAAGCCATCAACGCGGCTTTCGGTTCGTTCGACAAGTTCAAGGAAGAGTTCAGCAAAACCTCGATCGGCACCTTCGGTTCCGGCTGGGGCTGGCTGGTGAAAAAGGCTGACGGTTCCCTGGCCCTGGCCAGCACCATCGGCGCCGGCAACCCGCTGACCAGCGGCGACACCCCGCTGCTGACCTGCGACGTGTGGGAACACGCTTACTACATCGACTACCGTAACCTGCGTCCTAAGTACGTCGAGGCGTTCTGGAACCTGGTCAACTGGAAGTTCGTGGCCGAGCAGTTCGAAGGCAAGACCTTCACCGCTTAAGCTGCACGCCAGACAAAAAACCCGGCTATTGCCGGGTTTTTTTCTGCCCGCAGAAATCATCACGGGTGCGTCGCATCACCAACAGGGCCTTTTCCCACACGTAAAGCAGCCCTTCTCGCCTTGCCCCCAAGCCACGGCGAACTACCATCAAAAGAGGAAAAATTGTCCGACGCCCCTCAAGTTGGAGGCCAAAACTACCGACACAGTACAAATAGGGCAAATACTCCAGACCGCAGCATTTCGGCCAAGGCCACGGACAAATTTTCCGCGGCTCGATTGTCCCTTTGACTGCCAACACGGGATTGCCAATACTCATGGCAACTTGACGCTACCCGCACGGAACAAGGAATAACCCTTTGAAGCTGGAACTCAAGAACAGCTTGTCGGTGAAGTTGCTCCGGGTCGTGCTCCTGTCGGCATTGATCGTCGGCGTGGTCTTGAGCTGCGCGCAGATCGTTTTCGATGCCTATAAAACACGCCAGGCCGTCGCCGGCGATGCCGAACGCATCCTCGACATGTTCCGCGATCCCTCAACCCAGGCGGTCTACAGCCTGGACCGGGAGATGGGCATGCAGGTGATCGAAGGCCTGTTCCAGGACGACGCCGTGCGCCAGGCCTCCATTGGCCATCCCAACGAAGCGATGCTCGCGCAGAAATCCCGTGAGCTGCAGCATTCCAACAGTCGCTGGCTGACCGACCTGATCCTCGGCCAGGAACGCACGTTCACCACCCAACTGGTGGGACGCGGGCCCTACAGCGAGTATTACGGCGATCTGAGCATCACCCTCGACACGGCCACCTACGGTCAGGGTTTCATCGTCAGCTCGGTGATCATCTTCATTTCCGGCGTGTTGCGCGCCTTGGCCATGGGGCTGGTGCTGTATCTGGTCTATCACTGGCTGCTGACCAAACCGCTGTCGCGGATCATCGAACACCTCACCGAGATCAACCCGGACCGCCCCAGCGAACACAAGATTCCGCAGCTCAAGGGGCACGAGAAAAACGAACTGGGGATCTGGATCAACACCGCCAACCAGTTGCTCGAATCCATCGAACGCAATACCCACCTGCGCCACGAAGCGGAAAACAGCCTGCTGCGCATGGCCCAGTACGATTTCCTCACCGGCCTGCCGAACCGCCAGCAATTGCAGCAGCAACTGGACAAGATCCTGGTGGATGCCGGCAAGCTGCAGCGCCGGGTTGCGGTGTTGTGTGTCGGACTGGATGACTTCAAAGGCATCAACGAACAATTCAGCTACCAGACCGGCGACCAATTGCTGCTGGCACTCGCCGACCGCCTGCGCGCCCACAGCGGTCGCCTCGGCGCCCTCGCCCGTCTTGGCGGCGACCAGTTCGCGCTGGTGCAGGCCGATATCGAGCAACCCTACGAAGCGGCGGAACTGGCGCAAAGCATTCTTGATGACCTGGAAGCACCTTTCGCCCTCGATCATCAGGAAATCCGTCTGCGCGCGACCATCGGCATCACCCTGTTCCCGGAGGACGGCGACAGCACCGAGAAGCTGTTGCAGAAAGCCGAGCAGACCATGACCCTGGCCAAGACCCGCTCGCGCAACCGTTATCAGTTTTATATCGCCAGCGTCGACAGCGAAATGCGCCGCCGTCGCGAACTGGAAAAAGACCTGCGCGACGCCTTGCTGCGCGATCAGTTCTACCTCGTCTATCAGCCGCAGATCAGCTACCGCGATCATCGCGTGGTCGGCGTCGAGGCATTGATCCGCTGGCAGCATCCGGAACACGGTCTGGTGCCGCCGGACCTGTTCATCCCGCTGGCCGAGCAGAACGGCACCATCATCGCCATCGGCGAATGGGTGCTGGATCAGGCCTGCAAGCAACTGCGCGACTGGCACGATCAGGGCTTCGTCGATCTGCGCATGGCGGTCAACCTGTCCACCGTGCAACTGCACCACGCCGAGCTGCCGCGGGTGGTCAACAACCTGTTGCAGATGTACCGCCTGCCACCGCGGAGCCTGGAGCTGGAAGTCACCGAAACCGGCCTGATGGAAGACATCAGCACCGCCGCCCAGCACCTGCTGAGCCTGCGCCGCTCCGGCGCCTTGATCGCCATCGACGACTTCGGCACCGGCTACTCCTCGCTGAGTTATCTCAAGAGTCTGCCGCTGGACAAGATCAAGATCGACAAGAGCTTCGTCCAGGACCTGCTGGACGACGACGATGACGCGACCATCGTTCGCGCCATCATTCAACTGGGCAAGAGCCTGGGCATGCAGGTGATCGCCGAGGGCGTGGAAACCGCCGAACAGGAAACCTACATCATCTCCGAAGGCTGCCATGAAGGTCAGGGCTACCACTACAGCAAACCGCTACCGGCGCGCGAGCTGAGCATTTATCTCAAGCAGGCCCAGCGCAGCAACGCGGCCATCCTCTGAAATCTCCCTGCGAAGCCCGGCAAACCCCTTGATCCGCCGGGCGTGCTCTACGCTATTGATCCAGCGCAACCCCCGCGCAAATAAGAAATATTTCCAGCTACAACCCTTTACACATAATGCGAAAGATTTGCATTATGTCGCAGCTTTTGCGCACCCCCGCGCCTGTCCACTCAATTACCGAAGCAGGATGTTCGCCATGATTCGTATGCCTCTGGCTACCGCCAGTCTGCTGGCCATCGCTATTTCCCTCGCCGGTTGCGGCGAAGGTAAAGACAAAGACAAGGCCGCCGCTCCTGCGCCGACCCCGGCTGCCAGCACCGCTGCACCGGCTGCGCCTGCTGCCGCCGGTAAAGTCGACGAGGCCGCCGGCAAAGCCGTTGTCTCGCACTACGCCGACATGGTCTTCGCCGTTTACAGCGATGCCGAATCCACCGCGAAAACCCTGCAAACCGCCATCGACGCGTTCCTCGCCAAGCCGAACGCCGACACCCTGAAAGCCGCCAAGGCTGCCTGGGTCGCCGCCCGCGTTCCTTACCTGCAGAGCGAAGTGTTCCGCTTCGGCAACACCATCATCGACGACTGGGAAGGTCAGGTGAACGCCTGGCCTCTGGACGAAGGCCTGATCGACTACGTCGACAAGTCCTACGAACACGCACTGGGCAACCCGGGCGCCACCGCCAACATCATCGCCAACACCGAAGTACAGGTCGGCGAAGACAAGGTCGACGTCAAGGACATCACCCCGGAAAAACTCGCCAGCCTGAACGAGCTGGGCGGTTCCGAAGCCAACGTTGCCACCGGCTACCACGCCATCGAATTCCTGCTCTGGGGCCAGGACCTGAACGGCACCGGCCCTGGCGCCGGCAACCGTCCTGCGTCGGACTACCTGGAAGGCGCCGGCGCCACCGGCGGTCACAACGATCGTCGTCGTGCCTACCTGAAAGCCGTGACCCAGTTGCTGGTCAGCGACCTGGAAGAAATGGTCGGCAACTGGAAGCCGAACGTGGCCGACAACTACCGCGCCACCCTGGAAGCCGAACCGGCTGAAAGCGGCCTGCGCAAAATGCTGTTCGGCATGGGCAGTCTGTCCCTGGGCGAACTGGCCGGCGAGCGCATGAAAGTGTCCCTGGAAGCGAACTCCCCGGAAGACGAACAGGATTGCTTCAGCGACAACACCCACAACTCGCACTTCTACGATGCCAAGGGCATTCGTAACGTGTACCTGGGCGAGTACACCCGTGTCGACGGCACCAAAATGACCGGCGCCAGCCTGTCGTCGCTGGTGGCCAAAGTCGACCCGGCTGCCGACACCGCGCTGAAAGCCGATCTGGCCGCCACCGAAGCCAAGATCCAGGTCATGGTCGATCACGCCAACAAGGGTGAGCACTACGACCAGTTGATCGCGGCCGGCAACACCGCCGGCAACCAGATCGTGCGCGACGCCATCGCTTCGCTGGTCAAGCAGACCGGTTCGATCGAAGCCGCTGCCGGCAAGCTGGGCATCAGCGACCTGAACCCGGACAACGCCGATCACGAGTTCTGATCACAGCGTCCGCGTTAATAAAGGCGACCTTCGGGTCGCCTTTTTCGTTCTGGCTGACCTGACGCGCATCAAGCAAACGATAATTCCTCTTATTCAAACCCCCTCGCCCTGTTAGACTTTGCGCCTTTAAATTCGCCCCTCTTGCAGGAAGTCTGATGCCCTCGCTGCCTCTTCGCTTGTCCGCACTGTTTCTGGCCCTGGGCCTGAGTGCCTGCGATGACGCCCCGCGCTTCACCAAGGCCGAGCCGGGTGAGGCCCGTTCCGGCGGCGCGGCGACCGTGCGCAAGAGCGATCAGAACGCGTTTTCCCTGCCGTCGGCCAACCTGCCGCCTTCGCGGCGGGTGGACTTCAGCGTCGGCAACAGCTTCTTTCGCAGCCCGTGGGTGATCGCGCCATCGACCACCACGGCCCGCGATGGCCTCGGCCCGCTGTTCAACACCAACGCCTGCCAGAACTGCCATATCAAGGACGGCCGCGGCCATCCGCCGACGCCGGATGCGGCCAACGCGGTGTCGATGCTGGTACGCCTGTCGATTCCCGATGCGCCGGCCTATGCCAAGGTCATCGAGCAAGTGGGCGTGGTGCCGGAGCCAGTCTATGGCGGCCAGTTCCAGGACATGGCGGTCCCCGGCGTCGCGCCGGAAGGCAAGGTGCGGGTCGATTACACGCCGGTGCCGGTCCGCTTCAAGGACGGCACCGAGGTCGAGCTGCGTAAACCGGTCCTGCAGATCACCCAGCTCGGCTACGGCCCGATGCACCCGGACACACGTTTCTCGGCCCGCGTTGCACCGCCGATGATCGGCCTGGGCCTGCTCGAAGCGATCCCGGAAGAAGCGATCCTCGCCAACGCCGCCGCGCAGGCCAAAGAGAACAACGGCATCAACGGCCGGCCAAACCGGGTCTGGGACGATGAGCAGCAAAAGACCGTCATGGGGCGATTTGGCTGGAAAGCCGGCCAGCCGAACCTCAATCAACAAAATGTTCACGCGTTTTCTGGTGATATGGGCCTCACCACCAGCCTGAGACCGTTTGATGACTGCACCGACGCGCAAACCGCCTGCAAACAGGCACCGAACGGCAATGGCCCGGACGGCGAACCGGAAGTCAGCGACAACATCCTGCGCCTGGTGCTGTTCTACAGCCGCAACCTTGCCGTTCCCGCCCGCCGTGGGGTCAACGATGCGCAAGTGCTGGCCGGCAAGAATCTGTTCTTCCAGGCGGGTTGCCAGTCCTGTCACACACCGAAATACACCACCGCCGCCAACGCGGCCGAACCTGAACTGGCCAATCAAGTGATTCGCCCGTACAGCGATCTGCTGCTGCACGACATGGGCGAAGGCCTGGCGGACAACCGCACCGAATTCCAGGCCTCCGGCCGCGACTGGCGCACCCCGCCGCTGTGGGGTATCGGCCTGACGCAGGCGGTCAGCGGCCACACCCAGTTTCTGCATGACGGCCGCGCCCGCAACCTGCTCGAAGCCGTGCTCTGGCACGGCGGCGAAGCGAAGGCGGCGCAGCAACAGGTTTTGTCTTTCAACGCCGAGCAGCGTGCCGCGCTGCTGGCGTTCTTGAACTCACTTTAAACACTTAAAAGAATCGGGAGCCCGACATGTTCCGTCCCAAGCTGTTGTTCACCAGCCTTGCCGCACTGGCCCTCGGCGCGTGCTCGCCGCAGGATCCGCAAGCCGTCACCTCGGCGGCCATCGCCAAATCGGTGATCCTGCCGACCTACACCCGCTGGGTCGAAGCCGACAAGCAACTGGCCGTCAGCGCCCTCGCTTACTGCCAGGGCAAAGAGTCACTGGACACCGCCCGTGCCGACTTCCTGCACGCGCAGAAAGCCTGGGCCGAGTTGCAACCGCTGTTGATCGGCCCGCTGGCCGAAGGCAACCGTTCGTGGCAGGTGCAGTTCTGGCCGGACAAGAAAAACCTGGTCGGCCGTCAGGTCGAGCAACTGGTCACCGCGCAGCCGCAGATCGATGCCGCCGCACTGGCCAAGTCCAGCGTCGTGGTTCAAGGCCTGTCCGCTTACGAGTACATCCTGTTCGACGCCAAACCTGACGTCGCCAACGACGCGCAGAAAGCCAAGTACTGCCCACTGCTGGTGGCCATCGGCGAGCGTCAGAAACAACTGGCCGAAGAGATTCTCAGCAGCTGGAACAACACCGACGGCATGCTCGCGCAGATGAGCAAGTTCCCGAACCAGCGCTACGCCGACTCCCACGAAGCGATCGCCGATCTGCTGCGGGTACAGGTCACCGCCCTCGACACCCTGAAGAAAAAACTCGGCACGCCGATGGGCCGTCAGAGCAAGGGCGTGCCTCAGCCGTTCCAGGCCGATGCATGGCGCAGCCAGTCGTCGATGGAGTCGCTGGAAGCCAGCCTCGCAGCGGCCAAAACCGTCTGGGAAGGCGTCGACAACAAAGGCCTGCGCGGCCTGCTGCCGGCTGAGCAAAAGCCGCTGGCGGACAAGATCGATGCAGCTTACGCGGCGTCGCTCAAACTGTTCGGCAGCACTCAGCGCTCGCTGACCGAAATGCTCAACGATGACGCCGGTCGCCAGCAGCTCAACGACATCTACGACAGCCTCAACGTCGTCCACCGCCTGCACGAAGGCGAGCTGGCCAAGGCGCTGGGCATCCAACTGGGCTTCAACGCCAACGACGGTGACTGATGAGGGCACGTGCCATGCTGCGACGCCAGGCTCTGACTTTAGGTAGTTTGCTGCTGGGAGCAGTGACACTGGGCGGCTGGACGCTGTTCAAACGCAAGGACCAAAGCCCGCTGCTGTTGTCGGCGCGGGACGACACCGACGGCAAGCATTACGCCGTCGGTTATCGGCTGGACGGCACCCAGGTGTTTGCCACCGAAGTCGGCCAGCGCTGCCACGACATCATCAATCACCCGACGCTGCCGATCGCGCTGTTCGTTGCCCGCCGGCCGGGCACCGAGAGCTACCTGATCGATCTGCGCAACGGTGCATTGCTGCAAACCGTGACGTCGCAGCCGAACCGGCATTTCTACGGCCACGCGGTGATCCACCACAGCGGCGACTACCTGTACGCCACCGAAAACGACACCACCGATCCGGGCCGTGGACTGCTCGGGGTGTACAAGTTCGAAGGCGAACGGCTGGTGCACAGCGGCGAGCTTTCCACCCACGGTCTCGGCCCGCATCAGGTGTCGTGGATGCCCGACGGTGAAACCCTGGTGGTGGCCAATGGCGGGATCCGCACCGAGGCCGAAAGCCGGGTCGACATGAACCTCGACGCCATGGAACCAAGCCTGGTGCTGATGCAGCGCGATGGCACCCTGCTGAGCAAGGAAACCCTCGCCCAGCAGATGAACAGCGTGCGCCACCTGGGGATCGCCAGCGACGGCACCATCGTTGCCGGCCAGCAATTCATGGGGCCTTCCCACGAGCGCTCGGAGCTGCTGGCGATCAAGCGACCGGGCCAGCCTTTCGTGGCGTTCCCGGTGCCGGAGCATCAGTTGCAGTCGATGGGTCATTACACCGCCAGCGTCGCCGTGCACAGCGACCTGCGTCTGGTGGCACTGACCGCACCGCGCGGCAACCGCTTCTTCATCTGGGACCTGGACAGCGGCGAAGTGCGCCTCGACGCACCGTTGCCCGACTGCGCCGGCGTCGGTGCGGTGAAGGACGGGTTTGTCGTGACCTCCGGTCAGGGACGTTGCCGCTACTACGATTGCCGTCAGGACGATCTGCTGGCCAAACCGCTGGATTTGCCCGCAGGGCTCTGGGACAACCATCTTCATCTGAGGGCCTGAAATTCGCCGCCGACCGTCCGGTCGGCGGCACCGCCTTTCTCCACCTTCTTCCCTTACACCCGCTAAAAACTGGCAGTTGGAATCCCTGCCGGACTCGGGGTAATGTGCCCGCCTGTCTCGCCTGATTTTCTCCAAGGAACTGGAAATATGCTGCGTCGCCGCATGCTGATCATGTTGGGTGTTGTACTGCTGATCGTTCTGCTTCTCGCCGGTTACAAGGCCTTCTCGATCTATACGATGATCCAGGGCTTTTCCAAACCGAAGCCGCCGATCAGCGTCGCCGTGGCCACCGCCGTCGAGCGCCCGTGGCAGATGCGTCTGCCCACCGTCGGCACGCTGAAAGCGCTGCAAGGCGTCGACCTGAGCCTGGAGAACGCCGGCACCGTCACCGAGCTGAAGTTCGAATCGGGGCAGAAGGTCAAGGCCGGCCAGCCGTTGCTACAACTGGACAGCGCCGTCGAAGCCGCCTTCCTCGAAACCGCCAAGGCCGATCTCGGCCTCGCGCAGCTGGATTACGGTCGCGGCAGTCAACTCGTCGGCAGCAGCGCCATCTCCAAAGGCGAATTCGACCGGCTCTCGGCGCAGTTGCAAAAGAACAAGGCCACGGTCAATCAGCTCAATGCGGCGCTGGCGAAAAAACGCATCGTCGCGCCCTTCAGCGGCACCATCGGCATCCGCCTCGTCGACATCGGCGACTACCTCGCCAGCGGCACCAAGATCGCCACCCTGCAGGACCTGAGCAGCCTCTACGCCGATTTCTACGTGCCCGAACAATCGGTGCCGAAACTGGCTATCGGTCAACCGGTACAGATCACGGTCGCGGCGTATCCCGGCCAGCATTTCACCGGCGCCATCAGCGCCATCAACCCGATCGTCGAAAGCACCACTCGCAACATTCTGGTGCGCGCCACCCTGGCCAACCCCGATGGCAAGTTGCTGCCGGGCATGTTCACCAGCGTCGAAGTGCTGCTGCCGGATCCGCAGAAACACATCGTGGTCCCGGAAAGTGCGATCACCTACACCCTGTACGGCAACTCGACGTACGTGGTCACCCAGAAGAAAGCCGAAGATGGCACCGTCGAAAAAGACGACAAGGGCCAACCGGTACTGATCGCCGAGCGTCGGTTCGTCGAGACCGGCGAACGCCGCGATGGTCAGGTGATGATCAACAAGGGCGTGCAGAGCGGCGAACAGGTGGTGACGGCCGGCCAGATCAAACTGGACAACGGCGCCCACATTGCCATCAGCGACGACAAGACCCTCGGCGAGCAGAACAGTCCGCCCCGCGCCGACTGATCAAGGAAACCCCATGGCTTTTACCGATCCGTTCATCCGCCGCCCGGTGCTCGCCACCGTGGTCAGCCTGCTGATTGTGCTGCTGGGCTTTCAGGCCTGGAGCAAGCTGCCGCTGCGCCAGTACCCGCAAATGGAAAACGCCCTGATCACGGTGACCACCGCGTACCCCGGGGCCAACGCCGAAACCATCCAGGGCTACATCACCCAGCCGATGCAACAGAGCCTGGCCAGCGCCGAGGGCATCGACTACATGACTTCGGTCAGTCGCCAGAACTTCTCGGTGATTTCGATCTACGCGCGCATCGGCTCCAACAGCGACCGCTTGTTCACCGAACTGCTGGCCAAGGCCAACGAGGTGAAGAACAAGTTGCCTCAGGACGCCGAAGATCCGGTGCTGAGCAAGGAAGCCGCCGACGCCTCGGCGCTGATGTACATCAGCTTCTTCAGCAAGGAGCTGAACAACCCGCAGATCACCGACTACCTCTCACGGGTGATCCAGCCGAAACTGGCGACCCTGCCGGGCATGGCCGAGGCAGAGATTCTCGGCAACCAGGTGTTCGCCATGCGCCTGTGGATCGACCCGGTGAAACTCGCCGGCTTCGGCCTCAGCGCCAGCGACGTGACCAACGCGGTGCGCCAGTACAACTTTCTCTCCGCCGCTGGCGAAGTGAAAGGCGAGTACGTGGTCACCAGCATCAACGCCAACACCGAACTGAAGTCCGCCGAAGCCTTCGGCAAGATCCCGCTCAAGGTCAGCGGTGACAGCCGGGTGCTGCTCAGCGATGTGGCACGGGTCGAAATGGGCGCGGAAAACTACAACTCGATCAGTTCGTTCGGCGGCACGCCTTCGGTGTATATCGGGATCAAGGCCACACCCGGGGCCAACCCGCTGGAAGTGATCAAGGAAGTGCGCAAGATCATGCCGGAGCTGGAAGCCCAGCTGCCGCCCAACCTCAAGAGCGAGATCGCCTACGACGCCACGCTGTTCATCCAGGCCTCCATCGACGAAGTGGTGAAAACCCTGTTCGAGGCGGTGCTGATCGTGATCGTGGTGGTGTTCCTGTTCCTCGGTGCCCTGCGTTCAGTGGTCATTCCGGTGGTGACCATTCCGCTGTCGATGATCGGCGTGATGTTCTTCATGCAGATGATGGGCTACTCGATCAACCTGCTGACCCTGCTGGCGATGGTGCTGGCCATCGGGCTGGTGGTGGACGACGCGATTGTGGTGGTGGAAAACATCCACCGACACATCGAGGAAGGCAAGACACCGCTGGACGCCGCGCTCGAGGGCGCACGGGAAATCGCCATGCCGGTGGTGTCGATGACCATCACCTTGGCGGCGGTGTATGCACCGATCGGTTTTCTCACCGGACTGACGGGGGCACTGTTCAAGGAGTTTGCGTTGACCCTGGCCGGGGCGGTGGTGATTTCCGGCGTCGTCGCCCTGACCCTGTCGCCGATGATGTGCGCCATGCTGCTGCGCCATGACGAAAATCCCACGGGCCTGGCCCACCGCCTCGACCGGATTTTCGACAGCCTCAAGCGTCGCTATCAAAGCATGCTGCACGGCACGCTCAATACCCGGCCGGTGGTGCTGGTGTTCGCGGTGATCGTGCTGTGCCTGATTCCGGTGCTGCTCAAGTTCACCAAATCGGAACTGGCACCGGACGAGGATCAGGGCATCATCTTCATGATGGCCAACGCGCCGCAACCGACCAACCTCGATTACCTGAACACCTACACCGACGAGTTCATCAAGATCTTCAAGGAGTTTCCGGAGTACTACTCCTCGTTCCAGATCAACGGCTACAACGGGGTGCAGAGCGGCATCGGCGGTTTCCTGCTCAAACCGTGGAACGAGCGCAGCCGCACGCAAATGGAAATCCTCCCCGAGGTACAAGGCAGACTCGAGGGCATTCCGGGCCTGCAGATCTTCGGCTTCAACCTGCCGTCCCTGCCTGGCACCGGTGAAGGCCTGCCGTTCGAGTTCGTGATCAACACCGCCAACGACTACGAGCTGTTGCTGCAAGTGGCCGACCGGATCAAGAAGCGCGCCATGGAATCGGGCAAGTTCGCCTTCGTCGACCTCGACCTGGCTTTCGACAAACCCGAAGTGGTGGTCGACATCGACCGCGCCAAGGCTGCGCAGATGGGCGTGTCGATGCAGGATCTGGGCGGCACCCTCGCGACCTTGCTCGGCGAAGCCGAGATCAACCGGTTCACCATCGAAGGCCGCAGCTACAAGGTCATCGCCCAGGTCGAACGGGCCTACCGCGACAACCCGGACTGGCTGAACAATTACTACGTGAAAAACACCCAGGGCGAACTGCTGCCGCTGTCGACCCTGATCACCGTGACCGACCGCGCACGACCGCGACAGCTCAACCAGTTCCAGCAACTCAACGCGGCCAAGCTGTCCGGGTTCCCGCTGGTGAGCATGGGCGAAGCCATCGACAGCGTGTTGCAGATAGCCCGGGAAGAAGCCCCGGCCGGTTTTGCCTTCGATTACGGCGGCGCCTCCCGCCAGTTCGTCCAGGAAGGCAGCGCTCTGTGGGTGACGTTCGCCTTGGCGCTGGCGATCATTTTCCTGGTGCTGGCGGCGCAGTTCGAGAGCTTCCGCGATCCACTAGTGATTCTGGTGACCGTGCCGTTGTCGATCTGCGGAGCGCTGATTCCGCTGTTCCTCGGCTGGTCGAGCATGAACATCTACACCCAGGTCGGGCTGGTGACGCTGATCGGGCTGATCAGCAAGCACGGGATCCTGATCGTCGAGTTCGCCAACCAGTTACGCAAGGAGAAGGGCCTGACACCCCGCGAGGCAGTGGAGGAAGCGGCAGCGATTCGCCTGCGCCCGGTGTTGATGACCACGGCGGCGATGGTCTTCGGCATGGTGCCGCTGATCGTGGCCACCGGCGCCGGTGCGGTCAGCCGTTTCGACATCGGGACGGTGATTGCCACCGGGATGTCGATCGGGACGTTGTTCACGCTGTTTGTCCTGCCGTGCGTTTACACCGTGCTGGCGAAACCCGATCCCACGGCATGACGCAGTAAAAAAAGCCATGACGCAATAAAAAAGGCCTCGCATCAGCGAGGCCTTTGGCTCTTCTAGAAAGAGATTTCAATCGATTCAACTCTGCGGCCTCATTCCTTGAGAGAGTCCGAACATGAACAGCAACAGATCATGGTCCGGCTGAGTGGCCACGGCGGCCTTCGCCACCCGTGGCATCGGGCAATGCGGATCGCTCGCCGAGGCACCGATCACCTGCATGCGTGGCTGTTCCCAGGCCGCCACCGCCAATGATGCAACTGCCAAGGCTCCTACCAGAAACAAACCTCGTGCAATTTCTAGTTTCATCGCTATAAACCTTTGATAGCGCTGCCAAACGCCGTCTCATAAAAGTAGACGAGTTTTTTCCAGTCCGTTGCGCTGAACGACGAGTGGCGACGCAATTGCTTCATGTCATGGGCGGCTGCGCGATAAGTGGTCAATCGCTGACGGCACTTTTCCAGATCGATCAGGGCGACTTCGACCTTGACCGACTCACCTTCGCCCGTCACCCGCACAAATACGTGCTTGATGTAGATGCAGCTGTGCTGCCAACGGCCCTTGTGCATGCGCGCGAGATTTTCGGCGAGATCCTTGAGCACGCGCTCATAGACAGCTTCGCCGTATTGCTCGCGTCCGCCGGCGGCTTCCCATTGCTCAAACTCCTGAAAGTCATCGAGCGACTTCGTCACCAACAGTGCACGCCATTTAAATTCGGGATCGGGCTGGGCACCGCAGAACACGATTTCAGGGACTCTGACGCCGAGCCGGGTCACGCCCGTCAGCGCATCGAGCTCGCGCAACACGGTCGGCCGTCCGAACGGGTGCAGCCAGCTGCGATAGATATGTCCGGTCTGGCGTTTGGCATACAGCAGCTGGCCGTCACGTCCCATGATCCGTTGCACACCACTTTCGCCACCCCGGCGTACATTGGGTTCCTCGACCCATTCGCCACGCTGGTTCCAGTAGTAGTCGAAGCGATCCTCGGGAGCGACTTCCGCTTCTGCTGCAAATTGCACTGCCATCCTGTTACCTCTTGCGTAATACGTAGACTCGCCACATGGCATAGAGCGGAATAAAGTCCAGTTGTTCCTGGATCCGGAACCCCGCGTCTTCAAATTCCTTTTCAACTGTAGCGGCCGGTAACACAAACCGGTTCTGGTAACCTTCCTGCCCACGCGTGCGCTCGGCGCGCTTGCGTTTCCAGGACTTGAAATTGCCGTCGACCCACAGCGAAATGATCACGCTGTCGCGAGTGACGCGCTCGAATTCGCGCAGAATCGCCCGGCGGTGCTCGGCTTCGCCGATGTGATGCAGCAGTCGCATGCAAAAAATGCTGTCGACGGCGTTATCGGGCAAGGCAATGTCGAACGCAGATGTGTGCAAGGGTTGTACCCGTTTCACCACATCCGCCGGTTGTGCCTGCATGGCGGTCTTGATCATCGACTCGGAATTGTCCGCACCGATGATCACCCGGTTGGGTTTTTCCGCGAGCATCGGCCAGAAACGCCCCGCACCGCACGGCAGGTCGAGTACCAGCCCCGGCTCACCGACCAGGGTCAGCGCCTTGCGGGCCATCTGCTGATCCCGCCAGTTGGACAAACGACGTCCCAGACCGTCCTGGTGCTTGCGCAGGTATTTCTGCGCATGTTTATCGTCGTACTTTTCGGAAAAATCGAGCTTGATCGGGCCGGCCATCACCAGGACTCCTGAATTACTGATGACGCCACCTTAAGCAGCGGCGTGTCAGCGTCAGGTCATCCCTTTGTGAAAAAAACGTCATGTAAATCGGCAATCTATTTCAAGGTTATACAGGAATTAGACAGGTTGGCGGGAGTACCCTCGTCGACCGGCTGATCTTCAGCGCTTGCCCAGATCGACCTCGAAACGGCAGCCATTGGGCTCCATCGTGCTCAACGTGACGCTCCAGCCCTGGTTCTCGCAGATGCGTTGAACCAGTGAAAGACCCAACCCCAGCCCTTCGCCGCGTTTTTCGTTTCCGCGTACAAAAGGCTGGAACATCGCCTCGCGTTTTTCCTCGGGAATGCCTACGCCCGAATCCTCGACCACGAAACCGTTCTCGTTGAGCGTCAGGCGAATGAACCCCTGCTCGGTGTAGTGCAAGGCATTGCGCAGCAAGTTGCCCATCACCGCATTGAGCAGCGTCGCGTTATAACAGGTGTCGGGCGGATTGCCCGGCTCGAAAATCAGCTGCAAGCCCTTGGATTCGATGGGTTCTCGCCACAGGCAAAGCAAACTGTCGGCCACTTGCGAGAGGTTATGCTGGGGCGCCGCGCCTGCGTCTTCACGCTGGGCGCGAGCGAGCATCAGGAAGGTCTGCACCAGCTCACGCATCTCTTCACTGGCCCGCGCAATGCGCTGAACCTGGGCCTTGCCGCGCTGATCGATGCCCGGATTTTCCAGCAGCAGTTCACAGGAGCTGGCCAATACCATCAGCGGTGTACGCAATTCGTGGCTGACGTCGCTGGTGAACAGGCGCTCCCGCGTCAGCGCCTGACGCAGGCGCCCAAGCGTGGCATCGAACGCCACTGCCAGTTCGCCCACCTCGTCAGCCGCATAGTCCGGCGCCAGTGGAGGTGCCAGCCCGAGCAACTGGTCGCGATGGCGCACCTGGCGGGCAAGACGCACCACCGGGGCCATCACTTTGCGCGCCAGCACCCAGCCAAGGAACACCGCCAGCGCCAGACTGAGCACGAAGCCCACCAGCACCACGGCGAACAGCACGCGCTCGCGTTCTTCAAAATCGCTTTGATCCTGCAGCAGCACGTAGCGGCGACCGTCGACCACCTCGACCATCGCGTGGTACGACAGCTGCTCGCGAAAGACTTCATGGAACCCCGAATCCAGGTGTCGCAGGTCCTTGGGCAGCTCGAAGTCGCCCGGCCCGCCGCTGAAGTAGAACAGTTGATCCGGCTCCGGCCGATGGCTCCAGTCCGAGACGTTGTCCATCAGCAGCAGGCGTTGCAGATCCCCGCCCAACCCGGCGGAAATCAGTTTTTCCTCGACCAGGTGCACGGTCGCGACGATGCCCATGGCAAACGCCCCGGCCACCAGCGCACTCATCAGCGCAAAGGCGATGATGATCCGCTGGGCAAGGCTTTGCTTAAACTCCATCGCGGCCCTCGGCCAGGCGGTAACCCACGCCGTGCACGGTGTGCAGCAGTGGCTTGGCGAATGGTTTGTCGATCACCTGGCGCAATTGGTGGACATGGCTGCGCAGGCTGTCGCTGTCCGGACAGTCATCGCCCCACAGCGCTTCTTCGAGAATTTCCCGACGCAAAACATGCGGGCTCTTTTGCATCAGCACCGCCAGCAGTTTGAGGCCGACCGGATTGAGCTTGAGCAGTTTGCCTTCGCGGGTCACTTCTAGGGTATCGAGGTCGTAGCTCAGATCGCCGACCTGCAGGGCCCGACGACCGCCGCCCTGGGTGCGACGCATCACCGCTTCGACCCGCGCCGCCAGTTCCGACAGCGCGAACGGCTTGACCAGATAATCGTCGGCTCCGGACTTGAAGCCCTGCAAGCGGTCATCGAGCTGATCGCGAGCGGTGAGCATGATTACCGGCGTATCGCGACGGGCGTCTTCGCGCAGGCGCTTGCACAGGGTGTAGCCGTCGATGCCTGGCAGCATGATGTCGAGCACGATCAGGTCGTAATGCTCGGTGGCGGCCAGATGCAGGCCCGACAGACCGTCCTGGGCGCAATCGACGGTATAGCCTTTGAGCCCCAGGTAATCGGCCAGATTGGCCAGGATATCGCGGTTGTCTTCGACCAATAGAATTCGCATGGGCACCTCCTACGTACACAGTAGCGGCCGTCTTGGCCCGCGCAGCTTACGGCCAAGTGTGGCTCACGGCTAGGCACCGAGTGGGTTGATTTGACTTAATTGCACGGATCGCCGGACTTGACGAGTTTTTCACGAGCGACCGACAAATCGCCGACAGAACCGGGCGCAGACTCACACGGTTGTGCTTCTTTGAAGACCTTACCGATGAAGGAATTGCCATGGTTTCGATCTCTGCCCGCCCTGCTTCAAGGCCTTTGAATGTATGGCTTTGCCTGGGCATTCCCGCCGTCGCGGCGGTCATTCTGGTGTTGCTGGAGCTGACCGACCTGGACATGGATCTGGCCCGGCTGTTTTACGATCCGGTCGCGGGCGACTTCATCGGCCGCCACAGTTACTTTCTCGAAGACATCCTCCACGACCGCGCCAAACAAGTGGTGATCGCCTTTTCGGTGTTATCCATCCTCGGGTTCATCGGTGCTTTTTTCATCGAACGGCTCAAACCATTCAAGCGTGAACTGGGTTGCCTGGTGTTGTCGCTGGGTCTGGCCACCTCGTTTGTCACGCCGGTGAAAGCCGTGACGGCGGTGCAATGCCCATGGAGCCTCGAACAGTTCGGTGGCCACGAAACCTACAGCAAACTGCTGGATCATCGCCCGCCGACCGACAAGCCCGGTCGTTGCTGGCCGGGTGGTCATGCGGCCACCGGTTTCACCTTGTTTGCGCTGTTCTTCGTGCTGCGTGACCGCCGCCCGCGGCTGGCCCGTCAGGCATTCATCTTTGCCTTTGCGCTGGGTTCGGTGTTTTCGATCAGCCGGATGATGCAGGGTGCGCACTTCTTCTCCCACAACGTGTGGACGGCGATCTTCTGCTGGCTGATCTGTCTGGGTTCGTATTACTGGATTCTGTATCGCCCGGCAGCCAAGAACCAGGCCACGACGTTGGCACAACCCGCCAACGCCTGACCCCTGAAACGCGGGCAAGAAAAAACCCCGTCTGCTTTCGCAGACGGGGTTTTTCGTTACAGGGTGAGGCTGGCTTACATCATGCCGCCCATGCCACCCATGCCGCCCATGTCTGGCATACCGCCGCCAGCTGCACCTTCTTTCTTCGGTGCGTCAGCAACAGCAGCTTCGGTGGTCAGGATCAGACCGCCGATGGAGGCTGCAGCTTGCAGAGCCGAACGGGTGACCTTGGTTGGGTCCAGGATGCCCATTTCGATCATGTCGCCGTATTCGCCGGTAGCAGCGTTGTAGCCGAAGCTGCCTTCGCCGTTCTTGACCTTGTCGACAACCACGCTTGGCTCGTCGCCGGAGTTGGCAACGATCTGGCGCAGCGGCGCTTCAACAGCGCGGCGCAGTACAGCGATACCGACGTTCTGGTCAGCGTTGTCGCCTTTCAGTTCGGTCAGGGCTTCCAGAGCGCGGATCAGCGCAACGCCACCGCCAGGTACCACGCCTTCTTCAACGGCTGCGCGGGTTGCGTGCAGGGCGTCTTCAACGCGGGCTTTCTTCTCTTTCATTTCAACTTCGGAACCGGCGCCAACCTTGATCACTGCAACGCCGCCGGACAGCTTGGCCAGACGCTCTTGCAGTTTTTCACGGTCGTAGTCCGAGGAAGTCTCGGCAACCTGGGCACGGATCTGAGCGATACGGGCTTCGATGTCGCCTTGAACGCCAGCACCGTCAACGATGATGGTGTTTTCCTTGGACAGGGTCACGCGCTTGGCGCTACCCAGGTGTTCCAGGGTGGTGCTTTCCAGGCTCAGGCCGATCTCTTCGGAGATAACGGTACCGCCGGTCAGAACAGCGATGTCCTGCAGCATGGCCTTGCGACGGTCGCCGAAGCCTGGAGCCTTGACGGCTGCGACTTTAACGATGCCACGCATGTTGTTCACGACCAGAGTCGCCAGGGCTTCGCCTTCAACGTCTTCGGCAACGATCAGCAGTGGACGGCCGGCTTTGGCAACGGCTTCCAGCACTGGCAGCATTTCGCGGATGTTCGAGATCTTCTTGTCGACCAGCAGGATCAGCGCGCCTTCCAGCTCGGCAACCATGGTGTCCGGCTTGTTGACGAAGTACGGGGACAGGTAGCCACGGTCGAACTGCATGCCTTCTACAACCGACAGTTCGTTTTCCAGGCCCGAGCCTTCTTCAACGGTGATCACGCCTTCTTTACCGACTTTTTCCATGGCTTCGGCAATGATGTCGCCGATGGAGTTGTCGGAGTTGGCGGAGATGGTGCCTACCTGAGCGATAGCCTTGGTGTCGGCGCATGGCTTGGACAGGGCTTTCAGTTCTTTGACGATCGCGATGGTCGCTTTGTCGATACCGCGCTTCAGGTCCATCGGGTTCATGCCGGCAGCGACGGCTTTCAGGCCTTCGTTGACGATCGACTGAGCCAGAACGGTAGCGGTGGTAGTACCGTCACCAGCGTCATCGTTGGCACGGGAGGCAACGTCTTTGACCAGCTGCGCGCCCATGTTTTCGAAACGGTCTTCGAGTTCGATTTCCTTGGCGACGGAAACGCCGTCCTTGGTGATGGTCGGAGCGCCGAAGCTCTTCTCGAGAATCACGTTACGGCCTTTCGGGCCCAGGGTCGCTTTTACCGCGTCAGCCAGGACGTTTACGCCAACCAGCATTTTCTTGCGGGCGGAATCGCCGAATTTAACTTCTTTAGCAGCCATGATCGATATTCCTTAAATACTTTGTAGTAGCGGGAAAATGAACGGGGGTAATCAGCCTTCGATAACGGCGAGGATTTCGTTCTCGCTCATTACCAGCAGGTCTTCGCCGTCGACTTTCACAGTGTTGCTGCCGGAGTACGGACCGAACACAACCTTGTCGCCTACCTTCACGGACAGTGCGCGCACTTCACCGCTTTCCAGTGCCTTGCCCGGGCCTACAGCCAGAATCTCACCGTGGTTGGCTTTTTCAGCAGCCGAACCTGGCAGGACGATACCGCCAGCGGTTTTCTTTTCTTCTTCGCTGCGACGGATGACGACGCGGTCATGCAGAGGACGAAGCTTCATTGTCGATCTCTCCTAATTGTGGTTTTCATCGGCCGGTGTAGTCCCGGCGGGTTTAACGAATCCGGCCTGCGCCGGTTGCGGCTCGTCGAGCGAACCGCGGAAGTCTGTCCGACTCAAAATGTCGGAAACCTTTCGGTGACCGATACATAAGGGCGCATAAGCTTATTACAAGGGCGGGGGCTAAAAAATTTTCACGCACATTGCATGAATTCGCCCCACAAACGAACACGGCACCCGAAGGTGCCGTGTCGACGTAGAAGTTACTTGGTGTCGCGGTGTTCGAATTCGCCTTCGATCACATCACCTTCGCGGCCAAGAGGCTGGCGCGGTGCAGGACCGCCGCGAGGTTGCAGGTCATCGGCGAACGCTCGCTGGCGCATGGCCTGTTCTTCGGCACGCTGGCGCATCTTGTTGGCGACCAGTCGACGACTGAACGGCAACAGCAGCACCAGACCGACCACGTCGCTGATAAAGCCCGGCAGGATCAACAGACCACCGGCCAGGGCCAGCATCAGGCCTTCCAGCATGGTTTGCGCAGGCAGTTCGCCGCGGTTCAGGCTTTCACGGGCACGCAGTGCGGTGGCCAGCCCGGCGACGCGCAGCACAAACACGCCGAACATCGAGCCGAGAATGATCAGCAGCAGGGCCGGGAAAAATCCGATCGATCCTGCCACTTTGACGAATACGAACAGCTCCAACACCGGGAACAGCAGAAAGAGCAACAAAAAAGGGCGCATCAAAGTTTCCTCAACGCAAGAAATGCCTTGCAGTAAGCCTTAGATGACGTCGCCCTTTCGTGAATTCAAGCGTCGGCCACCGCATTTTTTGGCCAGACCTCGGCGTGAGCCAGAGAAACCAAGGCCTCGCGCACTTGTATCGGCGTATGACAAGGCGCTTGAAACGGCAGCCAGTACAGCGCCTGACCGATGCGCAGGTGCATGCCTTCGGTGTCGATCCCGGCCAGTTGCGCCGGTACGGTTTTCGGCAGACCGGCGAGGTCGACGTAATGGGCGATGGCCTTGGCGTGGTCACTGTTCATGTGCTCGACCATGCTGATTTCGGCCTTGCCGGCGAACGGGTTGGCCAGGGTCAGGTGATCGACCCAGTGGATCGCGCCAAAACCGCCGATGTAGCGATGGCGCACCGGATTGAGCACCCAGAAATCGAAATCGTGGGCCTTGTGGTAATTCTGCGAATCGGGGAAATAGCGGTAGTAACGCTCGGCGGCGGCTTCGATTGCGGCAGCGTCTTCGAGTTTTTCCGCCTCGGCCAGATAGGTCAGGCGACCAACGGCTTGCACATTGTCAGCCTCGCGCTCGCCCACCAGCAGCGAACATTTCGGATCTTTCTGCAGATTGTGAGTGTGCTGGGCGATGCGGCTGATCAGGATCAGCGGCCGGCCCTGGTCGTCCAGGCAGTAGGGAACCACAGAGCCGAATGGAAAACCGGGCATTGATTTGGAGTGGGTCGACAGCACGCCACGGTATTCCTTGAGAAGCAATTCTCGGGCATTCTTAGCCGCTTCAACGCTCAATTTATGACTCCTTAAATAGAATCCGTCGACAAAACGGACAGGCGCATGGGTTTTGTCCCACTCGCCATCGGGCAGTTCTCATGTGCAACAGGCTGCTGGCCGGTGCAGATCGAGAGGCTACCTGTAAGGACCACTCTGACCTGCTCTCGGGGGCATGCGAATGCAACTCAACGACAAAGTAATCATTATCACTGGCGGTTGCCAAGGCTTGGGCCGCTCGATGGCCGAGTATTTCGCAGGCAAGGGCGCGAAGCTGGCGCTGGTCGACCTGAACCAGGAAAAACTCGATGACGCCGTCGCGGCCTGCAAGGCCAAGGGTGTCGAAGCACGCAGCTACCTGTGCAACGTCGCCAACGAAGAGCAGGTCACGCACATGGTTGCCCAGGTCGCCGAAGATTTCGGCGCGATCCACGGCCTGATCAACAACGCCGGGATCCTGCGCGACGGCCTGCTGCTCAAGGTCAAGGACGGCGAGATGACCAAGATGAGCCTGGCCCAGTGGCAGGCGGTGATCGACGTCAACCTGACCGGCGTGTTCCTCTGCACCCGTGAAGTGGCGGCGAAAATGGTCGAGCTGAAGAACAGCGGCGCGATCATCAACATCTCGTCGATCTCCCGCGCGGGCAACGTCGGCCAGACCAACTACTCCGCCGCCAAGGCCGGTGTGGCGGCAGCGACCGTGACCTGGGCCAAGGAACTGGCGCGCTACGGCATTCGCGTGGCGGGCATTGCACCGGGCTTCATCGAAACCGAGATGACCCTGGGCATGAAACCCGAAGCGCTGGAGAAAATGACCTCGGGCATTCCGCTCAAGCGCATGGGCAAGCCGGAAGAAATCGCCCATTCGGCGGCGTACATCTTCGAGAACGACTACTACACCGGCCGGATTCTGGAGATGGATGGCGGGTTGCGCATCTGACCTCTGTCGCGTAATGAAAAACGCCCCGGTGCACAGGCACCGGGGCGTTTTTGTTTAAACCACAGCCATCAATCGTCGCTGATGGTGATGTTCGGCATCGCCGGCGAAGCCGCTTCCTGCAACACGATCCGCGCGCCGACGTGGCGGGCCAGCTCCTGGTAAACCATGGCGATCTGGCTGTCCGGCTCGGAAATCACCGTTGGCTTGCCGCCATCGGCCTGTTCGCGGATCAGCATCGACAGCGGCAACGAAGCCAGCAGCTCGACGCCGAACTGGGTCGCCAGCTTCTCGCCACCGCCCTCACCGAACAGATGCTCGGCGTGTCCGCAGTTCGAGCAGATGTGCACGGCCATGTTTTCCACCACGCCCAGCACCGGAATGTTGACCTTGCGGAACATCTCCACGCCTTTACGCGCGTCCAGCAGCGCCAGATCCTGCGGTGTCGTGACAATCACAGCACCGGCCACCGGGACTTTCTGCGCCAGGGTCAGCTGGATGTCGCCGGTGCCTGGCGGCATGTCGATCACCAGATAATCCAGGTCGCCCCAAGCGGTTTGCGTCACCAGTTGCAGCAGCGCGCCGGAGACCATCGGCCCGCGCCAGACCATCGGCGTGTTGTCGTCGGTCAGGAACGCCATCGACATCACTTCCACGCCATGGGCCTGCAACGGCACGAACCACTTCTGATCCTTGATCTGCGGTCGGGTGCCCTCGGGAATGCCGAACATGATGCCCTGACTCGGGCCGTAGATATCGGCGTCGAGAATCCCGACCTTCGCACCTTCGCGAGCCAGCGCCAGCGCCAGGTTGGCGGCGGTGGTGGATTTGCCCACACCGCCCTTGCCCGATGCCACGGCGACCACGTTCTTGACGTTGGCCAGCCCTGGGATCTGGGCCTGGGCCTTGTGCGCGGCGATCACGCTGTTGACTTCAACCTTGGCCGACACCACGCCGTCGAGGTTTTCGATGGCCAGTTGCAGCAATTGCGCCCAGCCGCTCTTGAACAGACCGGCGGCATAACCGATTTCCAGTTGCACGCTGACGCGATCGCTGGTGATTTCGATGTTGCGCACGCAACCGGCGCTGACCGGATCCTGGTTCAGGTAAGGGTCGGTGTATTGGCTGAGGACGGCTTCCACCGCTGCGCGAGTGACGGCACTCATGGGCAACTCCGATAACAAGACTGGGAAAAGATGGCGGGTATCCTACCCCTTCTGTCCTCCGGACGGCATGCCCGGCAACGATTTGCAGAGGTGAAATATCTTTCCCGGCGCTTTATAGTGGCCGACCTCCGTTTCATCAAGTAGCGAAGCCCCACATGTCCGAACCACGCAAGATTCTCGTCACCAGCGCCCTGCCCTACGCCAACGGTTCGATCCACCTTGGCCATATGCTGGAATACATCCAGACCGATATGTGGGTGCGCTTCCAGAAGCATCGCGGCAATCAGTGCATTTATGTCTGCGCCGACGACGCCCACGGTTCGGCGATCATGCTGCGCGCGGAAAAGGAAGGCATCACCCCGGAACAACTGATCGCCAACGTCCAGGCCGAACACAGCGCCGACTTTGCCGAGTTCCTGGTGGACTTCGACAACTTCCACTCCACTCACGCCGAAGAAAACCGTGAGCTGTCGAGCCAGATCTACCTGAAGCTGCGTGACGCCGGACACATCGCCCAACGTTCGATCACCCAGTATTTCGACCCGGAAAAGAAAATGTTCCTGGCCGACCGCTTCATCAAGGGCACCTGTCCGAAATGCGGCACCGAAGACCAGTACGGCGACAACTGCGAAAAATGCGGTGCAACCTACGCGCCGACCGACCTGAAGGATCCGAAGTCGGCAATCTCCGGCGCCACCCCGGTGCTCAAGGATTCCCAGCACTTCTTCTTCAAGCTGCCGGACTTCCAGGAAATGCTGCAGGCCTGGACCCGCAGCGGCACCCTGCAAGACGCCGTGGCCAACAAGATCGCCGAATGGCTGGACGCCGGCCTGCAACAGTGGGACATCTCCCGCGATGCACCGTACTTCGGCTTCGAGATCCCGGGCGAGCCAGGCAAGTACTTCTATGTGTGGCTGGACGCGCCGATCGGCTACATGGCCAGCTTCAAGAACCTCTGCAACCGCACGCCGGAGCTGGACTTCGACGCGTTCTGGGGCAAGGATTCCACCGCCGAGCTGTATCACTTCATCGGCAAGGACATCGTCAACTTCCACGCCCTGTTCTGGCCGGCGATGCTCGAAGGCGCGGGTTTCCGCAAGCCGACCGGGATCAACGTGCACGGCTACCTGACCGTCAACGGTCAGAAGATGTCCAAGTCTCGCGGCACCTTCATCAAGGCCCGTACCTACCTGGATCACCTGTCGCCGGAATACCTGCGCTACTACTACGCGGCCAAACTGGGCCGTGGCGTGGACGACCTCGACCTGAACCTCGAAGACTTCGTGCAGAAGGTCAACTCCGACCTGGTCGGCAAAGTGGTCAACATCGCCAGCCGTTGCGCCGGTTTCATCCAGAAGGGCAACGCCGGTCTGCTGGTGGACACCAACGCCGCGCCGGAACTGACCGAAGCGTTCCTGGCTGCTGCGCCGAGCATCGCCGACGCCTATGAGGCCCGCGACTTCGCCCGTGCCATGCGCGAAACCATGGCGTTGGCCGACCGCGCCAATGCCTGGATCGCCGACAAGGCGCCATGGTCGCTGAACAAGCAGGAAGGCAAGCAGGATGAAGTCCAGGCGGTCTGCGCCACGGCGATCAACCTGTTCCGCCAGCTGGTGATCTTCCTCAAACCGGTGTTGCCAGTGCTGGCCGCCGATGCCGAGGCGTTCCTCAACGTCGCCCCGCTGACCTGGAACGACCACACCACCCTGCTGGCCAACCACCAGTTGAACGAATTCAAACCGTTGATGACCCGCATCGACCCGGTAAAAGTGCAAGCCATGACCGACGCCTCGAAAGAAGACCTGACCGCCAGCCAGACCGACACCGGCGCCGCCGCGCCTGTCGGCAACGGCGAACTGGACAAGGATCCGCTGTCGCCGGAAATCGACTTCGACACCTTTGCCGCCGTCGACCTGCGTGTGGCGCTGATCGTCAAGGCCGAACACGTCGAAGGCGCGGACAAGCTGCTGCGTCTGACCCTCGACATCGGTGACGAGCAACGCAACGTGTTCTCCGGGATCAAGAGCGCTTATCCGGATCCGTCCAAGCTCGACGGTCGCCTGACCATGATGATCGCCAACCTCAAGCCACGGAAAATGAAGTTCGGCATCTCCGAAGGCATGGTGATGGCGGCTGGCCCTGGCGGTGAAGAAATCTACCTGCTGAGCCCGGATAGCGGCGCCAAGCCGGGTCAGCGCATCAAGTAAGGTTCTGCCCTGACAGATCCCACAGGCGTGCTCCGTGCGCCTGTGGGATTTTTCATATCTGGCCCGCCCTCCACGGCTGCCGGATAATGCCTAACCTTAAGTGACCCCCCCCGTTGCCACCGGCAGAACCATGACCGAACTCGTGCTTACGCTCTTCAGTGCTGCGCTGATCAACAACTTTGTGTTGCACTGGCCGCTGGGCGTCGATCCGCTGCTGGCCGGCGAACGCCGTCAGGTACATGCGCTGGGGCTGGCAACGTTGTGCCTGATGCTGATTGTCGGCGTGGCGGGTTATGCGATCTGGCATTGGCTACTGGTGCCGTTGCAACTGGAATTCCTGCGGCTGTTTGTATTCCTGCCGCTGAGCGTCCTGCTGATCACGCCGTTGCTGAAGTTGCTGACGCGTTGGCGACCCGATATGCCGTTCGACGGTTTGTGGCCGCTGCTGCTGGGCAATGCCGGTGTGCTGGGGCTGACGCTGATCAACGCGCAAGCGGACAAAGGCCTGTTTCATGCGACAGCGCTGAGCCTTGGCGCCGGTCTGGGTTTCTGGCTGGTGTTGAGCCTGTTCAGCGATTTGCGTGAGCGCACGGCCGACAACGATATTCCCCTGCCCTTTCGTGGCCTGCCGATCCTGTTGATCGGCGCCGGACTGATGGCCGTGGCTTTTCTCGGATTCAGTGGACTGATCAAAACATGAGTCTGATTCAACGCATCGATGCCCTGCTGCCGCAGACCCAATGCGGCAAGTGCGGCCATCCCGGATGCAAACCCTACGCTGAAGGCATTGCCGAAGGCGAGCCGATCAACAAGTGCCCGCCGGGTGGCGACGAAACCATCGCGGCGCTGGCCGAACTGTTGAAAATCCCGGTGCTGGAGCTGGACATCAGTCGCGGTTCGGCGCCGCCGCAAGTGGCCTACATCCGCGAAGCCGAATGCATCGGCTGCACCAAGTGCATTCAGGCCTGCCCGATCGACGCCATAGTCGGCGCAGCGAAGCTGATGCACACCGTCATCATCGACGAATGCACCGGTTGCGATCTGTGCGTGGCGCCCTGCCCGGTCGATTGCATCGAGATGCACCCGCTGCCTTTGGGCACACTGCCGGTGGTAGGCGGTCTGGCCGCCAGCCTTGAAGAACAACAGGCCCGCGCGGCCAAACGCGATCACGCCCGACAACGCTTTGAACGGCGCAATGCTCGCCTGCAACGCGAAGAACAGCAGAAGCAGGCCGAGCGCGAGGCCCGGGCACAGCGCGCGGCACAGGTCGAAGTCGCCGCCACCACGCTCGATCCGGTGCAGGCGGCGCTGGAGCGGGTGCGCGCGCAAAAGGCCGCGACCGCCGATGCTGCGCTGAAAAAAGCCAAGATCGACGTGGCCATGAGCCGGGCGCAATTGAACAAGTCGCTCAAGGCGTTCGGTCATCCGCCGACCTTCGATCAGCAATCGCAATTGATCCTCCTGCAACAGCAGTTCGAGGCGGCCGAACAGGCACTGGCGAAGCTGGAAAACAGCGCGGCACCTGCGCCGGTCGTGGCCGCCCCGGCAAAGGACGCCGATCTGAAGCGGGCGAAAATCCAGTTGGCGATGCGCCGCGCCGAGCTGAAAAAGGCGCAAACCGCAGTAGCCCCGCCAGCCGAGATCGCCTTACTGGAGCAAGCGCTGCGTGACGCCGAACAGGCGTTGCACAACGCCGAAGCGGCCAGCGATCAACCGGCGCCCGAGCTTGTGCGTGTCGAGAAACGTCCGATCGACGACCACCTTCGTAAACTGAAAACCGAACTGGCCTACGCTCGCGCCGATCTGAACAAACTGCAACGGCGCGACGGCACGCCCGCCGATATCCTCGAAAAGGCCCGCGCCCGCCTGCAAGAAGCAGAGCAGCAGGTAAAAGCCCATGTCATCCATTGAAACCGGAGACGAGCGCCTGCAACAGGCAATGAAGCTGGTTTTACTGGCGACATTGCCGGGATGGCTGGCGTTGTTCTGGTTTTACGGTTGGGGCGTGCTGATCAACCTGATCCTGTCCGTTGTCACGGCCTTGGGCGTTGAAGCTGCCGTGACTCATCTGCGTCGGCAACCTCTGCAGGCCACCTTGACCGATGGCAGCGCAGTGGTCAGCGCCACGCTGCTGGCGATCGCGCTGCCGCCCTATTGCCCGTGGTGGCTGACGGTCACGGCGATCGCCTCGGGCCTGCTGCTGGGCAAGCATCTCTACGGTGGCGTGGGCCGAAACCCGTTCAATCCGGCCATGCTCGGCTTCGCGCTGGCCATGGTGATGTTTCCTCAGCCGATGACCCACTGGCCGGGCCATGGCATGGATCTGGCGGCGGCTTTTGGCCAGCTGTTCAATCTGGGCGCGCAACCGGATGCCTGGGTTCAGGCCACCGCGCTGGACAGTCTGCGCATCAATAAAAGCCTGACCATGGACGAACTGTTTGCCGGCAATCCGGCATTCGGGCGCTTTGGCGGGCACGGCGTTGAATGGGTGAACCTGGCGTTCCTCGCCGGTGGACTGTTTTTGTTGCAGCGTCGAGTGTTTGGCTGGCACGCGCCGGTCGGCATGCTCGCCAGCCTGTTCGTGATCAGCCTGCTGTGCTGGAACGGTTCGGGATCCGACTCCCACGGCTCGCCACTGTTTCACCTGCTGAGTGGCGCGACGATGCTGGGGGCATTTTTCATCGTCACTGAACCGGTATCGGGGGCAAAAAGTCCGCTCGCCCGCCTGCTGTTCGGCGTCGGCGTCGGCTTGCTGACTTACGTGATTCGCACCTGGGGCGGTTACCCTGACGGCGTGGCGTTTGCGGTGCTGTTGATGAACCTGTGCGTGCCGGCGCTGGAGCGCTTCGCGATGGCCCGTCAGACGCAGGTGGCGCCATGAACCGCACGAGCAGTCTGATCACACTGGCGTTGATTACTGCGTTGGGCATCGGCGTGACGTGGCTGGTGCAACGAAGCAACGCACCTCAGATCGCCGCCGAAAAGCGTCTGCTTGAAAGTCGCAAGCTGCTGGACGTGCTGCCGCTCGACGCTTACGACAATCTGCCGCTTGAACAACCTCTGACGCTGACCGACGTCAACCTGAGCCACAGTCTGTTGCTGGGCGGTTATCGGGCGAGCAAAAGCGGCCAACCCGTGGCGATCCTGCTGCGCAGTCAGACCCAAGGTTATGCTGGCAATATCGAGTTGCTGATTGCCATCGACGCCAACGGCCGATTGCTCGGTGTCAAAACCCTCGAGCAAAACGAAACGCCTTCGCTGGGTGGGCATATCGGCGACTGGCCAAATGGCTGGCTTCAGACCTTTCGCGGAAAATCGAGCAACCAACCGGCGGATGCCGGGTGGGCCTTGAAGAAGGATCAGGGAAAATTCGATCAGATCGCTGGCGCAACCATTACATCTCGCGCGGCGATCAATGCCATCCACGATGCCCTGCGCTATTTCGATGAGCACCGGACGACCCTGCTCGGGAGCGCGCCATGAATACGTCAGCGACTCTGTCGAACTCGATGATGCTGGTGTTGTTGATCGGTGCCACCGACTCTGTGGCGGGCGCGCTGGCGACTCTGTTGATATTTGCGGTTGTCGTGGGCATTTACGGTTTGTGCATGGCACCGCTGCGCTCGCGCCTGAGCAACGAGAGCCTGTTGCCGGTCAGCCTGGTACTGGCCGCGACCCTGGCCGGCAGCGCCGATATTGTTCTGCAACGCGGTGCGCTGCAGTGGCATCAACTGATCAGTCTTTATGCCGGGCTGATTGGCTTGCAGTGCGTCGTGCTGGAGCACAATGGATTTTTTCGCCGGTCGGTCCGTAATCGACTGAAACTGTACGGCCTGTTTGCCGCACTGATGATTGTGCTCGCGGTGTTGCGTGAACTGATCGGTCAGGGCAGCATCGGCCATCATTTGTCGGAACACTGGCAAGGTTTGATTCTGTTCGGCGACGGCCTGCATTTCGCGACGCTAGCGCCCGGCGCCTTCATATTGCTTGGACTGTTACTGGCCGCCCGTCAGGCCTGGGCTCGCCCCTCCGACCTACCCGAGGAAACGCATCACCCATGAATGCCGCAAAACGTCTGGAGATCTTCCGCAGGCTTCACGAGGACAACCCCGAACCCAAGACCGAACTGGCCTACTCGTCGCCTTTCGAACTGTTGATCGCGGTGATTCTGTCCGCGCAATCGACGGACGTCGGGGTAAACAAGGCGACGGCCAAGCTGTTCCCGGTGGCGAACACGCCGGCGGCCATTCACGCCTTGGGTGTCGAAGGGTTGTCCGAGTACATCAAGACTATCGGCCTCTATAACAGCAAGGCCAAAAACGTGATCGAGACCTGCCGCCTGCTGGTCGAGTTGCACAATGGCGAAGTCCCGCAGACGCGTGAAGAACTGGAAGCCTTGCCCGGCGTTGGCCGCAAGACCGCCAACGTCGTGCTCAACACCGCATTCCGCCAGTTGACCATGGCCGTGGACACCCACATCTTCCGGGTCAGCAACCGCACCGGGATTGCACCGGGTAAAAATGTGGTCGAGGTGGAAAAGAAGCTGATGAAGTTTGTGCCAAAAGAATACCTGCTCGACTCGCACCACTGGCTCATTCTTCACGGGCGTTACGTGTGTCTGGCACGCAAACCCCGTTGTGGCAGCTGTCGGATCGAAGATCTGTGCGACTACAAGCACAAAACTTCTGATGATTGAGCGGCTATTGGTTTTATTGATTTATCGATTGAAAAAATCTTTTTTACCATCTGCTGGAATATCGATATAAGGAGCGCCAAAGGCAGTCTTAGCCTGGAGTTGACCTTATGAGCACCAGCAAAGAGCAATTGGAAGCGGATGACGACTTTATCGCCACGGAGGCCGATGATGCCGAACCTGTGGTTGAAGTCGCCAAGACCAACTTGAGTAAACGCCGAACCATCGACAACCTGCTTGAGGAGCGCCGACTGCAGAAGCAGTTGGCCGATTACGATTTTGATCTCTGACATTTGAAAGCCTCCCGAAACGGAGGCTTTTCTCTTTCTGCACACGCTGATTCCGATCCGCCCATGATCCGTCAGCCACTGAAACCCTCAGACAAGGCCGTTTCGTTGCGCCAGTTCAATCAGATCCACCAACGAGCGCGCATTGAGTTTCAATAACAACCGAGTCTTGTAGGTACTCACGGTCTTGTTGCTGAGGAACATTCCGTCGGCAATCTCCTTGTTGGTCTTGCCGCGCGCCAATTGCTGCAACACCATCATCTCGCGCCCGGACAGGCGATCAACCATGTCCGCCTCGCTGGCATTCCCCAGGCTGGTTCGCACGGTGTGCAACGCCTGGTTCGGAAAATAGCTGTATCCAGACAGTACCGCCTTGATTGCACTCAGCAACTCCGTCAGATCCTGTTGCTTGCAAACATATCCCGCCGCCCCCGACTGCATGCATCGCATGGAGAAGTGTCCCGGTGACTGGGACGTCAGCACGAGCACTTTCAACGGCATTGCACTTGTTGTAAGGCGCGCGATGACTTCCAGTCCATCCAGTTTCGGTATGCCGATATCCAGAATGACGATATCCGGCATCTGGTCACGAGCCAGTTGTAACGCATCTACGCCATTATCGGTTTCTGCAATGACTTCGTAGCCATGACGTTCCATCAGCATACGTACCGCAAGACGAATGACGGGGTGATCATCCACGATCAGCACTTTATTCATGGGCAAGTCCAGTTTCGCTGTTCGAATTTTTAGAACCGGCACAATAACGTAGTCATTTCCTACATGGCATAGAGAAGTTCCTCTACACGGGTAGCGAGAGACGCCTCCTACAGCCAATAAAGACTATTCCTACAGAAATGACTCACCCACACAAAAACATAAACTTTTTTCAGGACGACGAACGCCTGCCACCCTGCTTAAGAGAGCGCCCGCAAATCCAAAAAGGAAAAAAAACACGAGTTATTATCGAGCACAAAAAAACAGCAGATACAACTTATCGGTATCGCAAACACGAGAATTAATATAAACACAAAAAACACACCTCAGACTGACCCAGTCATTTCACACCCACCCAACCCAAGACAACGAGAAAGACTAAAACCATGAGTAAATAACATGCTAAAACTCAACAAGAAGATACCCAACCCGATCAGCGTTATCGCCATCTTTGCATTTATATCAGAGACTTCCGCTGCCGCTTCCCTGCCATTCCTCAATAACAATGAACGGGAAATCTACGTCTGGTTTCTGATCACCTTTCCTTTCTACCTGCTGCTTCTATTTTTCATCACACTCAACTTTAACTATCGCGCACTATATGCACCTTCGGATTTTGATAATGACAAGAATTTCCTGAAGGCTTTCGAGGAAACAACTACCCACCCACCAGAAGTACCCTGCGAACACGTCAATAGCGGGTCATACCCAATAAAACTACCGAAACCGTTGAGCGAGGTGTACATCATTGATGCTCGACAGAAAAACACGACTCTGAAAATAGAGGAGCTACTGGAAAAAATCCCACACCCAAACAAGCATTCGCCCCGATTATTCCTTTTTTTAACTGACGCAGTGTCGGACATTTTACTCAATGAACATGTCGCCAGATCAGCAAAACAGGCGAAAACGCCACAAGGAACAACGTACTTTAGTATTTACAACACCCAGTCATCTAACATTTCCGTATTGGGAAATTTTTAAAAAATAGAACGCGGAGCGCGACATCCATGCAATGCAAGATCTACAGCCGATGAAGACGGGAACGCTGACCGATATCAATCAGGTCGAAAAAGAAACACCAAAAAAAACGGCCTTGTCATTAAGACAAGGCCGTTTTTTCACATCAAGTCCCGATGGACTCAGAACAGCTTGCGGCCCTTGTTGGCAGCAATGCGCATGCGTAGCGCGTTGAGCTTGATGAAGCCCGCCGCGTCGGCCTGGTTGTAGGCGCCGCCGTCTTCTTCGAAGGTCGCGATGTTGGCGTCGAACAGCGAATCGTCGGACTTGCGGCCGGTCACGATCACGTTGCCCTTGTACAGCTTCAGGCGCACTACGCCGTTCACGTTGACCTGGGAGGCGTCGATCATCTGTTGCAGCATCAGACGCTCAGGGCTCCACCAGTAACCGGTGTAGATCAGGCTGGCGTACTTCGGCATCAGCTCGTCTTTGAGGTGAGCGACTTCGCGGTCCAGGGTGATCGATTCGATGGCGCGGTGAGCGCGCAGCATGATGGTGCCGCCCGGGGTTTCGTAGCAGCCACGTGACTTCATGCCGACGTAACGGTTCTCGACGATGTCCAGACGGCCGATGCCGTGCTCGCCACCGATCTTGTTCAGCGTCGCCAGCACGGTGGCCGGGGTCATTTCAACGCCGTCCAGCGCAACGATGTCGCCGTTGCGGTAGGTCAGTTCCAGATATTGCGGGGTGTCGGGAGCCTTCTCCGGAGAGACGGTCCAGCGCCACATGTCTTCTTCGTGCTCGGTCCAGGTGTCTTCCAGCACGCCGCCTTCATAGGAGATGTGCAGCAGGTTGGCGTCCATCGAGTACGGGGATTTCTTCTTGCCATGACGCTCGATCGGGATCGCGTGCTTCTCGGCGTAGTCCATCAGCTTCTCGCGGGACAGCAGGTCCCACTCGCGCCAAGGGGCGATCACTTTCACGCCTGGCTTGAGTGCGTAGGCACCCAGTTCGAAACGGACCTGGTCGTTGCCCTTGCCGGTCGCGCCGTGGGAAATGGCGTCGGCGCCGGTTTCGTTGGCGATTTCGATCAGACGCTTGGCGATCAGCGGACGCGCGATGGAAGTACCCAGCAGGTACTCGCCTTCGTAAACGGTGTTGGCACGGAACATCGGGAACACGAAGTCACGCACGAATTCTTCGCGCAGGTCGTCGATGTAGATTTCTTTGACGCCCATGGCCTGCGCCTTGGCGCGAGCCGGCTCGACTTCTTCGCCCTGACCCAGGTCAGCGGTGAAGGTCACGACTTCACAGTTATAAGTATCCTGCAGCCACTTGAGGATCACCGAAGTGTCCAGGCCGCCGGAATACGCCAGAACGACCTTGTTTACGTCCGCCATGCCATCACTCCACGGGGTTCTACGGAAAGCCGAGGAGTCTACCGCTCAAACGCGATAATTTACAGAGGCGCGACAGCTTAAGACGACAAAGCGACAGAATCTGTCGAGAGGGCGACGATGACCGGCAGGTCAGGAAGTCGCCGCAGTGTTGGCAGGCGTGCTGGCCTGAGGTGCCGGAGCAGTCGTCGGTGCCACCCGCGCCAGGTGTACGTTGACCCGACGGTTCTTGGCCCGGTTGGCGGCATTGGTGTTCGGCACCAGAGGATAACGCTCACCATGGAAACGCACGGTGATCTGCGATTCCTGGATGCCATTGGCCTTGAAGAAGTCGACCACCGCCAGCGCGCGGCGACGCGACAGTTCGCGATTGGTCAGGCGATTGCCGCTGTTGTCCGAGTGGCCGTCGAGTTCGATGTGATTGACCGTCGGATCAGCCTTCATGTACTCGAGCATCACTTGCAGCTTGGCCTTGGCGGCGGCGTCCAGTTCGATGCCTTCGCCGGGGAAGCCGATCTGCGATTGTTTGACCTGATCGAAATTCTGCGGGAGCAGTTTCGCCACGCAGGTCTGATAGTCATTGAACGCCTTGCTGAACTTGACCGGCAACAGGCGCACTTCCGACACCCGACCATCGCCCGATGCCCGGCGTACCACCGGGCTGCGACCGTCCATCAGCCCGCTGATCAGTTGCCCGGCCTGGGACTGAGAACTGTTGAACAGCACGTTGCCGCTGCCCAGTCGAACCGTGCCCAGATTGATGTCGCCACGTCCCGGCTGCCACGGCGCAGCCGCTGCCAGCAGGGTCGCCGAACCGCCGCCGAGCATGGCGTTGTAGGCGTTCAGGCGGAAGGTCGCCTGCTCGCCGGCCTTGCGCACGAATTGCCCCGAGCCGAAGTCGGTGATCGGCTGCGTCAGGCGGCACTCGAACTTGTCGCCCTCGACCGTCCACTCAATGTTCTCCAGACGGGTCTGGTAGGTCAGTGCCATCGCGGGAAGGCTGGCAAACACACTGAGCAAGGCTAAATATCGCTGGCGCACGGGAGGCTCCATTGGCTTCTACAACAAAAAAGACCGAGACATACATCTTTACGGCATACCTATGGGATATCGGACGCTCGTCGCAAAACTTGATAGCGAGTGCCTGCAAGAGTCTTTTCCGGTAGCATTCGCCTCAGTTTGACCCGCCTGGAATCCCCTCATGTCCGACCGCCTGACCCTGCTGCGTCCCGACGACTGGCACATTCATCTTCGCGATGGTGCCGTGTTGACCAATACCGTTGCGGATGTCGCGCGCACCTTTGGTCGCGCCATCATCATGCCCAACCTGGTACCTCCGGTGCGCAACGCCGCTGAAGCCGACGGCTATCGCCAGCGGATTCTCGCTGCCCGCCCGGCCGGCAGTCGTTTCGAGCCGCTGATGGTGCTGTACCTCACCGACCGCACCCAGCCCGAAGAAATCCGTGAGGCCAAGGCCAGCGGTTTCGTGCACGCCGCCAAGCTGTACCCGGCCGGCGCCACCACCAACTCCGATTCCGGGGTCACCAGCATCGACAAGATTTTCCCGGCGCTGGAAGCCATGGCCGAAGTCGGCATGCCGCTGTTGATCCACGGTGAAGTCACCCGTGGCGACGTCGATGTGTTCGACCGCGAAAAAATCTTCATCGACGAGCACATGCGTCGCGTGGTCGAGCGTTTCCCGACGCTGAAAGTGGTGTTCGAACACATCACCACCGGCGACGCCGTGCAGTTCGTCAACGAGGCTTCGGCCAACGTCGGCGCGACCATCACCGCGCATCACCTGCTCTACAACCGCAACCACATGCTGGTGGGCGGGATCCGGCCGCACTTCTACTGCCTGCCGATCCTCAAGCGTAATACCCATCAGGAAGCTCTGCTCGACGCGGCCACCAGTGGCAGCGCGAAGTTCTTCCTGGGTACCGACTCGGCGCCGCACGCCCAGCACGCCAAGGAAGCCGCCTGCGGCTGCGCCGGCTGCTACACCGCGTACGCCGCCATCGAGCTGTATGCCGAAGCCTTCGAACAGCGCAATGCGCTGGACAAGCTCGAAGCCTTCGCCAGCCTCAACGGCCCGCGTTTCTACGGCCTACCGGCGAACACCGATCGCATCACCCTGGTTCGTGACGAATGGACCGCCCCGACCAGCCTGCCTTTCGGCGAGCTGACCGTTATCCCGCTGCGCGCCGGTGAAAAACTGCGCTGGCGCCTGCTGGAGGAACACGCGTGAGTGAAGACCATTTCGACGACGAACTGGACGGTCAAGGTGGCGGCGGTTCGCGCCATCCAATGGCAGCACGTTTTCGCGGCTACCTGCCGGTTGTCGTCGACGTAGAAACCGGTGGTTTCAACTCGGCCACCGACGCTCTGCTGGAGATTGCCGCGACCACCATCGCCATGGATGAAAAGGGTTTCGTCTACCCGGATCACACCTACTTCTTTCGCGTCGAGCCGTTCGAAGGCGCCAACGTTGAAGCGGCGGCGCTGGAGTTCACCGGGATCAAGCTCGATCATCCGTTGCGCATGGCCGTCAGCGAAGAAACAGCGCTGACCGACATCTTCCGTGGCGTGCGCAAGGCCTTGAAGGCCAACGGCTGCAAGCGGGCGATTCTGGTTGGCCACAACAGCAGCTTCGACCTGGGCTTCCTCAACGCCGCCGTCGCGCGGCTGGACATGAAGCGCAACCCGTTCCACCCATTCTCCAGCTTCGACACTGCGACCCTCGCCGGTCTGGCTTACGGTCAAACCGTATTGGCCAAGGCCTGTCAGGCAGCCGACATCGACTTCGATGGCCGTGAAGCGCACTCCGCGCGCTACGACACCGAGAAGACGGCCGAGCTGTTCTGCGGCATCGTCAACCGGTGGAAACAGATGGGCGGTTGGGAAGACTTCGACGACTGATACTCGTCGGGTTTCTTCCATTCATGAAAAAACCGGCCACATGGGCCGGTTTTTTTGTACCTCGACGTTGCGCCTTACAGGGCAGCAGCGTTCTCGGTCAGGTAAGCCGCAACGCCTTCTGGCGAAGCGTTCATGCCTTTGTCGCCTTTTTTCCAGTTGGCAGGGCAGACTTCGCCGTGCTCTTCGTGGAATTGCAGAGCGTCGACCAGACGGATCAGCTCTTCCATGTTACGGCCCAGCGGCAGGTCGTTGACGATCTGCGAGCGGACAACGCCTTTGTCGTCGATCAGGAACGCGCCACGGAAAGCCACGCCGCCTTCGGATTCAACGTCGTAGGCCTTGGCGATGTCGTGCTTCATGTCGGCAGCCATGGTGTATTTCACCTGGCCGATGCCGCCATTGTTGACCGGGGTGTTGCGCCAGGCGTTGTGGGTGAAGTGCGAGTCGATCGACACGGCGATCACTTCTACGTTGCGTGCCTTGAAGTCGGCCATGCGGTTGTCCAGAGCGATCAGCTCGGACGGGCAGACGAAGGTGAAGTCCAGCGGGTAGAAGAACACCAGGCCGTATTTGCCTTTGATGGCCGAGGACAGGGTGAAGCTGTCAACGATCTCGCCATTGCCGAGTACGGCCGGGACGGTGAAGTCAGGGGCTTGTTTGCCTACGAGTACGCTCATTGATATCTCCTGGTGTAGAAACTTGAAGTTCAGGGTTCGGGCCAGCCTGCCACCCTCAGGCGACAGCCCTGTGACACGAACCCCCTTCGCAAGGGCCGACCATCATACACTGCGTTTTTCGACTGTCCTCAAAGGTTTTTCGCGAAATCCCGGCTGGCATCCGGCCATGTACCACCGTTCGTCAGTCACAGGCGTTGGCGATGAAAACCACTGGGAAAGCACTTTGACAATCATTCTCGTTAACATTAAGATCCATCGCAATTGAGTCACAACCAGCGACGGTTCTCACTTATGTATGTTTGCCTCTGCACTGGCGTCACCGACGGACAGATCCGCGAAGCGATCTATGAAGGTTGCTGCAGCTATAAAGAAGTCCGCCAGGCCACCGGCGTAGCCAGCCAATGCGGCAAATGTGCGTGCCTGGCGAAGGAAGTGGTTCGCGAAACCCTGACCAAGCTGCAAACCGCCCAGGCTGCGATCCCCTACCCGGCAGAATTTACCGCCGCATAATTACCCCGATTTCGAAGAACCGGACTTAAGTCCGGTTTTTTTATGCCTGAAAATCAACTGCTTAGCGCCCAGACGCGGAACACAAACATTCTTATTCCGATTAATTTTCATTTATTATTCAATAACTTAGGTTTGACACTTATAAATACCAAGCTCAAACTCTGCCTTATATACCGTTACTTAGGGCAGGACTCCCATCATGAAAGGCGACGTAACAGTCATCCAGCATCTCAACAAGATCCTTGCCAATGAGCTGGTCGCGATCAATCAGTACTTCCTGCATGCACGCATGTATGAAGATTGGGGCCTGAACAAGCTCGGCAAACACGAGTACCACGAATCCATCGACGAGATGAAGCACGCGGACAAGCTGATCAAGCGCATCCTGTTCCTCGAAGGCCTGCCGAACGTGCAGGATCTGGGCAAGCTGCACATCGGCGAGCACACCAAGGAAATGCTGGAGTGCGACCTGCGTATCGAGAAGACCGGCCACGCCGATCTGAAGGCCGCCATCGCCCACTGCGAATCCGTCGGTGACTTCGGCAGCCGCGAACTGCTCGAAGACATCCTCGAATCCGAGGAAGAACACATCGACTGGCTGGAAACCCAACTGGGCCTGATCGATAAAGTCGGTCTTGAGAACTATCTGCAATCGCAGATGGGCGAAGACGAGTAATTAGCCAGCGCTAAACTCGAGACACTAAAAAGCCCCGCCCTCTTTCAAGAGGCGGGGCTTTTTATTGCCCGGATTTCAGACTGGCTGAAACCCGGGCAGAAGCCAATCAGGCTTCGGACTTGGCCGCAGCAGCCTTGGCGGATGCTTCCTTGACCAGAGTCTGCAGCTCACCGTTGGCGAACATTTCAGCCATGATGTCGCTGCCGCCGACCAGTTCACCGCCGACCCACAGTTGCGGGAAAGTCGGCCAGTTGGCGTACTTTGGCAGGTTGGCACGGATTTCCGGGTTCTGCAGGATGTCGACGTAGGCGAACTTCTCGCCACAGCCCATCACAGCCTGCGCAGCTTTCGCGGAGAAGCCACACTGCGGGGCATTCGGCGAGCCTTTCATGTAAAGCAGAATGGTGTTGTTGGCAATCTGCTCTTTAATCGTTTCGATGATATCCATGGAGCACCTCGGCTGAACTTTCCGACTCATGGGTCGGCACGGTGGCGCATTGTAACGGAATCCCGAGCGCGCTGCTCGGTCTCCCCGACAGACATGCTCAAGCCGCCGCCACCGTCACCGGCACGCCATTGAGCGCCGCGTTGCCTGACAGCTCGTCGAGCTGGCATTCATCGGTCAGGTCATTGGCACTGGAGCCCGGCTGACCGCTGGCAATCGCCATCTGCACGCCCGGCCGGGCATGGCCCCATCCATGCGGCAGGCTGACCACGCCCTTCATCATGTCCGCACTGCCCAGCACTTCGACCTCGATCTGCCCGACCCGTGAACTCACGCGCACAAGCTGACCATCACTGAGCCCGCGACTGGCGAGATCGTCCGGGTTCATCAACAGCTGATGACGCGGCTTGCCCTTCACCAGTCGATGGTAATTGTGCATCCACGAATTGTTGCTGCGCACATGACGGCGGCCGATCATCAACAGCTCATCGGCGGCCGGTGCCTGCAAAGCGGCGAAACGCGCGAGGTCAGCGAGGATTTCCGGCGGCGCGGCCTGAACTCGTTGATTGGCGCTCTTCAATCGCGGTGCCAGGTTGGGTTTCAGCGCTCCCAGATCAACGCCGTGAGGATGATCGAACAGCGTCGCCAGCGACAATTTGTGCTCGGATGCATCGCCATACAAACCCATGCGCAACCCCATGTCGATCATCTTCGCCGGCGGCATCGTTGGCTTCAGCTCCTTGCCGGTCATCGCGGCAAAGGCCTTGGCCAGGCCGACGAAAATTTCCCAGTCGTGCAGCGCCCCTTCGGGTTTGGCGAGGATTGCCCGGTTGAACCGGGTGACGTTGCGCACCGCGAACAGGTTGAAGGTGGTGTCGTAGTGATCGTTCTCCAGCGCCGAGGTCGATGGCAGGATCAGGTCGGCATAGCGCGTGGTTTCGTTGATGTACAGATCGACGCTGACCATGAACTCCAGCCCGTCCAGCGCCTGCTCCAGTTGCCGGCCGTTGGGTGTGGACAGGACCGGATTGCCAGCCACGGTAATCAGCGCGCGGATCTGCCCCTCGCCTTCTGTGAGCATTTCTTCGGCCAGCGCCGAGACCGGCAACTCGCCGCCGTACTCAGGACGCCCGGACACGCGGCTCTGCCATTTATTGAAGTGTCCACCCGAAGTCGACGCCACCAGATCCACCGCCGGCTCGGTGCACAAGGCACCGCCGACGCGGTCGAGGTTGCCGGTGACCAGATTGATCAACTGCACGACCCAATGGCACAGCGTGCCGAAGGCTTGAGTGGAAACACCCATCCGACCGTAGCAAACGGCGCTTGGCGCGGCGGCGAAGTCCCGGGCCAACTGGCGGATCTGTTCGGCAGGAACCGCGCACAACGGGCTCATGGCTTCAGCGGTGAACCCCGCCACCGCTGCGCGGACCTCGTCCAGACCGTCCACCGGCAAATGACTGACCGACGTCAGCCCTTCGCTGAACAGCGTGTTGAGCACACCAAACAACAACGCCGCATCGCCACCGGGACGCACGAACAAATGCTGATCGGCCATCGCCGCCGTCTCGCTGCGCCGTGGATCGACCACCACCACTTTGCCGCCTCGGGCCTGGATCGCCTTAAGACGCTTCTCGACATCCGGCACGGTCATGATGCTGCCGTTGGACGCCAGCGGATTACCGCCCAGGATCAGCATGAAATCGGTGTAATCGATATCCGGGATCGGCAGCAGCAGGCCGTGGCCGTACATCAAGTAGCTGGTCAGGTGATGAGGCAGTTGATCGACCGACGTCGCCGAATAGCGGTTGCGGGTTTTCAACAGGCCGAGGAAGTAGTTGCTGTGGGTCATCAACCCATAGTTGTGGACGCTGGGGTTGCCCTGATACACGGCGACCGCGTTCTGCCCATGACGCTCCTGAATCGCCGAGAGTTTTTCGGCGACCAGTTCGAACGCTTCGTCCCACTCGATCGGCAGCCATTCGCTGCCGACCCGGCGCATCGGCTGGCGCAGGCGATCCGGATCGTTCTGGATATCTTGCAGTGCGACGGCCTTGGGGCAGATGTGTCCACGACTGAACGTGTCCAGCGCATCGCCCTTGATCGAGGTGATCTGCACCTGACCGTCGGTTTCGGTGGTTTCGATGGTCAAGCCGCAAATGGCTTCACACAAGTGGCAGGCACGGTGATGGAGAGTCTTGGTCATGGCCAGTCTCTGTCTTGTTCTGGGCAGGCAATCACGCCTGCGGGAACAAAACTATGGCCCGCGACCCGGTGCAGCGCCAGCGACGTTCGTCTTGTGAATCGGCGGCCATCAGGCCCGCCGATAGACGCGTCAGTTCGCCGGAAGCTGGGGCGGTGCGGCCAGCTGGATTTCCTGGATGGTCTCGATCTGCTCGTGGGCGACGTGGACGCCGGTGAGTTCGCCGATCAGTCGCCAATGCTCGTCGAGCCCGGCGCTGATGGTCGCCATGCGGTCGATCATCTGCCGGCTGGCGGCCTTGACCACGTCGTCATCGCTGCGCAGCAGTTCGAAGGACATCGAGGTCATCGAGGCGGTAAGGTGGGTCAATGAGCGTGCCGTGTGGCCCAGCAGTTCCATTAACAGTTTTTCTTTCGATTCCATGCGGAGGCTTCCTGCGTCGCTCGTGATTTATTTATAACCCAGCACTTTGCTTTAGCAAATGTTTCAACCTGCGCATCCGACCAAGCGAACCAGTGGCTCATCGGTCGCAAACCGACCAGGGCTGTGCCATCCCCGCCGCGCCGGATTGCCAAGCCCGGTGGGGCCAGTGTACAAATGCCTCGCTGCCCTCTCGAAAACTGACCGGAAATCACAGTGTTCGCACTGTTCTCACCCCGGCACATTTCTGCAAAACCCGTAGCCTATTGGAAAAACGCGACATTTAGTGTCAATATCGCGCCTTCCCCTATTTCGTCGCCCCCGTGCGGCTTACGCCGCAGGTCTCGCCCGTTGTTCCGATAAACAAGGCTTTGAGCATCTGCGGTTTGTAGCAAAAAGGTAGTCAATGATGAGCGCAAGGCACTTTCTCTCCCTGATGGATTGCACGCCCGAAGAGCTGGTCAGCGTGATCCGTCGAGGCGTTGAGCTCAAGGACCTGCGTAACCGCGGCGTACTGTTCGAGCCTCTGAAAAACCGCGTCCTGGGGATGATCTTCGAGAAATCCTCGACCCGTACCCGGATCTCCTTCGAGGCCGGCATGATCCAGCTCGGTGGCCAGGCGATCTTCCTGTCGCCGCGCGACACCCAGCTGGGCCGTGGCGAGCCGATCGGCGACTGCGCCATCGTCATGTCGAGCATGCTCGACGCAGTGATGATCCGTACCTTTGCCCACAGCACCCTGACCGAATTCGCCGCCAACTCCCGCGTGCCAGTGATCAACGGCCTGTCCGATGACCTGCATCCGTGCCAGTTGCTGGCCGACATGCAGACCTTCCTCGAACACCGCGGCTCGATCCAGGGCAAGACCGTGGCCTGGATCGGCGACGGCAACAACATGTGCAACAGCTATATAGAAGCGGCGATCCAGTTCGACTTCCAGTTGCGCGTGGCCTGCCCGGAAGGCTATGAACCAAACCCTGAGTTCGTGGCCAAGGCCGGTGATCGCGTAACCATCGTCCGCGATCCGAAAGACGCCGTGCGCGGCGCGCATCTGGTGAGCACCGACGTCTGGACCTCCATGGGCCAGGAAGAGGAAACCGCCAAGCGCCTCAAACTGTTCGCGCCGTTTCAGGTCAACCGCGCCCTGCTCGACCTGGCTGCCGATGACGTGCTATTCATGCACTGCCTGCCCGCTCACCGCGGTGAGGAAATCAGCCTCGACCTGCTCGATGATCCGCGCTCCGTCGCCTGGGATCAGGCAGAAAACCGTCTCCACGCACAGAAGGCCCTGCTCGAGTTCCTCGTCGAACCGGCATATCACCACGCATGAGTCATGAATTACTGCTGAACCTGCGCAACCTCGCTTGCGGCTATCAAGATCAACGCGTGGTGCAGAACCTCAATCTGCACCTCAACGCCGGCGACATCGGTTGCCTGCTCGGCTCCTCGGGCTGCGGCAAGACCACCACACTGCGTGCGATTGCCGGTTTCGAACCGGTGCACGAAGGGGAAATTTCTCTCGGCGGTGAGGTCATCTCCAGCGCCGGTTTTACCCTCGCCCCGGAAAAACGCCGGATCGGCATGGTGTTCCAGGACTACGCGCTGTTCCCGCACCTGAGTGTCGCGGACAACATCGCCTTCGGAATCCGCAAGCACCCGAACAAGGAGCGCGTCACCGAAGAGCTGCTGGAACTGGTCAACCTGAAGAACCTCGGCAAGCGCTTCCCCCACGAACTGTCCGGCGGCCAGCAGCAACGTGTCGCCCTCGCCCGCGCCCTGGCGCCGGAGCCGCAACTGTTGCTGCTCGACGAGCCGTTCTCCAACCTCGATGGCGAGTTGCGCCGCAAGCTCAGCCATGAAGTGCGCGACATCCTCAAGGCCCGTGGCACCAGCGCGATTCTGGTGACCCACGATCAGGAAGAAGCCTTCGCCGTCAGCGACCACGTCGGCGTGTTCAAGGAAGGCCGGCTGGAGCAGTGGGACACGCCGTACAACCTCTATCACGAGCCGGCGACGCCGTTTGTGGCCAGCTTCATCGGTCAGGGTTACTTCATTCGCGGCCAATTGGGCAGCCCGGAATCGGTGCAGACCGAACTCGGTGAACTGCGCGGCAATCGCGCCTACACCTGGCCGATCGGTGGTGCGGTGGATGTGCTGCTGCGTCCGGACGACATCGTTTACGCGCCGGACAGTGGATTGAAAGCGCGGATCGTCGGCAAGACCTTCCTCGGCGCCTCGACCCTGTATCGCCTGCAACTGCCGACCGGCGCACAGCTGGAATCGATCTTCCCGAGCCATGCCGACCATCAGGTGGGTGCGGATGTCGGGATTCGGGTGGCGGCGGAACATCTGGTGCTGTTCCAGGCCTCCGGCAGCACGGCAGCGCAGATTCCGGCGCTGGAAAACGGCGTTCGCCGTTACAGCACTGCGCACTGATCTTCACACAAACAACGAGGGAGCCTGATGGCTCCCTTGTTTTTTGGCTTCAGCCCAGCATCAATGTGCCGCTGGCCACCAGCGTCGCATTTCCGCCGATCTTCACCCGCTCGCCTTCCAGCCGACAGAACAGTTCACCACCCCGCGCCGAACGCTGGCATGCAGTGAGGCTGGATTTGCCCAGACGTTTCGACCAGTACGGAATCAGGCTGCAATGTGTCGAGCCGGTGACCGGGTCTTCATTGATGCCGATGGCCGGGGCGAAATAGCGCGAGACAAAATCATGCTGATTGCCCCGGGCGGTGACGATCGCACCCAGCCAAGGCAGCTTGGCGAGGGCGACCATGTCCGGCTGGCAATCAAGCACCGCCTGCTCGGACTCCAGCACCACGAACAGCTCGTTGGAACTCAGAACATCCACCGCCTGAACATTCAGCGCCCGTTCGATCTCCACGGTGACGCCTTTCTCCACCGCTTCGATGGCCGGGAAATCCAGCCACAACCTGCCACCCTCGCGGCTGACGCTCAACGGCCCGGACTTGCAGGTGAAGTCCAGACGCTCGGCGCTTTCCTTATAGATCTCGAACAGTACATAGGCGCTGGCCAGGGTCGCGTGACCACATAGCGGCACCTCGGTGGTCGGCGTGAACCAGCGGATGTGCCACGCCTGCCCTTCGCGCACCAGAAACGCGGTTTCCGCCAGATTGTGCTCGGCGGCGATCTTCTGCATCAGTTCGTCCGCGAGCCACGCGTCGAGCCGATAGACCATTGCCGGATTGCCACTGAACGGTCGATCACTGAACGCGTCGACCTGATGAAACTCGAGCTGCATAACCTTCTCCCTGTGTCAGTCGAACGAGCATGCAGCGCCGGCCGGATCAGCGCCAGTGACAGTGCCGGCCAATTTTCTTCATACAGACTTCAAGGGCGACCGATGTCGGCAAATTTCGCCTGAGTGTGTTCCGCCAATACCGCCGGCGCCAGTTCCACTTCCAGCCCGCGCCGACCGGCGCTGACATAAATGGTCGCAAAAGGTTGGGCCGAGTTATCGATGAAGGTACGCAGGCGTTTTTTCTGCCCCAGCGGGCTGATGCCGCCCAGCAGGTAACCAGTGGAACGCTGCGCGGCGGCCGGGTCGGCCATCTCGACTTTTTTCACGCCGGCGGCATGGGCAAGCCCCTTGAGGTCGAGACTTCCGACGACCGGCACCACCGCCACCAGCAACTCACCCTTCTCACTCGCCGCGAGCAGCGTCTTGAACACCTGCGCCGGATCGAGCCCCAGTTTCTCCGCGGCCTCCAGGCCATACGACGCGGCCTTCGGGTCATGTTCGTAACTGTGCACGCGATGTTCGGCACGAACTTTTTTCAACAAGTCCAACGCAGGGGTCATGGCAGCTCCGGGCTCGGCAGTGGCAAAAAAACCTGCGGCGGATTTTAGGCCATCGCTGTGCAAAAGGCTCTACCACGCGCCACGTTTCCCGGGGTTTGCAGGCCGATAACAATCGTGCGAGACGGGTGACCCGCAGGATCATTCACGTGACTGATAGTTTATTTGTGACTGACGGTTCACTTTCGACCTTTGACAGGTTTGTTTCTTGTCTATATTTTTTCGAATCTGAATAATGTAAGAATTATCGTCATCGCAGCACCCAGCAGTAAACCGGGAACAGGATGGGGATCCTGCCTCGGCGAAAATCGCGCCTTGCCCTGTCGGCAACGCGCCAGACAACAACAAAAACCGAGGTTTTCAATGACAACTGCGTTACAGCAACCTTCGCTCTCGAGCCAATGCCTGGCCGAGTTTCTGGGTACTGCACTCCTGATCTTTTTCGGTACGGGTTGTGTCGCCGCGCTCAAGGTCGCGGGCGCCAGCTTCGGTCTGTGGGAAATCAGCATCATCTGGGGCGTCGGCGTCAGCATGGCGATCTACCTCACCGCCGGCGTTTCCGGCGCGCACCTGAACCCTGCCGTCAGTATTGCCCTGAGCATTTTCGCCGACTTCGAAAAGCGAAAACTGCCGTTCTACATTCTGGCCCAGGTCGCCGGCGCCTTTTGCGGCGCTCTGTTGGTTTACACGCTGTACAGCAACCTGTTCTTCGATTTCGAACAGACTCACCACATGGTTCGTGGCACTGAAGCCAGCCTCGAACTGGCGTCGGTGTTCTCCACCTTCCCGAACCCTGCGCTGTCGACTGCCCAGGCGTTCCTGGTCGAGGTGATCATCACCGCGATCCTGATGGGCGTGATCATGTCCCTGACCGACGACAACAACGGCCTGCCGAAAGGCCCGCTGGCGCCGCTGCTGATCGGTCTGCTGATTGCCGTGATCGGCAGTTCGATGGGCCCGCTGACCGGTTTCGCGATGAACCCGGCCCGGGACTTCGGTCCGAAACTGATGACTTTCTTCGCCGGCTGGGGTGAAATTTCCTTCACCGGCGCACGTGAAATCCCGTACTTCCTGATTCCGATTTTTGCACCGATTGTCGGTGCCTGCCTCGGCGCTGCCGGGTATCGCGGGCTGATTGCCCGTCACCTGACCGGCGCCACACCTGCTACAAAGGATGCAGAACCGGCCATTGACGGCAAACCAAGAACTTCTTGAAACAGTCGGCGCGGGCTCCTGCCCTTTAGAGCCCGCCCCCCCCCCCCCCCCCCCCACGGCCCACTCTCCCTTATTTCGTCCAAGGCAATCGACATGACCGACATTCAGAATAAGAACTACATCATTGCCCTCGATCAGGGTACGACCAGCTCCCGCGCGATCATTTTCGACCGCGACGCGAACGTGGTCTGCACCGCACAACGCGAATTCGCCCAGCATTACCCGCAAGCCGGTTGGGTCGAACACGATCCGATGGAAATCTTCGCCACCCAGAGCGCGGTAATGGTCGAAGCGTTGGCCCAGGCCGGTCTGCATCACGATCAGGTCGCTGCCATCGGCATCACCAACCAGCGTGAAACCACCGTGGTCTGGGACAAGACCACCGGCCGCCCGGTGTACAACGCGATCGTCTGGCAATGCCGCCGCAGCACCGAGATCTGCCAGCAGCTCAAGCGCGACGGTCATGAAGACTACATCCGCGACACCACAGGTCTGGTCACCGACCCGTACTTCTCCGGCACCAAACTGAAGTGGATCCTCGACAACGTCGAAGGCAGCCGCGAGCGCGCGCGCAACGGCGAACTGCTGTTCGGCACTGTCGACAGCTGGCTGATCTGGAAATTTACCGGCGGCAAGGTCCACGTCACCGACTACACCAACGCCTCGCGCACCATGCTCTTCAACATCCACACGCTGGAGTGGGACGCGAAGATGCTGGAGATCCTCGACATCCCGCGCGAGATGCTGCCGGAAGTCAAAGCCTCCTCGGAAATCTACGGTCGCACCAAAAGCGGCATCGCCATCGGCGGTATCGCCGGCGACCAGCAGGCCGCGCTGTTCGGCCAGATGTGCGTCGAGCCGGGCCAGGCGAAAAACACCTACGGCACCGGTTGCTTCCTGCTGATGAACACCGGCGACAAAGCGGTGAAATCCCAGCACGGCATGCTGACCACCATCGCTTGCGGCCCACGCGGCGAAGTGGCTTACGCACTGGAAGGCGCTGTGTTCAACGGCGGTTCGACCGTGCAGTGGCTGCGCGATGAACTGAAAATCGTCAACGACGCCCACGACACCGAATACTTCGCCAATAAAGTGAAGGACAGCAACGGCGTCTATCTGGTGCCAGCCTTCACCGGCCTCGGCGCTCCCTACTGGGACCCGTATGCCCGTGGCGCCCTGTTCGGCCTGACCCGTGGCGTGCGTGTGGATCACATCATCCGCGCCGCACTGGAATCGATCGCCTACCAGACCCGCGACGTCCTCGACGCCATGCAACAGGACTCCGGCGAACGCCTCAAGGCCCTGCGCGTGGATGGCGGCGCAGTAGCGAACAACTTCCTCATGCAGTTCCAGGCCGACATCCTCGGCACCCAGGTCGAGCGTCCGAAAATGCGCGAAACCACGGCGCTGGGCGCCGCTTATCTGGCCGGTCTGGCGTGCGGTTTCTGGGGCAGCCTGGAAGAACTGCGCGGCAAGGCCGTGATCGAGCGCGAGTTCGAACCGAGCCTGGACGAAGCGGCAAAAGAGAAACTGTATAAAGGCTGGAAAAAAGCCGTCAGCCGCACCCGCGACTGGGAACGTGAAGACGCTGAATAAGCCAAGCTGAGTACTCGTAACCTGTTGTAACTGGTAGGGAGCGGATTCCTGCGGCATCATGGGCAAATTTTGCACGGCAGCCCAAAGGAAGCCCCATGAATCTGCCTCCCCGTCAGCAGCAAATCCTCGAACTGGTCCGCGAACGCGGCTATGTGAGCATCGAGGAAATGGCCACGCTGTTCGTTGTTACCCCGCAAACCATCCGCCGCGATATCAATCAACTGGCGGAAGCCAATCTGCTGCGTCGCTACCACGGCGGCGCCGCCTATGATTCCAGCGTCGAAAACACCGCCTACGCGATGCGCGCCGATCAGATGCGCGATGAAAAGCAACGCATCGGCGAAGCCATCGCCGCACAGATTCCCGATCACGCCTCGCTGTTCATCAATATCGGTACGACGACCGAATCGATTGCTCGCGCCCTGCTCAATCACAGCCACCTGAAGATCATCACCAACAACCTGCACGTCGCCTCGATGCTCAGCGCCAAGGATGATTTCGATGTGCTGCTGACTGGCGGCAACGTGCGTCGCGACGGCGGTGTGGTGGGTCAGGCAAGCGTGGACTTCATCAACCAGTTCAAGGTCGACTTTGCGCTGGTGGGCATCAGCGGTATCGACGAAGACGGCAGCCTGCTCGACTTCGATTACCAGGAAGTGCGGGTGTCCCAGGCGATCATCGCCAATGCCCGACAGGTGATTCTGGCGGCGGACTCCAGCAAGTTCGGACGAAACGCGATGATCCGCCTCGGCCCGATCAGTCTGATCGATTGCCTGGTGACCGATCAGCAGCCGGTGCCAGCCCTGGCGCAACTGCTGAGCCAGCACAAGATTCGTCTGGAAGTCGTTTAACCCCCCTCCCGCATATAACTCCCTCCCGGTGAGTTCTCGTTCCCACGCTCTGCGTGGGAATGCCGCCGGGGACGCTCTGCGTCCCATTCAGAAGCCGACGCAGAGCGTCAATGTATGCACTCCCACGCAGAGCGTGGGAACGATCAGTCCGCTCTGCGTGCAACGATCAGTGCTCTAACGCGCATCTTATGTTCGAAAATTTTCTTTTACCCGTCCTTCGATGAGTTTTTTCAATCGAAGTCGACTGGCTGCGCGCGTCTTTATGGGCTACCATTTTCGCAAATGAACATTCATGTTCGATTTCCAAGACAGAAAATCAAAAGAGCCCGAGGCCAGCCGATGTCCACATCTACCTTGCGTACGCCCCCTATCTCCGAGATCTACGACATCGCCGTCATCGGCGGCGGGATCAATGGCGTGGGGATCGCAGCGGATGCCGCCGGTCGCGGTCTTTCGGTGTTCCTTTGCGAAAAGGACGATCTGGCCAGCCACACCTCGTCGGCCAGCAGCAAGCTGATCCACGGAGGCCTGCGCTACCTCGAACATTACGAATTCCGTCTGGTGCGCGAAGCCCTGGCCGAACGCGAAGTGCTGCTGGCCAAGGCCCCGCACATCGTCAAGCCGATGCGTTTCGTGCTGCCGCACCGCCCGCACCTGCGTCCGGCGTGGATGATCCGCGCGGGCCTGTTCCTTTATGACCACCTCGGCAAGCGCGAAAAACTGGCTGGCTCGAAAAGCCTGAAGTTCGGCGCCGACAGCGCACTGAAAAGTGAAATCAGCAAAGGCTTCGAATACTCCGACTGCTGGGTCGACGACGCCCGCCTCGTGGTTCTCAACGCCATGGCTGCCCGTGAAAAAGGCGCGCACATTCACACCCAGACCCGCTGCGTCAGCGCCCGCCGCGCCAAGGGCCTGTGGCACCTGAACCTGGAACGCGCCGACGGCAGCCTGTTTTCGATCACCGCCAAAGCGCTGGTGAACGCCGCCGGTCCGTGGGTCGCCAAGTTCATCCGTGACGACCTGAAGATGGAGTCGCCGTACGGCATCCGTCTGATCCAGGGCAGCCACATCATCGTGCCGAAACTGTACGAAGGCGATCACGCGCACATCCTGCAAAACGAAGATCAGCGCATCGTTTTCACCATTCCGTACCTGAACAACCTGACCCTGATCGGCACCACCGACCGCGAATACACCGGCGATCCGGCCAAAGTGGCGATCACCGACGGCGAAACCGATTACCTGCTGAAAGTGGTTAACGCCCACTTCAAGAAGCAGATCAGCCGTGACGACATCCTGCACACCTACTCGGGCGTACGTCCGCTGTGCAACGACGAGTCCGACAACCCTTCGGCCGTGACCCGCGACTACACCCTGGCGCTGTCCGGCAGCACCGAAGAAGCGCCGCTGCTGTCGGTGTTCGGCGGCAAGCTGACCACCTATCGCAAGCTCGCCGAGTCAGCGATGGCGCAGCTGATGCCGTACTTCACCCAGATGCGCCCGAGCTGGACGGCCACCGCCACCCTGCCCGGCGGCGAGGACATGACCACGCCACAGGCCCTGAGCGCGCTGATCCGCGACAAGTTTGACTTCGTGCCGACCGAAATTGCACGCCGCTGGGCCACCACCTACGGCAGCCGCACCTGGCGCATGCTCGAAGGCGTCGACACCCTGGCCGACATGGGTGAACACATCGGTGGCGGGCTCTACACCCGTGAAGTCGATTACCTGTGCACTGAAGAGTGGGCCACCACGGCGCACGACATCCTGTGGCGTCGCAGCAAACTGGGCCTGTTCACCACGTCGAACGAGCAAGAGCGACTGGCGGCATACCTGAACAAGGTCGAGCAGAACCGCAGCAAGATCGAAGCGGCCTGATCCGTTCGTCGCTGAACAAAAAGCCCCTGAATCGAAAGATTCAGGGGCTTTTTGCATTCAGGCTGAAACAAGGCGCAATGAGGACGTTCGGTTTTCCGAACGCGACCTGACGGTCAATTCGGTTAACCGGATCAGATTCACGGAAAAACACCATCACAAAACTTTAATAACGTTATAAATCAATGAATTAACCTGTACTGACTGGTCTGGCACGACTCATGCTCTACACTCCTTCGACGAATGCCTGTTGCGCCAACACAACAGGAGCCGTCAGGCATTCGAAGTACAAAGGGCCCGCTCAACCGGCTCCATAAAAAAAACAATGTCGAGGAAAATTTGATGCGCATCGTTCCCCATATCCTGGGCGCAGCCATTGCTGCCGCTCTGATCAGCACACCAGTTTTCGCTGCCGAACTCACCGGCACCCTTAAGAAGATCAAAGAGTCCGGCGTCATCACCCTGGGCCACCGTGACGCTTCCATTCCTTTCTCCTACATCGCTGACGCTTCCGGCAAGCCGGTCGGCTACTCCCACGATATCCAGCTGGCCATCGTCGAAGCGATCAAGAAAGACCTGGACCTGCCAAACCTGCAGGTCAAATACAACCTCGTGACTTCGCAAACCCGTATCCCGCTGGTGCAGAACGGCACCGTGGACGTCGAGTGCGGCTCCACCACCAACAACGTCGAGCGTCAGCAACAGGTTGATTTCTCCGTCGGCATCTTCGAAATCGGTACCCGTCTGCTGTCCAAGGCTGACTCCAAGTACAAGGATTTCGACGATCTGAAAGGCAAGAACGTCGTGACCACCGCCGGCACCACTTCCGAGCGCATCCTCAAGGCGATGAACGCCGACAAGCAGATGGGCATGAACGTGATCTCCGCCAAGGACCACGGTGAATCCTTCCAGATGCTGGAATCGGGTCGTGCCGTTGCGTTCATGATGGACGACGCCCTGCTGGCCGGCGAAGCCGCCAAGGCCAAGAAAGCCTCCGACTGGGCTGTAACCGGCACGCCACAGTCGTACGAAATCTATGGCTGCATGATGCGCAAGGGCGATGCGCCGTTCAAAAAGGCTGTCGACGACGCCATCAAGGCGACCTACGCCTCGGGCGAGATCAACAAGATCTACGAAAAATGGTTCATGCAGCCGATTCCGCCAAAAGGCCTGAACCTGAACTTCCCGATGAGCGACGAGCTCAAGGCCCTGATCGCCAATCCGACCGACAAAGCGGCTGACGACAAGAAATCCTGATTTCTGACTAACCTTATCCCCTGAGGAGGCGCCTGCCTTTTCAGGGGATGGTCACTCCCTGCTGGCATTTTCTGGAAACACTCGAACCGGTGGCTGTCGAGCCGATCGCGTGTGCCTGATTTTCACAATCAGGGCGGGAACGGAGCTTCCCCAGGCGGGCACTTGTACATCGATCGAATCGAGGGGAGACCCTAATGAATTACAACTGGGACTGGGGCGTGTTCTTCAAGTCCACCGGCGTGGGCAGCGAGACCTATCTCGACTGGTTCATTTCCGGTCTGGGCTGGACCATCGCCATCGCCATCGTGGCCTGGATCATCGCCCTGATACTCGGCTCGCTGCTGGGCATCATGCGCACCGTGCCGAACCGCATCGTGTCGGGCATCGCGACCTGCTACGTCGAACTGTTCCGTAACGTGCCGCTGCTGGTTCAGCTGTTCATCTGGTACTTCCTGGTGCCCGATCTGCTGCCGCCGGATCTGCAGGAGTGGTACAAGCAGGACCTGAACCCGACCACTTCGGCCTACCTGAGCGTTGTCGTCTGCCTGGGCCTGTTCACCGCCGCCCGTGTCTGCGAGCAGGTTCGCACCGGTATCCAGGCGCTGCCACGCGGCCAGGAATCCGCTGCCCGCGCCATGGGTTTCAAGCTGCCGCAGATCTACTGGAACGTGCTGCTGCCTCAGGCCTACCGGATCATCATTCCGCCGCTCACCTCGGAATTCCTGAACGTGTTCAAGAACTCCTCCGTGGCGTCCCTGATCGGTCTGATGGAGCTGCTGGCGCAAACCAAACAGACCGCCGAATTCTCGGCCAACCTGTTTGAAGCGTTCACCCTGGCGACCCTGATCTATTTCACCCTCAACATGAGCCTGATGCTGCTGATGCGCATGGTCGAGAAGAAAGTCGCCGTGCCCGGCCTGATCTCCGTGGGGGGCAAATAATGGAATTCGATTTCAGTGGCATCGTTCCGGCCATTCCCGGCCTGTGGAACGGCATGCTGATGACCCTCAAGCTGATGGCGCTGGGCGTGGTCGGCGGGATCATCCTCGGCACCATCCTCGCGCTGATGCGCCTGTCCCACAGCAAACTGCTGTCGAGCATCGCCGGCGCGTACGTCAACTATTTCCGTTCGATCCCGCTGCTGCTGGTGATCACCTGGTTCTACCTGGCAGTGCCGTTCGTGCTGCGCTGGATCACCGGCGAAGACACCCCGATCGGCGCGTTCACCTCGTGCATCGTGGCGTTCATGATGTTCGAAGCGGCGTACTTCTGCGAAATCGTCCGGGCCGGCGTGCAGTCGATCCCGAAAGGCCAGATGGGCGCGGCGCAGGCACTGGGCATGACCTACGGCCAGATGATGCGCCTGATCATCCTGCCCCAGGCGTTCCGCAAGATGACCCCGCTGCTGCTGCAGCAGAGCATCATCCTGTTCCAGGACACCTCGCTGGTCTACACCGTGGGCCTGGTGGACTTCCTCAACGCCTCGCGCGCCAGTGGCGACATCATTGGCCGCTCGAATGAGTTCCTGATCTTCGCAGGTCTCGTGTACTTCACCATCAGCTTTGCCGCCTCGGTGCTGGTCAAGCGTCTGCAAAAAAGGTTCGCCGTATGATCTCTATCAAGAACATCAACAAGTGGTATGGGGACTTCCAGGTGCTGACCGATTGCAGCACCGAGGTCAAAAAGGGTGAAGTGATCGTGGTCTGCGGTCCGTCCGGTTCGGGCAAGTCGACCCTGATCAAGTGCGTCAACGCACTGGAGCCGTTCCAGAAAGGTGACATCGTGGTCGACGGCACGTCGATTGCCGATCCGAAGACCAACCTGCCGAAACTGCGCTCGCGCGTCGGCATGGTGTTCCAGCATTTCGAACTGTTCCCGCACCTGACCATCACCGAGAACCTGACCATCGCGCAGATCAAGGTGCTGGGCCGCAGCAAGGAAGAGGCGACCAAGAAAGGCCTGCAACTGCTCGAGCGCGTCGGCCTGTCGGCTCATGCCCACAAACATCCGGGCCAGTTGTCCGGCGGTCAGCAACAGCGTGTGGCGATCGCCCGTGCGCTGGCGATGGACCCGATCGTCATGCTGTTCGACGAACCGACCTCGGCGCTCGACCCGGAAATGGTCAACGAAGTGCTCGACGTGATGGTGCAGCTGGCCCACGAAGGCATGACCATGATGTGCGTGACCCATGAAATGGGCTTCGCCCGTAAAGTGGCCGACCGCGTGATCTTCATGGACGCCGGCAAGATCATCGAAGACTGCAAGAAAGAAGAGTTCTTTGGCGACATCAGCCAACGCTCCGAACGCGCGCAGCATTTCCTCGAGAAAATCCTGCAGCACTAAAAACGGCTGCATTCCCCGACATCCTCTGTCGGGGAATGCAGGTGGTTGACCCAAGGCATCTGTGATGAAATGCGACCCCACTCTCTATCGCGCCACGCCGCCATCACTTGCCGTGAAACCCCGTCTGATCCGCCACCTGTTCCTGCCGCCGCTGGTCATCGCCCTGATGATCGGACTGGGTTACATCGGCTTCTGGACCAGCGAACATTTCGGCATCCGCAGCCTCGGCGAAAACGGCCAGCGCCAGCTGGAACTGCACGCCCGCGCGGTCGAAAGCGAGATCAGCAAATACACCTACCTGCCCAGCCTGCTGGAACTCGAATCGAGCGTTTCGCAGTTGCTGGACGACCCGACCCCGGAACACCGGCAAACGGTCAACGATTACCTTGAAGGCCTGAACCGACGCAGTCGCAGTCGGGCCATCTATGTCATGGACACCACAGGCCGCGTCATGGCCACCAGCAACTGGCGCGACGTCGACAGTTATCTCGGTGAAGACCTGTCGTTCCGCGCCTACTTCCAGAATGCCATCCGCGGCCAGCCCGGACGTTTCTACGGGATCGGCAGCACCAACGGCGAACCCGGTTATTACCTGGCCCACGGCCTCGAAGAACACGGCAAGATCATCGGCGTCGCGGTGGTCAAGGTGCGCCTGGAAGCCTTGGAAGAACGCTGGCAACGGGCGCGCCTCGAAGCCTTCGTCAGCGATGAAAACGGCATCATCATTCTCTCCAGCGATCCGGCCCGGCGCCTGAAATCGGTCATTCCGCTGAGCGACGAGACCAAGGAAAAACTCGCCCGCAGCCTGCAGTACTACTGGTTTCCGCTGAACGAACTGCAACCGCTGGCCCGCGAAACCCTGTCCGAAGGTGTGGAGAAACTCACCTTCCCGGCCAACAGCGAAGTGCCGAGCCAACAGGATGGCGATGAGGAAAACATCAGCTATCTGGCGCAAACCCGACCGCTGAGCGATACCCCGTGGAATTTCACCCTGCTCACGCCGTTGCAGGATCTGCGGCGCGAGGCGATCAATCAGGGGATTCTGGTGGCCGTGGCATTTGCCTTGGTCGCGTTCCTGCTGATCGCCTGGAACGAACGGCGCAAGGTCATCGCCACCCGCCTCGCCGCCCGTGAAGCCCTGCAGGAAGCGAACAATCAGCTGGAGCGTCGGATTACCGAACGCACCGCCGACCTGCGCGCCAGCAACGACCGGCTCAAGAGCCAGATCCGCGAACGGCGTCAGGCCGAGGAGACTTTGCGCCGTGCCCAGGACGAACTGGTGCAAGCCGGCAAACTCGCGGCGATCGGCCAGATGTCCACCAGCATCGCCCACGAACTGAACCAGCCGCTGGCGGCGATGCGCACACTGTCGGGCAACACCATCCGCTTCCTTGAACGCGGCCAGCTCGATGTCGCCAGCACCAACCTCAAGACCATCAACGACCTGATCGACCGCATGGGCCGGATCACCGCCAGCCTGCGCTCCTTCGCCCGGCGCGGTGACGACAAGGGTCGCGCCAGCCTTGGCAAAGCGGTGGATGCCGCGCTGCAAGTGCTCGGCGCCCGCGTCGAAAGTGCCTCCCTGCAACTGCATCGCCAGTTCGACGACGTGCAGGTGCAGATCGACCAGACGCGCCTGGAACAGATTCTGGTCAACCTGATCGGCAACGCCCTCGACGCCATGCAGGCGCAACCGCTGCCGGAGCTGTGGCTGGAAGGCGAAGAATTCAACGGCAAATATCGCCTGCGGGTGCGCGACAACGGTCACGGCATCGACGCCGAAGCCCGCAAGCATCTGTTCGAACCGTTCTTCACCACCAAGCCCGGCGAACAGGGTCTCGGCCTCGGCCTGACCCTGTCGGCCAGTCTGGCGGCCGCCACCGGCGGGCATCTGGGTGTCGAACACCCGGCCAGCGGTGGTACCACTTTCGTCCTCAGTTTACCGTTGGTAAGCCCTACTCCTGCCGAGCCAATATGAACAACGACCTCAGTGTATTGATCGTCGAAGACGACCCCCATGTCCTGCTCGGCTGCCAGCAGGCGCTGACGCTGGAAGACATTCCCTGCATCGGCGTGGGCAGTGCCGAAGAAGCGCTGGAGCAGGTCGGTGACAACTTCGCCGGGATCGTCATCAGCGACATTCGCCTGCCGGGCATCGACGGCCTGGAACTGCTGACCCGGCTCAAGCAGCGCGACCGCAGCCTGCCGGTGGTGTTGATCACCGGCCACGGCGACATCTCCATGGCCGTCGGCGCGATGCAGAAAGGCGCCTACGACTTCATGGAGAAACCGTTCTCCCCAGAACGACTGGTGGACGTGGCCCGCCGAGCCCTCGAACAACGCAGCCTGAATCGCGAAGTCTCGTCCCTGCGCCGGCAACTGGCCGAACGCGATTCCCTTGAAGGTCGGATCATCGGCCGTTCGCCAGCCATGCAGAACCTGCGCGAGCTGATCGCCAACGTCGCCGACACCTCGGCTAATGTGCTGATCGAAGGCGAAACCGGTACCGGCAAGGAACTGGTCGCCCGTTGCCTGCATGATTTCAGCCGCCGTCACAGCAAACAGTTCGTTGCGCTGAACTGCGGCGGGCTGCCGGAAAACCTGTTTGAAAGCGAAATCTTCGGTCACGAGGCCAACGCCTTCACCGGCGCCGGCAAGCGGCGGATCGGCAAGATCGAACACGCCGACGGCGGCACGCTGTTCCTCGATGAAGTGGAAAGCATGCCGCTGCCGTTGCAGATCAAACTGCTGCGGGTGTTGCAGGAGCGCACTCTCGAACGCCTCGGCTCGAACCAGAGCGTGGCGGTGGATTGCCGGGTGATCGCAGCCACCAAGTCCGACCTCGACGAATCGAGCAAGGCCGGGGAATTTCGCAGTGACCTGTACTACCGCCTCAACGTGGTAACGCTGGAACTGCCGCCCCTGCGCGAACGCCGCGAAGACATCCTGCAACTGTTCGAACACTTCACCCAGCAATCGGCCCTGCGTTTCGACCGCGCACTGCCGGAGCTGGACAACCAGACGTTGTCGAGCCTGATGAGCCACGACTGGCCGGGCAATGTGCGCGAACTGCGTAACGTCGCCGAGCGTTTTGCCCTCGGCCTGCCAGCGTTCAAGAAAACCGGCGCGGGTAGCGCAGGCCAGGGCCTGGCGTTCGCCGAAGCGGTGGAAGCGTTCGAACGCAACCTGCTCAGCGACGCCCTGCAACGCAGCGGCGGCAACCTGACCCAGGCCAGCCTGGAACTGGGCATGGCCAAGACCACGTTGTTCGACAAAGTGAAAAAATACGGCCTGAGCCATTAAGCGAGAACGACGTGGATCTGATTTTCAAGGCAATGCTCGGCGCGGCAGTGGTGGTGATCCTCGCCATGCTGGCCAAGACCAAAAACTACTACATCGCAGGGCTGGTGCCGCTGTTCCCGACCTTCGCCCTGATCGCCCACTACATTGTCGGCAAGGGCCGTTCGATCGACGACCTGAAGACCACCATCGTTTTCGGCATGTGGTCGATCATTCCGTACTTCGTCTATCTGGCGACCTTGTACGTGATGGTCGACCGCATGCGCCTAGAGGCTTCGCTGGCGGTCGCGGCGGTGGCGTGGCTGATGGCGGCGACGGTGCTGGTGTCGGTGTGGGTGCGGCTTCACGCCTGAATCAGACGTAGGTATCGGTGCACCGCTCGTCTGAAAATCACGATGACCTGTTAGATCTGACAGTAGACGGACCTCATCGGTAGCTGCTCAATCTCCCTATACGCAGGGGACTGCAGCGCTACCTTACTTGAGGCAAAAACATGGTCAGCCTATCGAGCAACACTAACGCTTCGACTCAGCAACTTGTCTTTTCAACGGATCACGACCCCTTGCGCATAATGGCGGATGTCCCGCCGTTCATTCCGGGGGCGAAAGCGCTGGCAAATAACGTCTACGGCGTGAATCGAAACATGGTGAATAGCGATCGACGGGGACTATTGGGTTACTTTTTCCCGTACTCGGACATGGACAGTCTGGACTTCATACAGTTACTCATCGGGACACCTCCCAGACCTGTCGGCGCCCCCATTTCGGTAGGATCAAACGTCGACAAACCGGTACCGTTTTACCTGCCGTCTGATCTTCTGAATCAGTTGTTTTCCTCCCCCATCCCCATGCCTGATGCGTTGCCGTTGGTGTTCAAAGTCACACGTCCGAGCGGAAATACAAATACCTCTCCGCCCCTGTCTCTGCTGTTCAAACCCTTCGGTCCCGGTGAAGAAGATACACGGCCCGACAAGCCCAACAACCAGGGACTGGCACGGCCAATTCCCTCGGAGACGGTAATTGACAAACCCGTGCTGGACAATGGCATGACCGTCACTGTGCCGCAGTACCGGTATCAGGCAATCGGCGACACGGTTTATCTGATGGTTGGCCCGCTTGGCCTGAGCGTAACGGTCACCGCTTTGGGGGAGGTATTTTTTGACTTGCTTCCCGAATTCCTGGCCAGGCTGCCCAACACCGACAAGGTGGCGCTCAGTTATGAACTCGAAGACCGGGTGCACAACGCCAGTGGATGGTCAAGCGCAGTCATGCTGTCCCTGAAGCCTACCGCTGTGCTTCTCCCGCCCCCCCAGGTAGATGAAACGGATGCTGCAAACAATCTCGACTACAGCAGCCTAGCCGGCGCTGCGGCAACAGTTCTTTTGACGGACCAATTCAGCATTGGCGATAACGTACTACTCACCATTGTCCTGTTTACTTCCCGGGGTGACCGGGTCGAACATGTGATCGAAAGGACGATGGAGGCCAACAGCCGGCTTTTGCAAATACCGTTGCCAAACGAGCTCATTCGAAACGTCATCAAAGGTCTGTTTACGCTCAGCTACACGAAAAAACGCGGCACGATCACTCAGAGCTCCAAGTCCGCTACCGTTACCGTCAGCGCAAGCAAATCCGAAAACCCCGCCGCTGCCCCGACCATTACCGAACAGAAAGGAGACGAACTATCTGCGGACACCACGCTGGCGCATGTCGTGATCCCCAAATACTGGCCTTTGGCCAACGATGCAAAGATGACAATGTTCTGGCAGATAACCGGATCAGACGGGGTGGTGAACATGTATATGTTCAGACAATTCATTGTCGATGCAACCCAGGAGGTTGTCTTCACAGTGCCAGCCGACTACATCAAACGGTTCGCAAGCAAGCGATTGATCGTTGCCTACGAAATCGAAAATCCGGGAACGCCCTCAGTGCAGTCCGAGCTGTTGCTGCTTCAGATCGGTGCCTTACAAACGCAGACGCCTACAATTACCGCAACAATCAACACTCAGACAAACCAGCCTGTACTCAATGGGGGTACCACGACGGCAGTCAGTGTGACCGTGAGCGGCAGCTCGTCGGAAGACGAAAATTTGCAGATTCTGAACGGAAGCACACCGCTCGGTAATACGACAGCAAGATCGACCGGCAAATGGGACTTCACCTTTGTAGTCGCTGCACCAAATACTTATCAAATAACGGCCAAAGCGCTGTCCGGGACCAACCCACTCTCGAACACGTGGACGTTCAAAGTTGTCGCGCCTTTGAGCCTGGGCCAGAATCACTCACAGAATGCACAAGGCTGTTACAACTTCCGGGGAGTCAATCCACAATCACCACTGGCGCAAGGCATTTACCATCGATCCGCCACAGGAGGCACCCCACCATTCCGGTACTACTCTTCAAATCCGTCGGTTGCCTGGATAGATATAAACACCGGAACAGTACACGCGACGGGCAACGGGACGGCATCAATCACGGTTCATGACAGCGCAGGTCGCACTGCGTCTTACACCATCACTTTTTACAATGTTCAACGACTCGAATTCGGTTACACCACCTGGACCCTACCGGACCAACCCAACCTGGCAAACTACGGATTGACGCTAGGGGAGCTGGAAGTCGTCAGGAGAACGTACCGCGGCCCGGCGGGTACCGCGACCCAAAGAATGGGCCTGCCAAACGAACTGTATTGGTCAAAAGAAAATATTCTTTACAACCCCGATGGTTCCTGGAGTCCGAACGCTTGGGCGATGTGGCTTTCCAGTATGGGTTCTGACTTGGGCATCTCAGCTTACGGAGAACGACGAGCCTGGCTTTATAAGATCGCAGGATGATTGGCAAGACGACAAACGCGCGGATCGGAGAAGCCTTGGCGACTGACACCCCCGAGGCTTCGCCCTACTCTCCCTACAACAAATTCCCTTCCGCCACCGGCTCGATCTGCGCCCAGTGCGACGTGTCTTCGCGGTGCTCGCGCAGATACGGCAACACCGCCGCCAGCAACGGCTCCTTGAACGCTTCCTGAAAACGGTGCGCCAGCCCCGGAATCAGCCGCAGCTGACTACCACGAATGTGTGCCGCCAGATGTACGCCGTGCATCACTGGCAACAAAGGATCCGCCGTGCCATGCACTACCAGCGTCGGGACGCGTAGTTGATTGAGCAACGCCACCCGGCTCGGTTCGGCGAGGATCGCCATGATCTGGCGCTTCACGCCTTCGGGATTGAACGCTCGGTCATAGGACAGCGCCGCTTGATGCAGCAACGCCTCTCGATCATCGCTGACTGAAGGACTGCCCAGCGCCGCCAGCAGATCGGCCTGTTGCTCAAGCGCGATCTGGCGATTGGGCGCGCCACGTCGTGCCAGCAACTGCACCAACGCCGCGCTCGGCGCCGGCAACCCTTCGGCGCCGGAGCTGGTCATGATCAGCGTCAGGCTCTCGACCCGTTGCGGCGCCATGGCCGCCATGTGCTGGGCGATCATCCCGCCCATGCTCGCGCCAAGTACGTGGAATTGCTCGACGTGCAACGCATCCATCAGGCCCAGCGCATCATCGGCCATGTCGGTCAGGCTGTAAGGCGCCGCCACCGGCAGGCCGAGCTTGTAGCGCAGTACCTCAAAAGTCAGGTTGGCTTCCACCGGCGTCTGGCGCCAGGTCGACAGACCGACATCGCGGTTGTCATAACGGATCACCCGAAAGCCTTGCTGACACAGCGCAACCACCACTTCATCCGGCCAGTGGATCAACTGCCCACCCAGGCCCATCACCAGCAACAGCGCCGGATCCGACGCACGACCGATGCTCTGGTAGGCCAGGCTCACCTGCTCCAGATCGACCCGTTCGGTCGGTACATTGACGTCGCAACGCGACGCCGCATTGGACGCCGGAACGAAAAAAACCGCGGCCAACAACGCCGCGATTGCAAAAAATCCCTTGAACATGAAAAACACCGAAACGCAGAACCCCAGTAGAGCGCGAGTCTGATGAAGTTTGTTCAAGCGCGCTGCCACAGTTCGATGACAGTTTGATGAAGAGTGCCGAGCGGTCGACACTCTTCATCCGGTGCTGCCGTTACGCCAACTGACTGCGCAACTGCCGCGCCGCTGCCACCATGTTCACCAGCGCCGCTTCGGTCTCGGGCCATGCGCGGGTCTTCAGGCCGCAGTCCGGGTTGACCCACAGGCGCTGCGCCGGGATGCGCTTCACGGCCTTGCTCATCAGTTTCACCATCTCGGCAGTGTCCGGCACCCGCGGCGAGTGGATGTCGTAAACACCCGGGCCGATGTCGTTCGGGTAGTCGAACGCTTCGAAGGCTTCGAGCAATTCCATGTCCGAGCGCGAGGTTTCGATGGTGATGACGTCGGCGTCCATGTCGGCGATCGCCTTGATCACGTCATTGAATTCGCTGTAGCACATGTGGGTGTGGATCTGGGTTTCATCCTTCACGCCCGAGGCTGTCAGACGGAACGCTTCCACCGCCCAGTCGAGGTATTCCTGCCATTGTTCACGGCGCAGCGGCAGGCCTTCACGGAACGCGGCTTCGTCGATCTGCACGATCTTGATTCCGGCGTTTTCCAGATCCACCACTTCGTCCCGCAGGGCCAGCGCCAGTTGTTGCGCCTGGACTTTGCGCGACACATCTTCACGGGGGAACGACCACATCAGCATGGTCACGGGACCGGTCAGCATGCCTTTCATCACCTTGTCCGTCAGGCTCTGGGCGTAGGTGATCCAGTCAACGGTCATGGCGTTCGGACGGCTGAGGTCGCCATAAATCACCGCCGGTTTCACGCAACGGGACCCGTAGCTCTGGACCCAGCCGAAGCGGGTAAACAGGTAACCGTCGAGCTGCTCGGCGAAGTACTCGACCATGTCGTTGCGCTCGGCTTCACCGTGCACCAATACATCAAGGCCCAGACGTTCCTGCACCTGTACCGCGTTGCGGATTTCGCTGCGCATGGCGTCGTGGTAATCGTTGGCCGACAGCTTGCCCTGCTTGAACGCCTGACGGGCCAGACGAATCGAGCCGGTCTGCGGGAACGAACCGATGGTGGTGGTCGGGAACGTCGGCAATTTCAGACGTGCCTGCTGTGCGGCGATGCGCTTGGCGAACGGCGAATGACGCTGGCTGTCGCTGGCATTGATCGCCTCGATCCGCGTCTGCACGGCGGCCTTGTGAATACGCGGTGAACGGGCGCGACTTTCTTGAATCGCGCGGCTTTCGGCCAGTGCGCTTTGCACTTTCGGCGCTTGCGGGTCGTTCAGCGCATCACGCAAAACCGAGATTTCGCTGCACTTCTGCACGGCGAATGCCAGCCAGCTTTTCAGTTCCGGATCGAGCTTGTCTTCACGCTCGACATCCACCGGGCTGTGCAGTAGTGAGCAGGAACTGCTGACCCACAGGTTGTCGCCAAAGCGCTCCTGCGCCGGTTGCAGTTGCGCCAGCGCCTGCTCCAGTTCGCAGCGCCAGACGTTGCGTCCGTTGACCAGACCGACCGAAAGAATCTTGTAGGTCGGCAGGCGATCGAGCACCTGACCCAGTTGATCCGGTGCACGCACGGCGTCGATATGCAGACCTTGCACCGGCAGGCCGACGGCCAGACCGAGGTTGTCTTGCAGACCGCTGAAATAGGTCGCCACCAGTTTCTTCAGCGGCGAGTACTGAAGGATGTGATAGGCGCGTTCGAAGGCGCTTTTCCAGGCTTGCGGCAGGTCGAGGGTGAGGATCGGCTCATCGATCTGCACCCACTCCACGCCCTGTGCGGCGAGGCGACCGAGGATTTCGTTGTACACCGGCAACAGGCGCTCAAGCAGATCAAGCTTGTCGAAGTCGTTGCCTTTCGCCTTGCCCAGCCACAGGTAAGTCAGCGGGCCGATGATCACCGGTTTGACGTTGTGACCGAGGGCTTTGGCTTCTTCGACTTCATCGAACAACTGCTCCCAGCTCAGCTTGAATTGCTGGTCTGCGCTGAATTCCGGGACCAGGTAGTGGTAGTTGGTATCGAACCACTTGGTCAGCTCTTGCGCGTACTGAGTCTTGCCGTGCTCGCCGCCACAGCAGGACGACGTGGCGCCACGGGCCATGGCGAACAGGGTGTCGAGGGTCGGCAGGCCGCGCTCGTCACGCACACCGTCGAAGCGCTCGGGGATCACACCGAAGGTCAGCGAGTGGGTCAGCACCTGGTCGTACCAGGCGAAGTCGCCGACCGGCAGCAGGTCGATGCCGGCATCCTTCTGCAGTTGCCAGTGTCTGGCACGCAGCTCGCGGCCGACCTGATTCAAAGCGGCCTGATCGAGATCGCCTTTCCAACAGGCTTCGAGGGCTTTTTTCAGTTCACGGTCGGCGCCGATGCGCGGGAAACCCAGGGTGTGTGCCACGGCCATGTCGAGTGTTCTCCATTGCGTAAAAGATGGCGCCATTGTCGACAGCCAGGGCAACATGAGACAAACTCAACCTTTTCGTGTTGATCACAAATTTTCCTCATGGAGCCTGCGGTGCTTGAGATCCGTCACCTGAAAACCCTGCATGCCCTGCGCGAAGCCGACAGCCTGGTCGATGCAGCCGACCGCCTGCACCTGACCCAGTCGGCGCTGTCCCACCAGTTCAAGGAACTGGAAGAGCGCATGGGCATGCCATTGTTCGTGCGCAAGACCAAACCGGTGCGCTTCACCAGCGCCGGCCTGCGCCTGCTGCAACTGGCCGACGCGACCCTGCCGCTGCTGCGCGCCGCCGAGCGTGATATCGGGCGTCTGGCCGGGGGCACCGCCGGGCGTCTGCACATGGCGATCGAATGCCACAGCTGCTTCCAGTGGCTGATGCCGACCATCGACCAGTTCCGCGATGCGTGGCCGGAAGTCGAACTCGACCTCGCTTCGGGTTTCTCGTTTGCCCCGCTGCCGGCTCTGGCCCGGGGTGATCTGGATCTGGTGGTGACGTCCGACCCGCTGGAAATCGCCGGCATCACCTACGTGCCGCTGTTCACCTACGAAGCCATGCTCGCGGTCGCCAATCAGCACGCGCTGGCAAGCAAACCGTACATCGTTCCCGAAGACCTGCTGACCGAAACCCTGATCACCTACCCGGTGGAACGGGATCGGCTGGACATCTTCACCCGCTTCCTCGAACCGGCCGACATCGAACCGGCGCAGGTGCGTACCTCAGAGCTGACGGTGATGATGATGCAACTGGTGGCCAGCGGTCGTGGCGTGTGCGGCATGCCGCACTGGGCGCTGCATGAATACAGCTCGCGCGGTTACGTGAAGGGCAAGCGGCTGGGTGAGAAAGGTCTGTTCGCGACGCTGTACGCGGCGATCCGCGCCGACATGCTGGACGCGCCGTACATGCGCGATTTCCTGCTGACGGCCAAGGACACCTCGTTCTCGACCCTGGATGGGGTCAGCGCGGTTCGTTGAGGCTGGCGGTCGGCACAGAAGGCGGGCACCACATGTGGATCTTGTCGAAGTAGTCCTCGCCGACCCGCACCGCCATCGGCTCGAGGCCGAACTGGATGAAGCCGCAGCGCTGGTACAGCTGGAACGCCGCGTCATTGCCGGCGGTGACGGTCAATTGAATGACTTTCAGCGCAGGATGCTGCTGTGCTTCACCCAGCACCGCTTCCATCAATTTCAGCCCCAGCCCGCGCTGACGAAAGTCGGCCGACACATACATGCCGAAGACCGTTGCCTTGTGCCGGGCCTTTTCCCGAGGCTCGAACGCCAGGCCGACGATGCCCGCCAGCCGGCCGTCTTCGAACGCGCCGAACACCGCGTCGAGCTTGCTGGTCAGGCGTGATTCCCACCAGCTCAGCGGCATCACTGCGCGCTCGCGCACGCTGGAGGTGAACGCCTGCGGATGCCGGTCATAGGCTTCCAGCATCAATTCGCGATAGGCCAGCGCATGACTGGCGTCCAGCCGTTCGATCCACATGTCAGGCTGCCTTGCGCTGTTCAAGCATCAGCCGCACGGCCAGGCCGCCCAGCACGAAGCCCATGAAATAACGCTGCGCCGCCAGCCAGGTCGGGTTGTTGACGAACCACGACGCGATGCCCGCCGCGAACAGCGCGATCAGCAGGTTGACGCAGAAACTGACGCTGATCTGGGTCAGGCCGAGGATGATGCTCTGGGTGAACACCGAGCCGTGCTCTGGCGAAATGAACTGCGGAAATACCGAGAGGTAGAACACCGCGATTTTCGGGTTCAGCGCGCTGGTGAGAAAGCCCATGGTGATCAGTTTGCGCGACGAATCCGCCGGCAGTTGCTGCGCCTCGAATGGCGAACGGGCGCCGGGTTTCACCGCCTGCCAGGCCAGCCACAGCAGGTACAGCGCACCGGCCCACTTCAACACTTCATAGGCCATCGGCACCGCGAGAAACACCGCAGTCAAACCGGCAGCCGCCGCGAACAGATGCACAAAGAAACCCGCCACCACGCCGAGCAGCGAAGTCACCCCGGCACGGCGTCCCTGACAGATCGAACGCGAGATCAGGTAGATCATGTTCGGCCCCGGCGTCAGTACCATCAGCAGTGCAGCGGCGGCAAAAATCAGCAGGTCTTGAAGCGGGATCATGACGAAGTCCTTTACACGAATGATCAGGCGATCGCGGTCAGCGAGGCTCGATAAAACGGCAGGATCAGGTCACGTGTCAATGGGGCGAGAATTACATTGCCGTCGGTGGCCGGGTCGATCCAGATCACCTCTTCGATCTCGGCAGCCGGCAACACTTGAGCATCGATGGTCAACTGAAAGATCTCGGCCTGCACGACGAATCCCGGCTCGTTGGCGGCGGGCGCCGAGAACTGGCCGAGAAAGCTCGCCTGCGCCGGATCGATCACCAGTCCCAGTTCTTCTTCCAGCTCACGGGCCAATGCATGCACCGGCAGTTCATGAGGTTCGATCTTGCCGCCCGGTTGCATGAACGCCGTAGTGCCGCGCTTGCGCACCAGCAGGGTCTGGCCGTCGGGGTTGAGCAGCAATGCGGCAGCAATGCGAATGATGGAATTATTTGTGGTCGACATGAACGGAAAGCCTTTGACTCAAAAAACGGCAAGCATCACACGCCCGCCGTTCATGAGCAAAGACTCGGCCGGAACCTCAGGCCGCTTCCTGGAAATCCATCTCCGGCGGCTGCCGGCGGAAACCACCCGTGAGCACCGCCAGGTACACCACGCCAATCGCCAGCCAGCTCAGGCCCAGATACACCGCCAGGTGATCGAGGCTGACCATCAGCCACAAGTCCGCCGCCAGGCCGATGAACGGAAAGATCAGGAACAGGATCAACTCGCGCAGGCCTTTTTTCTCGCCGCCGATCCAATAGTGAAAAATCACCGACAGGTTGACCAGGCTGAACGCCAGGAACGCGCCGAAGTTGATGAACGAGGTCGAGGTGGTCACGTCGAGTTTCAGCGCCAGCAAGGCCACCACCGCACACAGCAGGATGCTGTTGACCGGGGTGCCGAAGCGCTCGTGCAAGGTGCCGAAGAATGACTTGGGCAGAACACCGTCACGGCCCATCGCAAACAGCAGCCGCGAACCGCTGGCCTGCGCCGACAGGCCCGAGGCGAACTGGCCGACGATCAGGCCGATCAGGAAGATCGACACGAACAGATCACCGCCGATGTTGCGTGCAATTTCGTAGGCCGCCGAGTCGACGCTGTCGAACTGGAACGACGGATGGGCGATCTGCACGAAGTACGAGACGCCGACGAAAATCAGCCCGCCTATCAGGGTAATCAGCATGATCGCCCGAGGGATGGTGCGACGTGGATCGCGGGTTTCTTCGGTGAGCGTGCTGACCGCATCGAAACCAAGGAACGAGTAACAGGCGATGGCGGCGCCGCTCATGATCAGCGGCATCTGCATGTCGCCGTTGAAGAACGGTTTGATCGACCACAGCGGCGTGCTGGCATCGCCGCCAACGTAATGCACGCACAACGCGACGAAGGCGATCAGCACCAGGAACTGCACCAGCATCAGCAAGGCGTTGATGCCGTTGGCCAGTTTCAGGCCGATGATGTTGATCGCGCTGGTGATGCCGATGAATGCCAGTACCCAGACCCACTGCGGGATCGACGGGAACGCCGAAGCCAGATACGCGGCGCCGATCAGCCAGATCGCCATCGGCAGAAACAGATAATCGAGCAGCACCGCCCAACCGGCGATGAAGCCGAGTTTCGGGCTGATGGCCTTGCGCACGTAGCTGTAGGCCGAGCCGGCCACCGGGAACGCGGCGGCCATTCGGCCATAACTCATGGCGGTGAAGAACATCGCCACCAGCGCCGCCAGATACGCGGCGGGCACCATGCCGGCGGTGGACTGGGCGAGGATGCCGAACGTGCCGAGAACAATGATCGGCGTCATGTAGGCGATGCCGAACAGCACCACCGACCCTAGTGAAAGGGTGCGTTGCAAACGAGCCATGGGCGACTTACTCCGGATTTTATTGGATTTATGGCAGAGGCCGAGTTCGGCGAAGGTTTTGGGTGTTGCTTGTTTTTTTGTTCGAATGGAGATCCTTACCCCCTCACCCCAGCCCTCTCCCCCAAGGGGGCGAGGGGAAAGGGAGCAGATCTCCATGCTTTTCAGATCCTGAGTTCGACTCGATCCCTCAGGTCGATGTACTTCGAGTGAACACCTCGGTCAGTCCCCTCTCCCTCCGGGAGAGGGTTAGGGTGAGGGCTGGGGTTCAACGGTGTGGAATAAGCAACTCCCGAACACCACCATCCCGCTCCACCACCTCCCCCGGCAACCTCAACCGCTGATCATCCAGATACCGATAGTCCTTGCGCGCCAGCTCCAACTGGCCGAAATCCAGCTCAACGCTGAACCGTCCTTCCTCACGCCCGGCCTCGAACAGCACCGTGCCCAGCGGGTCCACCAGCGCACTGCCGCCGGCAAACATCAACCCGTCATCCCCGGCTTCCACACGGTTGACCATCAGCGCAAACGCCTGGTTTTCCTGAGCCCGGGCCATGATCGCGGTACGGTGGGTCGGACCGTATGGGTCCATGTTGCCGTTGGTCACGATCAGCAATTCGGCGCCCAGTTGCGCCAGGGCCCGGGCCGATTCCGGGAATTCGATGTCGTAGCAGATCAGCAGACCGACCCGCACGCCGTTCCACAGGCACGTGGCGTAACGGTCACCGGCCTCGAACACACCGCGATCCGAGGCCCAGAGGTGGGTCTTGCGGTATTTCAGGGCGATGCCTTCGGGGGTAATCAGCAGCGTGGTGTTGTAGAAGCGGCCGTTGTCGTTCTCGGCCATGCCGATCACCACGGCGAGGTTGCGTTCACGGGCGGCGACCTGCACGGCGCTGACGGTCGGGCCGTCCAGCGGTTCGGCGATCTGCGCCACGGTGTCGGCGGTCGGGAAGCCCATCAGGTGGGTCTCGGGGAACACGATCAATTGCGTGTCGACGGCGCAGGCCGCAATCGCCGCGAGGGCGCGTTCGAGGTTGTACGCCGTGTCTTTGTCACGGCCCGCCAGCTGGGCGAGTTCGACTTTCATGGGGAGTCCTTGTTATGAGCGCCGGGCGCCGAAAGATTGCCCGGCGGCTGTCTGTGGGCCAGTATGCTTCGCATTCGACCGGCCAGGGAATTACGCGGCCGGGGTAACCCGATAGGGGTAGAGGCATGACTCTTTCGTTTGACGACATCACCTGGCACCGCGCCGTCGGGCAGTTGATCGACGCCCTCGACAAGCCGAACTTCTGGGCGCAACTGGTGCGCCTGCTTGACCAGTACGTGCCGTTCGATAGCTGGGTGGCGCTGCTGTTCAGCGCCGACCGCCACCCGCAGGTGTTCGCCGAATGCCCCGGCGCCGACGGCAGTCCCGACCAGCTGTTTCAGGATTATCTGCGCGGTCTTTATCTGCTCGACCCGTTCTACATCGCCTGCCGTGAGCAGTCGCGCACCGGTTTGTATCGCCTGTCGGAGGTCGCGCCGGAGCACTTCGAACTGACCGAGTATTACCAGCGATACTTTCGTCTGAATGTGGTGGCCGACGAAATCCAGTTCAATTGCCAACTCGAAGGCGACCGCACGTTGTGCCTGTCGCTGGGCAGCCAGCAACGCTTCACCGGCGAGCAGATTGCCCTGCTGTCGCTGATCCAGCCGTGGGTGCTCGGCCTGTTGCGCCAGCGCCTGCCCTATGAAATCAACGAAACCGTGGCATTGGCCCCGGCGCCTGCGCAACCGGACTGGCGGGTACAGCTCGAAGCATCGGTGCAGCAACTCAAGGGCGCGCAACTGACCGCCCGGGAACTGGACGTCGGGCGCCTGATGCTCAGCGGTTGCTCCAGTAAAGAAATCGCCCGTAAGCTGGAAATCTCTGTTGAAACCGTGAAAGTCCATAAGAAACACATGTACAGCAAGCTGGGGATCAAATCCCAGTCGGAGCTGTTTTCGATCTTTCTGCAGGCGCAGAACGCCTGACTGCCGCAAAAAACCGTCCGAACCAAGGAAACCGTATGAGCCTGTCACTCCTGAGCCGCTACGCCTTCTTTGCCGTCTGCGTGATTTTCACCCTCGCCAGCCTGCCCTTTCTCGAACACGACTGGCTGTGGCCGATCACCGCCGTTACCGGCGTATTGAGCCTGATCGGTCTGTTCGACCTGATGCAGAGCCCGCACGCGGTGCGCCGCAATTATCCGATCCTCGGCAACATCCGTTATCTGGTCGAAGGCATCCGCCCGGAGATCCGCCAGTACCTGCTCGAATCCGACAGCGACGCCCTGCCCTTCTCCCGCGCCCAGCGTTCGCTGGTGTACTCGCGAGCGAAGAATGAAACCGCCGACAAACCGTTCGGCACCCTGATCGACGTCTATCAATCCGGTTTCGAATTCATCGGCCACTCGATGCGCCCGGCGCCGTTGAGCGACCCGAGCAGTTTCCGCGTCACCGTCGGCGGCCCGCAGTGCACCCAGCCGTACTCGGCGTCGGTGTTCAACATCTCGGCCATGAGCTTTGGCTCGCTCAGCGCCAACGCGATCCGCGCGCTGAACCAGGGTGCCAAACTCGGCAATTTCGCCCACGACACCGGCGAAGGCAGCATCAGCCCCTATCACCGCGAACACGGCGGCGACCTGACCTGGGAACTGGGTAGCGGCTACTTCGGCTGCCGCACCAGCGACGGCCGCTTCGACCCGGAACGCTTCGCCGCCCAGGCGCAGACTCCGCAAGTGCGGATGATCGAAATCAAGATGAGCCAGGGCGCCAAACCCGGCCACGGCGGGATTCTGCCCAAGCACAAGGTCACCCAGGAAATCGCCGACACCCGCGGCATCCTGATGGGCGAAGACTGCATCTCGCCGTCGCGCCACAGCGCGTTCTCCACGCCGATCGAGATGATGCATTTCATCCAGCAGCTGCGTGAACTGTCCGGCGGCAAACCGGTGGGCTTCAAGTTCTGCCTCGGCCATCCGTGGGAGTTCATGGGCATCGCCAAGGCCATGCTGGAAACCGGCATCCTGCCGGACTTCATCGTGGTCGACGGCAAAGAAGGCGGCACCGGCGCCGCGCCGGTGGAGTTCACCGACCACATCGGCGTGCCGATGCGCGAAGGCCTGCTGTTCGTGCACAACACCCTGGTCGGCCTGAACCTGCGGGACAAGATCAAGCTCGGCGCCAGCGGCAAGATCGTCAGTGCGTTCGACATCGCCAGCGTGCTGGCCATCGGCGCCGACTGGGCCAACTCCGCGCGCGGCTTCATGTTCGCCATCGGCTGCATCCAGTCGCAAAGCTGCCACACCAACAAATGCCCGACCGGCGTCGCCACCCAGGACACCCTGCGCCAGCGCGCGCTGGTGGTGCCGGACAAGGCCCAGCGGGTCTATAACTTCCACCGCAATACGCTCAAGGCCTTGGCGGAAATGCTCGCCGCCGCCGGACTCGATCATCCGTCGCAACTGTCGGCCAAGCATCTGGTGCGGCGCATGTCGGCGACCGAAATCAAACTGTTCTCGCAGTTGCACGTGTTCCTGAAACCAGGGGAATTGCTCACCGGGGAAGTGAACGGCGAGTTCTATTCGCGGATGTGGCAGATGGCGCGGGCGGACAGTTTCGAACCGCAGGAAATCGCGGCGGCCTAGACTCTGAACGGTCACCATTGCAGCAAGCGGCCATGGGACGGTTCCTTCATCACGATGAAGCCGTAGTCGCCAATCAGGTAGAGGCGGTAATAGAGGCTGTCCACCAAAGGTGGATAGCCCATCAGACCGACGTGGGTCGCGTTGCGCCGTTCGCGCTCGGCGACCACGTTGGTGATGCCGGCCGAGGGCAGGTTTTCGGCGAGCATGAAGTAGTCGATGTTCAGCAGGTAGTGCAGCACCGGCAACTGTTTGAACGTACCCACCGCCCCCGCCAGCCAGCGGTCGGAGTACGTCACCGAGATATAAATCCGTTTGGCTTCGCGCAGTTCGCGATGGGACGAGATGTCGTGGCTCAGGCTATAGAGCGCATTGCTGGCGAAGGCTTTCTCCATCGTCAGCGCCCGGCCATAAGCGAAGGACAACGACAGCATGGCCAGAAGCGGAATCGCCAACACCAAAGGCAACCGTTGATGCAGCGGCATCAACCCCAGCCAGGCCAGATAGAACAGCAACATCAGCAGCACACCGAATCCCATCAGGGTGCGCGCGCCTTCGTTGAAGTCGCGAAACAGCAGCGTCATGCCCGGCACCAGCAGCACAATCAACGGCAACGCCAGCAGACAGCTGAAGCTCAAGAGCAAACCCTTGGCGCGGGACATGTTGCGCTCGCGAATCTGCCGCCCCAACTGCACGGCGCCGAACACGGCGCACAGCACCAGCACAATAAAAATCGCCGTGTAGCCGCCGTGAAACAGCAGCGCAACTTTCTCTATCACCCGACCGATATTGATGCCGATCTGCAGCAACGGATCAGCGCTCGCATTCAGCAACTGCGTGCGCCCGTGGTCCGTGAACGGATAGGCCGTGACGCTGTAGATCGACACCGCCAGCAGCAGCTGCGCCAGCCTCCAGCCTGACTGGCACCAGAGCGCTGACCACGGCATTCGCCCGTGAACATTCCTGAGCAATTCAAGGCAACACAGCCCGAGAAACACATTGAGGCTGATCTGATACAACCCGATCGCCAGCGCCAGCAACGCCGACGGCACCAGCCATCGCTGAATGCGCGAAGCGCCGCAAAACGTGATCGCGTAAATCACCGCGACCAGACTCAGGGCCATGCCGGCCCCGTCGTATTGATAGGACAGGTTCTGCAACAGAAACGGGTTGTACCAGAGCGGCAACGGCACCAGACAACAGGCCAGCGTCGGTTCGGGAAAATAGTGGAAGGTCAGCCGGGTCAAAGCGAACGACATCGCTACGGCGGCAAGCAACAGCGGCAGAGGAAAAATATTCGGCGCAGCGTCGGTGAAGGTCAGCGCCTGATACAACCAGTCCATGAACAACCGCCCCTGCCCGGCCCAAGCGTTGCCGGCGGCCAGCGTGCGCCAGTTATCGTCGATGTAGGGGAAGTCGGCAAGAATCAGCGGCAGGATGTACAGCAGCGTGGCGAGCAGGAAGAACAGCACGACCTGACGGCGGCCGAGTTCTCGTACGAGAAAATCGCTCATCCTCATACCTGCGCCTCTGTTCACGGCTGCGCTGGAAACAACGTAGCTAAACCTTCGAACATGACTCTGGATCAGAAGTCGTTTTTTGCGCTGATTTCAGACCAGCGGCATCAACCTCGCACCGACGAAAAAGCCCCGGACTTTCGACCGGGGCTTTCGAGTTTCAGCAACAACGAATTACGAAGCCGAACGCACCGCGCCCTGGGACGCATCGCTTGGTTGCAGCTTGAACACGTAGAACAAAACGGTCAGCAGCACCAGGAACGCCGGGCCTACATAAAGTGCCACGCGAGTGTCCGGGAAGTACGCCATCAGACCGACTACCAGCACCAGGAACGCCAGCGCAAGATACGAGCTGATCGGGAACAGCCACATCTTGTACTTCAGGCCGGCCCGTTCAGTGGCGCTCAGGCCTTTGCGGAATTTCAGCTGGGCCAGCAGGATCATCACCCAGGTCCAGATCGCGCCGAAGGTGGCAATCGAGGTCACCCAGACGAAGACTTTTTCAGGCACCAGATAGTTGAGCAGCACGCCCAGCAGCAGCGCGAAGATCGACAGCAGCAATGCGCGACGCGGTACACCGTTGCTCGAGGTGCGAGCGAAACCGGCCGGCGCCTGGCCGTTCTGCGCCAGGCTGTAGAGCATGCGTCCGGTGCTGAAGATGCCGCCATTGCACGACGACAGCGCTGCGGTAATCACCACGAAGTTGATGATGCCGGCGGCGGTCTTGATGCCCAGACGTTCAAAGGTCATCACGAACGGACTGCCCTGGGTGCCGATTTCATTCCACGGGTAGATCGACAGGATCACGAACAGCGCGCCGACGTAGAACAGCAGGATCCGCCAGAACACCGAGCCGATCGCATTCGGGATGGTCTTCTGCGGGTTCTTCGCTTCACCGGCGGTCAGGCCGATCATTTCCACGCCGAGGTAGGCGAACATCACCATCTGCAGCGACATCAACACGCCCGTCACGCCGTTGGGCATGAAGCCGCCGTGGGCCCACAGGTTGGAAATCCCCAGCGCCACGCCGTCGTTGCCGAAACCGAAAGCAATGATGCCGATGCCGCCAAGCACCATGGCAATGATGGTGACGATCTTGATCAGGGCGAACCAGAACTCGAATTCACCGAAGGCCTTCACCGCGATCAGGTTGATCGAGCCCATGCTGACCAGCGCCGCCAGCGCCCAGATCCAGCGCGGGACATCGGGGAACCAGATGCCCATGTACACCGCCACCGCGGTGATTTCGGCGACGCAGGTCACCAGCCACAGGAACCAGTAGTTCCAGCCGGTCAGAAAGCCCGCCAGCGGGCCGAGGTAATCCTGTGCGTAACGGCTGAAGGAGCCGGCGACCGGGTTGTGTACGGCCATTTCGCCGAGGGCGCGCATGATCACCAGGATCGCCAGACCGCCGATGATGTAAGACAGCATGATCGCCGGGCCGGCCATTTCGATGGCCTTGGCCGAACCGAGAAACAGACCGACACCGATGCAGGCGCCGAGCGCCATCAGGCGAATATGCCGTTCACCGAGTTCGCGTTTGAGCGGACCGCCTTGAGCGGTTTCGCCATGGGGCGGGTGATTGCCGACTGGCATGGGGGACTTCCTCGTCTTGTTATTGGATGTGACCACCGAGTGTTCAAGCGTCGGCCGATAAGCCTGCGCCTGGGTAAATACCGGCCCTGCTTCGTGGGCAGAACCGTCCCGCAGAAGCAACCTGCGGGATCAGCGGGGCGTGCAGTATAAAAAGCTTGCGACAGGTTTTTTCACTCTATAAGGCATCTGATTCAGACGTAAACCTCGTCAATTCACAGGTTTACGAGACAAACCATCCTGCATTTCGAGGATTATTCACCGCGCAAATGGGCGCCGAGTATTGCACAGCAATGGTGCAACGTCATGCCGCAACCGGGTTTGAAGATTTGTTCAGATGAAGCCGGCCACCGTTCTTCACAATTTTTTCACCGACGCCAACCACCGACTAAGCTTCAGTCAAGTCCGATCAATCTGCGTGAATGGATCAATCGACTATGGGCGCTTTGTGGCAAACCGATTCGAGTGAAAAAGTGGTTCCGACTGAACGTGTGGATGAAGCGCCTGTACCTGAAAAACCCCGTCGTAACCGGCATGGGTGGAAGGCTTTCTGGCTCCTGTTGGTGATCATTGCGATTGTCGTGGGCCTGGCTGCGATGAAGGAAATGCGCACCTCGCGTTTTCAGTCCCGGGAGGTCAGCCAGTACGCCGCCAAACTCAAGTACGAATTGCAACCGGGGCCCAGCGAAGCGATCCGCTATCCGGGCAACGGGCCATTCGACCTGCGTCTGGGCTACAGCTCGCTGGACGAATTCCTGCCGCGGCTGATCAAGCGCAACTACGTCATCACCGAGCAGACGCGCTTCTCCCCGGCCCTGCTCAACTACACCGACAAGGGCCTGTTCGTGCCCTACTCCGAAAAGATCCAGGCCGGGCTGTCGATCACCGATTGCCGCGCCGCGCCGCTGTATCAGTACAACTATCCGCAGCAGCTGTACGCAAGCTTCGACTCGATCCCGCCGGTGGTGGTCAACAGCCTGCTGTTCATCGAAAACCGCTTCCTGCTCGACCCCAGGCAACCGCTGGCCAACCCGGCGGTGGACTGGCCGCGCTTCGGCATGGCCGCGTGGTCGCAGGTTGCCAAGTTGCTGCACTTGCCAGGGCAGTCGGCCGGCGGCAGTACCCTGGCCACCCAGCTTGAGAAATACCGCCATTCACCCGATGGCCTGACGGTGTCCGGTGCGGAGAAGATCCGCCAGATGATTTCCGCCAGCGTGCGCGCCTATCAGGGCGGCCCGGACACCTTGCCGGCGCGACAGAACATCATTCGCGATTACCTGAACAGCGTGCCGCTGTCGGCAGTGCCGGGGCATGGCGAAGTGCACGGCATGGCCGAGGGTCTGCGGGTCTGGTATGGCGCCGATTTCAACGAGGCCAACCGCAAACTATCCAGCTCAGCGACCGATCCGCAGTCCATGGCGGACAAAGGTCTGGCCCTGCGCGAAATGCTCTCGCTGATGATCGCCCAGCGCCGTCCTTCGCATTACCTGACCAAGGGCCGTGAAGAACTGGTCGAACTGACCAACAGCCACTTGCGCCTGCTCAAGCAGAACGGCGTGATCGACGCGGCCCTGGCCGATGCCGCGCTGGCCAGCACCATCAGCTATCGCGATTGGCAGACCCAGCCGACGATCCAGCCGATCGAAACCAACAAGGGCATCAGTGTCGCCCGCAGCCGGTTGGCATCGATGCTCAACCGTCCGCTGTACGACCTCGACCGTCTTGATCTGTCTGCTACCAGCACCTTGCAAGGCGAGCTGCAAACTCAGGCTACCGCCTACCTGAAAAAACTCGCCGACCCGGCCTACGCCACCGAAGTCGGCCTGATGGGCGAACGCCTGCTGACGCCCACCAGCACCACCCAGGTGCGTTACAGCTTCACCCTGTTCGAACTGACCCCGGACGGTTCACGTGTGCGGGTGCAGACCGACAGCACCGACCAGCCGTTCGACATCAACGAAGGCAGCAAACTGGAACTGGGCTCCACGGCCAAGATGCGAGTGCTGACCACCTACCTGCAAATCATCGCGGAGCTGCATGACAAATACGGCGCCATGACCGTGCCGGAACTGAAGAAAGTCGAGGTGCCGGATCAGGATCGCCTGAGCCAGTGGGTGATCGATTACCTGATCCAGAACAAGGATCACGACCTGTCGAAAATGCTCGGTGCCGCCCTCGACCGCAAATATTCGGCCAGCCCCGGCGAGGCGTTTTTCACCGGTGGCGGCTTGCATGTGTTCCATAACTTTCGCAAGGAAGACAACGGCCGCCTGCCGACCCTGCGCGATGCCCTGCGTGAGTCGATCAACCTGCCGTTCATTCGCCTGATGCGCGATCTGGTGCGCTACACCACCTACTCCGGTCCCAACAACAGCGCCGAGCTGCTCAAGGACGATCGCGACCCGCGCCGTCAGGAATACCTCGCCTCGTTCGCCGACCGCGAAGGTACTTCGTTCCTGCTCAAGTTCTGGAAGAAGTACCGCAACAAGGACACCCAGGCCCGGCTCGACACCTTCCTCGACAGCATGCGCCCGACGCCGATCCGCATGGCCGCCGTGCACCGTTACCTGCTGCCCAACGCCAGCCAGGAAGACTTCAACACCTTTGTGCGCTCGCACCTCAAGGGCGTGAAGATCACCGAAAAACTCACCGACGAACGCCTGGAACGGCTCTACCTGGCCTACGGTCCCGGCACCTACGACCTGCCGGATCAGGGTTTCATCGCCAAGGTTCACCCACTGGACCTGTGGATGATCGGCTACCTGCTCAACCATCCCGACGCGACCTTCAAGGACATCGTCAAGGCCAGCCAGTTCGAGCGTCAGGAAGTCTACAGCTGGCTGTTCAAGAGCAAGCACAAGGGCGCCCGTGACAGCCGGATCCGCACGATGCTGGAGATCGAAGCGTTCCTCGAGATCCATCAGCGCTGGCAGAAAGTCGGCTATCCGTTCGATCACCTGGTGCCGTCGCTGGCCACCGCCATCGGCAGCTCCGGCGACCGCCCCGCTGCGCTGGCCGAGTTGATCGGCACCATTCTCAACGACGGCGTGCGTATGCCGACCCTGCGCATCGACAGCCTGCACTTTGCCGCCGGCACGCCTTACGAAACGAAACTGGTCAATGACCCTCACGTCGGCAAACGGGTGATGCCGTCCGAAGTCGCCACGGCGATGCGCGAAGCGTTATCGCAAGTGGTGGACTCGGGGACCGCCAAACGTGTTTCCGGCAGTTTCAAATTGAACGATGGAACACCGCTGGTCATGGGCGGCAAGACCGGCACCGGCGACAACCGGATCGAGGCGATCGGCTCCGGCGGGCGGATTCTCAGCTCGAAATCGATCAACCGTACGGCCACCTTCGTGTTTTACATCGGTGACCACCATTTCGGCACGCTCACCGCGTTCGTGCCGGGGCGCTCGGCGGAGAACTTCAAGTTCACTTCTGCCCTGCCGGTGCAGGTTCTCAAGGGGATGGCACCGATTCTGATGCCATATCTGCAACCGGGCAGTGATTCGCAGTGTCTGGCGCCGCAAACAGCGACTGTGGCATCGACCACTAACTGAACCTGTGAAGGGTAATAGTTATGTGTTTTATGCATTCCAATATTCAATAAATCAGACATTAACCCGACACTTCGGCAACAGGCTTTTAAACTAATTAATCCGCTCATTGGACGTTAGGCTGAGAATTCTTTACTTATTCAAGGCCTGCACAATGACTGCAACATCCACATATAAAGGGCAACATTACGACTTAATTAAATCGCGTATCGATCCGGTCTTCAGCGATATGCAGTTACACCGTGCCCATGCGCTAGGCAATACGCCCCTCCAGCTTGAATCCTGGATGACCGATGCGTCGGCCGGCGAGCTGGAACGCATGTCGGCCGATAACCGTCGGGCGTGGGGTGCACAGAACCGAATCGACCGCCTGCTCGGGCGTCTTCAGGATATCTACGCTTTCGCCGAGCCCTTGCTCAAGGCCAGGCTGCTCGAACAGTTCCAGATCGATGTCGACGTCAAGAATACCTATCTGAGGCTATACGCTTCGGCTCAGACGCCCTGGTACGTCCATAACTTCAACAAAGCCTCCAAAGCCAGAACGGTTTCGATGCTTGATGCGGCATTGCATAACTTCGCACACGACGAGCACTATCAAAACTATTCGACTTTCATTACCAAAACCGACGTCGCACGCGACTTGTTCGACTCCTCGCCGATCAACCGGACAATCAGCGTGAGTCAGTTTCAGACGTTGTGCCGGGAACTGGACCTTGGTGCGCGCTACAGGCGCCATCTCGAAACAGTCCTGCTGGACAAGGAACCGGTAGCAGAAACGTACCTGCGCACACGGGTCGAGCAAAGCCAAAAAGCGACGCTCAAGGCCGCTGCGCAGATGGCGCGGCTCAAAAAGGACATCGGTCACAGTGCCCATGCGCTGATCCGCGAAGTGTTGCTTGGCCGTCAGACTCTCACACTGGACGGCCAGCCGATGCTGGTTTGCGACCTGGGCATGATGGATCTGACTTTCACCGGCATCCTGATCATTCGGCCGGATCCGGAACAGGCGCCTCACTCACCGAAAATGATTGCCTATGTTCCCCACGACCCGGATCACCCGCTCAAGGAATACGCCTCGACCCTGGACTTCATGCAAGAGCTGACCCGGCAACTTCGGGCCAATGCGACATCACCCTCCTCCGGGCTCAGCTACCGGCAGTTTTTCAGCCAGTTTGTCGATCATGAACAGCGTGGGCATTTTTTTGCCGGGCTCGAACAACGTCTGAGCTACGTAAAATGGTATCCGCAAGAAGCGGGCGATTCGCGTCCATCATGGCGGGAAACACCGGTGGAGAAACCGCAACTGCAATTCAGCGCACCGCCGATCCGCTCGCCGCTGTGGAAGTACCTCTTCGAGCAGCGACTCAACAAGATTCTCAACGACGCACGCGTGATTGCAGTGGCGACCGCCGACGCCGACGACAAGGCACGCTGGGCCTGGTGGGAGAATGTCCTGAAGATTGCCGGCGACATTCTCAACGTGTCGTTGTTCGTCTTGATGCCGTTCGTGCCGTATCTGGGCGTTGCGATGCTGGTCTACACGGCGTTCCAGTTGACCAATGAAGTCATCGAAAGCGCAGTGGATCTTGGTTACAGAAACTGGGTCGAAGCGGCGGAGCATGTCGTAGGTATCGTCATCGATGTGGTGCAACTGGCGGCATTTGTCGTCGGGGGCCTGGCCGCCAAAAAAATTCTGAAACTCTCGCCACTGGTCGAAGGCATGAAACCGGTGACGGGACACGACGAAAAAATCCGCTTGTGGCACACCGACCTCACGCCATACGCGCAAACAGACACTGTTCCACCGCCGGCAGCGAAACCTTCTGCATCCGGGCTGTATCGATTTGCGGGCAAAACCTTGCTGCCTCTCGACGGTCGGCATTACGCAGTGAAATTCGATCGCAGCAACGGCCGCCATCGCGTCCAGCATCCCACTCGCCCGCAGGCGTACGCGCCGCAATTGCGCCACAACGAACAGGGCGCGTGGGTACACGAGGGGGAAAAACCACAGGACTGGGACGGTTCGATTCTGATGCGCCGGTTGGGTCACAGCGTGGACGGCTACAGCGACACCGAACTGGAACACCTGCGCAGCATCAGCGGCACCTCGCCAGAATCACTGCGCCGGATGTATATGGACAACGCGCCGCCACCGGCACTGCTGGCCGATACCCTGACTCGTTTTCGGACGTGGGACGAAACCCGCAACGTCGGCCAGTTGATTCGCTCCGGACAACCACTGGCCCCGACCGCCTATTGGTTCAGCCGAATGGTCCCGGACATGCCAGGCTGGCCTGCCGACAAAGCGTTGAAGGTTTTTGAAAGCGCTGACTCGAACGGAAATTTTCACCTGTACGGCAACCCGCAAGCGACAGCCGGACAGACGCTGAGCATTGGCATGCCTGACCTGTTGGCTGGCAGGCTGCCGGAGCGGCTGACGGATTTTCTCGACGACGCCGAGATGCAGTCGTTGCTCGGCGGCAGCTACCCCAGAGCGCAACGGGCTCAGACACTGCGCAACCAACTGGCGGATGCAGTGGAGACGCGCACCCCGGAAATTTTCAACTATCAATATCAAGCCAATGATCACCTTGGCGATGCCCAGGTTCACTTGCTGCAACAACAGTTTCCACAGCTGCCCTCCCGGGTTGCCGAGGCGCTGCTGAAGGACGCGACACCGGCCGAGCAGACCATCATCCGCGAAGAACGACGGATACCGCTGCGCCTGAAAGACCAGGCCCGGGAAAGTGCTTTTGAAGTCAGCGCGGCGCGTGCCACTGAAGGATTGTATGAGCCGGCATTACGATTGCCCGATACCGAGCGATTGATTCTTGGCGCCCTGAGGCAACGCACCGATGCCTTCGCTGATCTGCGCATTGAAGTACGTGAGCTTTTTCATGACGGCGCGCTTCGCTGCAGTGTCGGCAACGAAAAGGCCAGTACCGTGCGCGTACTGGTCAGGGATCAGCGTGGCCGCTATGAAGTGCGCGATGACCGGGACAACAGTCTGCATCCGCCTGCAGATCTGTATGAAGCCATTCTGCTGGCCGTGCCCGCCGACAAGCGGGCCGCGTTGGGCTACCGCCTCGGCCAGGGGCAATCGCTCAAACAGTGGGTGCAAGTCATTAGCGAACGTCCTGCCGAACGAAGGACATTGCTCGCACGGCCGCCCATCCGCCCTCGGGTTCCTCTGCAAACCGAGCTGCTGCTGCGCGGGCCGGGGCACTCGAAAACGGCACTGAGCGTAGAGGAGAAAGTCGCAAACCTCTATCCGCATTTCGATCAGGCCGAAGCACTCGCCTTCACCCGTTCCCTGCAAGCGAACGGTGATCCCCACTCACAGATCAAACTGCTGGAACAGCAGCTTCAACGGCTCAGGCAGACACTGGAAACCTGGCGTCAGCGCTATCTGACCGAGTGGGATCCTGAAAGTCCGGACAGCACTATCCCGCGCACTTACTGGGACTATCAACGGAACGGCGGACAGTTTCTCGCCGATCGTCTGCTGGAGTGTTTCGAACGCAAGTCCGAAGTATTCGGCGAGCGCAGTCTCAGCATGCAGGAAGGTTATCGGCTGGACCTGTCCAGCGAATGGCTGCCCAAGGATATCGAGCGTTGGTGGCGACAACTGCCGGAAGAACTCAAATCCTGGTTCGAACAGATCACGACAGTGAATCTGGACGGCTCGACGTTCTCCACCAGACCGAATGGTCTGCTGAAGGACTTGCGGCATATCCGCCAATTAAGTGCCAGAAACTGTGGGCTGAGTTCTCTGCCGGACACCATCGGCCAGATGCAGCAACTGGAGACCCTGCGCCTTAACGACAACCAGATTCAACTGACCCCGAGCACCGCCGAACAACTGCGCAACATGACGCGCATGGAAACCCTCAGGCTCGATCACAATCCACTGGGCATTGCGCCGAATGTCGAGCGCATGCCCCGACTCAAGGTGCTGAGCCTGATCGACACCGGCCTCGAAGGCTGGCCATCGGGCTTGTTCGACAAGCCCCGGCCACGCGGCTTTTTTCTTGATCTGGGCGCCAACTCGCTCAAGCGCATCCCGAATGTACCGCTGGGCTCCGACAGCGCACGGTTGATTGCCCGCAGCCGCGTCTATGCCGACAGACTCTCTGACGCGGTGCGTGTCAGGTACGAGCAATACAGGACATCTGTCGGCATCCCTTCGCGCATGACTTATTCCCGGGCGGCGGAAGATCTGCTGGAACGCTGGCCCGTTTTCGTCGATACCTCGTTGCGCAATGAAACGGCCGGCGTTGGCACCTATCGGCCCGAAGCCTGGCACGAGCTCGCCGAGGAGCCGAATTCCGACGGTTTCTTCACGATCATCGAAGATCTTACCCACTCGGCCGACTACACAGCGGGTGGCAAAGCCAATGATCAACTGACCGACCGCGTGTGGCGGATGATCGGCGCCATGGACATCGACACGCCATTGCGCGAAGAGCTGTTCCTGATGTCGACCGATCCCGAAGGCTGCGCTGACGCCGGCGCACAGCTGTTCAACAACATGGGGGTCAAGACACTGGCCTCTGAAGCCTACTCATACTCGACCAACCGGGCAGAGCTTGAACGCAAACTGGTGACGCTGGCCAAAAGCGCATCGCGACTTGATCAGGTAGGCGAAATCGCCCGCGCCGACATTCGCACTCGCGGAGGCAATCCCGATGAAGTCGAAGTGCACCTGGCCTATGAAACCGGACTGGCGAAAAGTCTCGACTTGCCCTGGCAGTCTGAAGACATGATGTTTCGCCCCACCGCCGGCGTCGATAACCAGACGATCACCACCGCTCGCGATACCGTGCTCGAACGCGAGGCAGGCGACGGACTGGTCAACCAGATGATTGAACAGCCGTTCTGGGAACGCTATCTGCGCGACAACTGGCCGGGCGAAATCGAATCCAACAAGCGCATGCACCTGGAAAAATTCGACTGGCTGGATGACTTGCGAACAGCCCAGACACAGTGGGTGCAAGCGGCTGACCTGCCGTCGGCACAACGTGCAGTTCTCAAAAAGAACCTCACGGATCTGGCCGACAGACTGTCGGTGCCACACAAGGAAGTGCTCACCGGGCAAGCCATGAGCGATGCCACCTATGAGCGATTGCTGCGTGACATCGGCTACCAGGAAAAACAGTTGAGCCGACAGCTCACCCGCGAAGCCATGAGCCGGGCCGGGATCTGAGTACGGTGCCCTGAAGGTAAACCTTCAGGGCATTGCAACGTTCTAGACCTCCGAATCCCAGATCACCGTGACGTTGCCGACGTAGCGTTTGCCTTTCCCGGGCTGGAGCATCTGTTCGACATGGGCACCCGGAATCTCGAAGTGCAACGTGGCCGGCGCGCGTTGCATGAAACGGGTCGGCTGGAACGCCATGGCATCGGGACTGTTGCTCAATGGACGGCGTTTGACCGGGTGGCCCGCCATGTCGGCAATGCTGTCGGGCAGGCTGACGCTCAGGAAAACCTGCGCGTCGGTCGCTCCGCTGACCGTGTCGCGCAATGCGCAGGAGGCGACGGCGGCGTACTCGCATTCGAAGTACATCTTGAAGCGTGAGGACGCCGAAATATTGAAGGTCTGGTCGCGAAACAACCGGGTCGGTTTACTGCCCTGCTGCAGCCAGGCTTGCCAGCCGCCCTGGGGTACCAGCGCAATTCTGTTGCCGCCGGGCGGGATATCGACCTTCAGCACATGTTGCACGTCGAGAAGAATCCGGAAAGTCAGGCTGGAGGTATCAGGCAACAGGTTGTTGCCGGCATCGATGTCCTGACCTGGACCCACACCATAGGTGAGCTCACCGGCGAAAATTCCCGCCGACATGCCCAGCGGGTTCGGTGTGCGAAGTTCATAGGCCACGTCGAGATAATCGTAAGTCATCCACGGGATTTCGAACGCGGACGGTTTGCTGCACACGACGTCGGACGGCGTGAACCAGAAAAACCGGTAAAACTCCGGTCCGTATGAGGCCATTGCCCCGTCTTCACAAGGTCTGGGCGCCCAGCCCCACCCCCTCCCGACCCAAAGCGCGTTATGTGACTCATATTCGCCCGAGACACCGGTCAGGTTACTTGCCGTATCGCTAAGGACATAACGCGAGCCAAATCCGCCGATCCGCACCTCTACCGTCTCGGCTTCACCGGTGACGATATTGCGCACCGTCAGGCCACGCCACTGCGCCGGCATCCTGAACATCGCGCCATCGCGCTCGGCGCTTTCCGGCCGAATGGCCTGCACCGAGGTGAAGCGCAGCGGCAGCGAAACCCCCATCAGGTTGTAGCGTCGGCAGTCATTGGGGTATTGGCCGCAGTAGCCGCTCTGCGGCGTCTGGTTGATGAATGCGTTGCTCTGCGGGTTGGCGGGATCGGGAACGTAGGTGGCGCGAATCTCCTGAGTGATTGCCAGCGCTGGCGCGGAAAAAATACTCCCGCAAAAGCAAAACGCACTGATCCTTGAGCACTTGCGTACAGCTGAAACCATTGGCTGTTTCCTTGCCTGTCAGGTCGGTTGTCCTTGTCCGGCGTGCGCTGTTCATCCTGTCGGCGCCGCCACGTTGAACACGATATTGACGGTGCCGTTGTATTCACCCGGCTTGTAGCCGCCCGGTTGCTCGCGGGGGACGATTTCCAGTTGCACGCGACTGCCCGCCATTGCTTCCTCGGCCGACACCACCTCCCGGGGCGTCGGGTCCTGAGTGAGATCCTTGCCGTTGAAACTGACATGCAACACGATGTTGTCGCGTGAATCGCCACCGGCGGTCAGGTAAGGGAAACTCTCGAGCCGCGCTTCAATGGCACTGCCGTCGGTTTTCACATCGAAGCTCTTGCGCAACCCGAGCAACGTCGAGCTGTGGATATCCCATGGCAGGGTCTGCTCGCGATGAATCCAGTCGGCTTCGCTGGGAATCACGTAGAAACCCAGGGTCGGGATGTCTACCGACACCTCGAAAGTATGTTTTTCCTGGGCGGCGAACACTGCCGGATGAACCGACGCCGGCAGGCCCAGGCACAGCGCGATAGCGACTTGCTTGATCATCTCAGGAACCTCTGCGTGGATGACGGTGCGCGATCAACTTCCCGGTGCCCGGGCGTTGAACAACAACATCACCGTGCCGTCGTACTCCCCCGGTTTGAATCCGCCGAGCGGTTTGATCGGGTCGATTTCCAGCAAAACCCGCTTGCCCGCTGCCGCCTCGGCCTGGGACAGCACTTCACGCGGGCGGGTGTCCTGACTCAACACCACACCGTTGAATTTCACATGCAACAGAATCTCCTCGCCCGTCCGGCCGTTGGACATCGAGCCCGTACGTTCCAGACGCGCTTCGATGGCACTGCTGTCGTGGCGCACGTCGAACGACTTGCGCAAGCCACGCAAGGTCGATGTGTTGTAGTCCCAGAGCAACCGCTGCGGGCGGTGAATCCAGTCGGACTCTGCCGGAATGATGTAAAAGGCGCGACTGGGGATGGTCAGAAACACCTCGAAGTTCAACTCCTCCCGAGCCGCCCAGCCCGGGACACTTGTCAGTGCGGTTAAAGCCATCAGCGCGGCAATGGCGCATTGCTTGTTCATGATCGATACCTGGCGCGTCATTGGTGCAGGCCTTAGCGGCGTGCCACCCTGAGGTCTTTCTTGTTATCGCCTTCAACCAGTTTGAAGCGGTATTCGCGACCGGCTTCCTTGTCGAAAGCGAAGCTCTTGCCAGCCATGACGTGATGTTTGGTAGTCGCGCCGCAATCGCTTTCATCGCTCAGCGAACAGTTCTTGAACTCGTCGACCACCATCACCGTATTACCGTTGTTGCGGATCTCGTAACGCTCCGGGCTGTCGTTGATCACCGTGGCGAAACGCGCATCTTTGGGCCGCACGAAGAACACGATGCCGAAGCCCGTCATGACGTTGACCCCGGCCGACAGCGACTTTTTGTAGTCTTCGCGTTCATCCTGGGACACCACGAACTCATCTTCCTTTTCCGGCACCACCGGCACGAAGCGCACCCGGAAATAGCGCTCGCGATCCCGCTCTCCCATGTACAGCAAGCGCGTGCCCTGAACGCCCTGCGCCGGTACGATCAAACGCGCCGGGCTGGCCATCACGCCATTGCGCGAAGCGCCGTCATCCGCATTGGCGACGGGAATTTCCTGCGGCTTGCCATCGGCGTCATAAACGATTTCCAGCACGTTGATCTTGACGAACGCGGTGCTGTCACCGCTGTTGAAGACCCGTTTGAGATAGGTACTTTTGTCGCCGTCGAGATAGTCGTACACCGTGCCGACATTGATCTGTGGCCCGCCATGGGCCGTCATGCAGAACATCCCGGACAGCAACAGCAAAAACATTCGAGTCATGGAACTCAACCTCATGAAAATGAAAAATGACCTGCCCCGGAGTTTCATACTTCCGAGTCGAAAATGACGGTGACGTTGCCCCAAAGCGTGCCGTTCATGCCGGGCTTGAGCAGGGATTCGATCCAGCGCCGCGGAATCTGAAAGCGCAGGTTGCCGGGTTTGCGATCGACGTAGCGGGTGGGCTCGAACGGACCGAGCCAGGTGTTGTGCATCAACGTTCCGGACCAGCCGTCACTGTTACCCGGACCGACGATGCCTGCGGGTAGCGTGAGCCTGACCTCAAACTTGGAGAAGCCCACTTCATTGTTGCCAATGCCGCATTCAGACCCACCCAGTGAGTTACAGATCATCATCACCTTGAAGCGCGACGAGGCCGATATGTGAAACAGTTGATCGCGATAGATATCGGTGGGCATACGCCCCGTTTCGATCCAGCTGCGCCAGCCGCCGGGCGGCTCCATGGTGACCTTGTCGCCGCCCGGTGGCAGGCTGACTTTCAGTTCGTGCTGCACATCAAGCACAAAATCCAGAGTCAGGTTGGCGTCATCCGCCCGAAAGAAAGGACCCATGTTGAAATCCGCGCTGCCGGGACCGACGCTGTAGGGCAGTGAACCGGTGTACACACCGGTCGCCATGCTCAACGGATTGGGAGTACGCAATTCGTAGGCGATATCGAGATACTCGAATTCCATATGCCCGATGTCGAAGAGTGCCACCTTGTTACAGCTGCCCAGCACGGGGGTCTTCCAGAAAAACTGGTAAGTGGTGGCGCCCGGAAAGCCGACTCCGCTGTATTCGCATGGAGGCGCGGCATAAACCCACGAACTGCCCACCCACAATTTACGATGCGCCTCCGCTTCGTTTGGCTCACCCGTGAGTTCGGTGACAGGCTTGCTCAAGCGATATCGCGAACCGATCCCGCTGATCCGAACCTCCACCGGATGAGTCTGCTGAGTCTGCTGATTGATGACATTCACGACTCGCCAATCCGCGGGCACCTTCACCCACACGCCATTGGTCGAAAACATAGGCGTGAACGTCGAGAAGCGGATCGGTACCCGGAGACTGAACATGCCCTGATGGGCGCACTCGTCCGGGTAATCTGCGCAATAACCGCTGTTCGGCGTCTTGTTGATGAAGACGTTCTTGCTTGGCTGTGTCGGATCCGGCTGAAACAGCGCGCGGATTTCCTGATTTGCCGCTTCGACCGGCGGCAGGCTCAGCGCAACGAACAAGCTCAAATATCTGGTCAGCTTTTTCACGCTCAGCCCGCCTTCTGATCGGTAATGGTTGTATCGGCCAGGGTGTCCGGCGTGCAACGCAGATCCCCGATCATCAACACGTTGTTTTCGCTGCGATGCTGATCGGCGTCGAGGCGGAACTGGCACAGCAGGCGGTTATCCTGGCGCACCTCGAGGGTTGGCGAACCGGCGTTCATTTCCATCGAGAAGAAGCCGTCGACTTCGGTGACCCCACGACTGGCGTGGTTGATCACGTGATGCCCCTTGAGCGGCTGGCCCTGTTCGTTGACCAGCCGTCCGAGCACGGTCAGGGTTTTCATCACGCGGATCTTGCGGTAGTCCACGCCGCCCTTGTTCAGGTGGTAACGGGTGCGCGCCGGTTCGATGGTGGCGGCGGGCACGTTGTTGCCCTCGAAGTCGAAGCTCACCGAGCTGTTCTGATAGGCAGTGATCGGGATGAAGTTGCGCCCCGGTTTCAGCGCGGCGCTGCCACCGCTGAAGTCGTCGGCGCGCAAGGCAATACCTTCGATATCCGACTCGACATCGACGATCATCCCCGCCCCGCGCATTTCGTACTCGCTGGTCATGAGCATCTGCTGACCACCGACCACCAGTGTGCTGTCGAGGTTAAGACCGCCGGTGAAATTGCCGTTGTAGGACGAGCGCTGGATGAAGCCGTCGCCGTTGACCGTATCGGTGCGAAAGTTGGCCAGGCCCGAAGCACCGATGCCGTAGGTGTCGGTCAGCGCGGTGACCGAGACGTTCTGCAGCACGTGGCCTTTGAGGTCCTTGCGCCAGCCGATGGAGGCGTTATTGTCGCGGCCGCCATCGCGGTCGGTGCGCGAACCGATGCTGCCGGTGATCTGCTCGCCGGGGGCGCCCAGCGCCATGTTGAGGCTCAAATCGACCCCCCGGTTACGCGCGTCGCCGCTACTGAAACTGCCCGGCCGGTCGAACAAGGACAGACGCCAGTTGGCGTCATTGCCGAACAGCTCGCTGCGCCGGGTCCAGCCCAGATCCACGCCGACGCCTTCAACATTGCCCTCGCTGTGGGAGACCCGTGCATTCAGCGAATTGCGACTGTTGAGCCGGTGGTTGAGCGCCAGCGACGAGTTGCTGGTTTCGCCGATAAACACATTGCGCTGGCGCACCCGGGTGCCGTCCGGCAGGGTTTCGTACTGGTCGGTGGTGTCGAGCCAGCTGCGGTTGTGGCTGATCACCAGGCTGCCGGAACCGTAGTTGTACAGGCTCTGCAAATCCAGACCGGTGCCGTGATCCTCGGTCTTGTAGACGTTGGCATACAGGCTGATGTGATTGGCCAGGGTCCAGTCGATGGACGTGCCGTATTGCAGCTTTTCGCGGATCTGCCGTGCCGACAGGCCAAGGATGACTCGCGGGTGCAACAGATAGTTGAGCGAGGCACCGGCGGTAGGACTGCCGCTGGATTGTTGATCCCAGTTGCTCAGCAGTTTCTTTTCTTCGCCGGCAAACAGGTTGTAGCGCCAGCGCTCGTCGAGGTTGCGCCAGTTGCTGGGCTTGTACACCAGCTCCTGGGTGCTGGACGTGATCTGGCCGTCTTCGATCAGCCGTACTTCCACCTCGTAAATACCGCCGGGCAGCGGCCGGGTGTCGAGGCTCTGCAAACCGGCGGGTATCGATTGGGTGTTGATCAGCAGGCCATCGCGCCAGATCTCCACCGAGCCTTGGCGATTGGCGGTGACGTAGATCGGGTAGACGCTGGGCGCGGCGTTGTTGATAGCCAGGCTGTCGGAGCTGCCGTACATCACGCCGACGGCGGTATCAGGGCTGGTGCCAAACGTGCGCGGTTGGCGGGTCAGCCCTTCGGAATTGGGGGTGAAGTAGCCCAGGCGAAAGAAATTGCCTTGCAGTTCGCGCTGGGTGTAGAGCTCGTGGACGGCGTGATAGAGCTTGTCGTCCGGGCCGCCGAGGCGAGCCATTTGCATGTTGACGGTCTGGCTCCAGTTGCCCAGGCTGCCGCTGGCTTCAAGGCCAAAACGCCCGCCCAGATCCTGATCCTGGCCGCCATTGAGGTTGAGCTGGTTACGCACCATCAGGCCGCTGCTGCCGCCTTCGGGTTGATCGTGAAAACGCTTGGTTTCCAGGTCACGCTCGGCGTTCTCGGTGAGAATCGAGAGCAACGAATTTTCCAGGTTGTAATGCACCGCCAGCACCTGATCAGGGCAGGAGCCGGTACACGCGCCCAGCGGCACGCCGGGCTTGAGATAGGCCGCCCACTTTTCGCGTTCGGCGGGGGTGTAGCGGTTTTCGCTGGTGTCGGTGAATTCCAGCAAGGTCACGCGATCATCACGGGACAACACCACCATGGCCTCCCCCAGCGGTTGCTGGTCGAGTTCGACCCGCACCGCCAGCGGCACATCGAAAAAGTGCTCTTCGAAATCCGCCGGCAAACCTTTGGCCTGCGCCAACAGACTGCGCGGAGTCGTGCCGGCGGGTTCGGAAGCGGCCGCTGCGCTGGCACAAAACAACAGCGCAAGCGCAGCCGCGATGGGTGTCATCGGGAACATGAACTCGTACTCTGATTTACAAAAGTTGAAGTCCGGCGGGACAGACAAGGCTGTTTATCCCGCCGGGGAACGCGACTCTGGCAAGCTGCGTTGAGTGCGGATCAACCGATTACTTGCCACCACCGATCGGCGGCACGGCGTCGAAGGTCATGGCGACAACACCGGTGTAATCACCCGGCTGGAAGTTGCTGCCCTTGGCACTGATCTTCAGGGGTGCGCGGAAGTTGACGTCGGATTCCGACTCGCCCACAACCATTTGCGGGGTCAGGGTCAGTTCCTTGTTGTTGAACAGCACTTGCAGGTCGATGGCGGTGTTGCCGGCGATCAGTTTTGGCTGGCTTTCCAGGCTGGCATGAACCGAGCCGTTGTTATTGCGCACGTCGAAGAAACCATTGACTTCACGCATCTTGCCGGTGCTTGGCTGGAAGCTCATGTCCTGATCCTTGTTGACCAGATCGGAGTCGGTCGGCACCACGTAGAAACCGTTGGTCGGTACGTGGGCGATCAGGCTGATGGAGTGACGGGCTTCACCGGCGGCAAAGACCGCGGACGAGCTCAGGGCCAGGGCAGCGAGAGAAGCGGTGATTGCGATTTTCTTGAACATCGGTCAGTACCTGTTTTCTTTTTAAGGGAATCGAAACATTGAAGTTCACGTCATACCGGTCGATAAGTACCGAAAACATGGAAGTTCAATGCCGGGGCATGATCAACCCTTGTCTCAAGAATGTAAGCAGGCAACTTCCCACGAACTTGTAGTTAAACAACCTCGCAACATGAAAGAAAAAACATCAAAAAATCAGAATATACAAAAGTAACTGTAAGGCATTCCCTACCTACAGTTATTTACAAAAACCGTTACAGCAGTTTCGACAATACCAGCCAGCACTTTCTAATCTTTTTAGAATATACGCTCAAGTATTAATAGAGTGATAGCTTTAACTTTCCGGTTATTCCTGTCTCGATCAACCAGGTAGGGCGGTTCCTCCGTCAGCGCGCCTTGCTCACCGCTGACCACTCGTCAGCTCTGCGGCAAAAAGCTCTTGCCCAGCCGTAAAGATATATCTTAAGTTGTATCTAAACACGACGAGAGAAGACTGAAATGAGAGACCATCATTCCCCCCACCGCGACCACGGCGACAGCCGTGACGGCTTCGAAAAACGCCACGGCCGCGAGCGCGGCGGTCGCGGCCCGCGGGTATTCGCCCCGGGCGATCTGAAATTGCTGTTGCTGGCCCTGATCGCCGAACAGCCGTGCCACGGCTATGACCTGATTCGCCAGATCGAAACCATGTTCGACGGCGCCTACAGCCCCAGCCCCGGCGTGATCTACCCGACCCTGACATTTCTCGAAGAAAGCGAAATGATCACCGGCGATGCCGAGGGCGGCAAAAAGCGCTACGCGGTGACCGATGCCGGCCGCCAATCCCTCAGCGAACAGGCGGTGGCGCTGGACGGCGTGCGGATGCGCATCGACGTCAGCAAGCGCTCGCTGCGCGGCCACGACCGGCCGCCGGAAATTCATGAAGCGGTGCACAACCTGCGTCATGCCCTGCAAATGCACCACGGACGCTGGAGCCCGGAAGAAATCCTGCGCGTACGCGACCTGCTCAATGACACCGCCAAAGCCATCGTCGACGGCCCCGCCGTTCAATCTGCCCCGGAGAAAGTCGAATGACCGCAGTCGATACCCAAACCATTCACCGCGTCATGCATGAAATCAAACGTCGCCGCCTGGAAGTGCTGCGAGTGGTCGACCTGACTCCGCGCATGCGCCGCATCACCCTCGGCGGGCCGGAGCTTGCAGGCTTCATCAGCCTCGGCACCGACGATCACGTCAAACTGCTGTTTCCGCAGAACGCCGAACAGGCCGCGGCACTGGAAACCCTGGTGCTCGGCGCCGGCAAGAGCGATGTGCCGATGCCCGAAATGCGTGACTACACTCCGCGCCGCTACGACCTCGACAAGCTAGAGCTGGACATCGATTTCGTCCTGCACGGCGACGGCCCTGCCTCGACCTGGGCCGAGCAGGCCAAACCGGGGCAGTTCCTGCACATCGGCGGCCCGCGTGGCTCGATGATCGTGCCGGACATTTTCGACAGCTACCTGCTGATCGGCGACGAAACCGCCCTGCCCGCCATCGCCCGCCGCCTCGAAGGCCTGGCGGCCAATCGCAAGGCGCTGGTAGTGATCGAAGTGGAAAACGGCAAGGAGCAGCAAACCCTGGAAAGCGCGGCGCAGGTCAATGTGATCTGGGTACTGCGCGAGGGCGGCAAGGACAACCTGCTGACGACCGTCAAACAATTGCAGGTGCCCAAGGGCAATCTGTATGCGTGGGTGGCGACCGAGACCAAGGTTTCGCGGCAGATCCGTCGGGTGCTGCTCGATGAGCACGGACTCGACGAGAAGTTCGTCAAAGCGGTCGGTTACTGGCGCGCCGAAGGCTCCGAAGAAGAGTGAATACGAGCGGCGGCGCTGCTAAAGGCGCCGCCCCTGCCAGCGATCAATCCCGATCACCAGCAACGCAATCAGCACAAACCCCAGCAGAATCCCCCCGGCATTGATGAACACCTGTGGATAACCCAGCAGCGCCACGTCAATGAACGGATAGGCGTAAGCCCCCAGCAAATGCCCGCGCAGCAGCGCATAGGCGAAGTACACCAGCGGATAGATCAGCCACAGCGGCAGGTGCTTCAGACGCAAAGTGCCCTTCGGCACACACAGCCACCAATAAGCCAGAAACAGCAGCGGCATCACGTCGTGGAGCAATTCGTCAGCGATAAACTGCCAGCCCTGCGGGTGCCACAGATGTCGCAGCAGAATGCTGTAGGCCAGGCCCACCACCGCAATGCTCACGGCAATCCCGCTACTGACCCAGGGCTGCAGAAACCAGCGTCGTGCAGCGGATTCATGATCGGTCACCGCGCAGGTCAGCACCACCGCCACCAGGGTATTGGTGAGCACGGTGAAGTAACTGAAGAAACTCACCAGCCCGCCCAGCAGACTGGCGCCGACGCTCAGCCGGGCGAAGAAAATCAGGTACAGCTGAATCCCCAGCCCGGCCCAGCCCAGCACCGCGGCCGAAGTAATCAGGCGTCGCCGCCATACGGCGTTCATCTCAGAGTGGTCGCTTGGTGCGCATCAGTTTCACGTACAGACGCTCGACTTTCTCCCGCGCCCAAGGCGTCTTGCGCAAAAAGGTCAGGCTCGACTTGATGGTCGGATCGCTCTTGAAGCAACGGATATCGATGCGCTCGGCCAGGCCCGACCATTCGTAATGGGTCACCAGCGCATTGAGGATCTGTTCGAGGGTCACGCCGTGCAGCGGATCGGGGTTGTGGTCGTTCATGCCGGGCCTTTGGGCGAAGTGAAAATGCAGAAGCCGCGCACCTTAGCCGAGGGCATGGGCGGGTGGAAGGCCTTGGGTTAAATGTAGGCCAACCGGAGAAGATCGCAGCCTGCGCCAACGCCCGCAATGCGCCGTATTGCCGCACTGTTACCGAATCCGAAAGGGTTCATGTCTGCAAAAGCACTTTGTGTTTTTGTAACAGGACATTATCCTGCCGCCCTTCTGCTGAACCGCTTCACTGCCTGCGTCAAATCGTAGCGGCCAGTTTATCCCCCAAAAAAGATCAAGAAAGACCCAATTCATGCCCGATTTTCCGTTCTCCCGAGACAGCGCTATCTCAACCCTGCGCCTGATCGGCGGCTGCACCGCCCTTGGCCTCGCCACCTGCACCCAGGCCGCCCCGGCCTTCGACAGTGAATCACCATGGATGCTTGGTGACTGGAACGGCACCCGCAGCGAACTCTCGGCGAAAGGCATCGACTTCAAGCTCGACTACACCGGCGAAATGGGCAGCAACCTGCACGGCGGCTACGACCACGATCGCACCGCGCGCTACAGCGACCAATGGGGCCTCGGCACTCATCTGGACCTGCAAAAACTGCTGGGCTGGAACGACGCTGAATTCCAGCTGACCGTGACCAAGCGCAGCGGCAACAACATCAGCAACGACCGCATCAACGACCCGCGCGTCGGTGGCTTCACCTCGGCCCAGGAAGTCTGGGGCCGTGGCCAGACCACCCGCCTGACGCAGATGTGGTACCAGCAGAAATTCTTCGACCAGAAGCTCGATATCAAGGTCGGCCGCTTCGGCGAAGGCGAAGACTTCAACACCTTCCCGTGCGACTTCCAGAACCTGGCGTTCTGCGGCTCGCAAGTCGGCAACTGGGTCGGCGGCATCTGGTACAACTGGCCGGTCAGCCAATGGGCAATGCGCGTCAAATATCACCTGACGCCGGAGCTGTACGCACAAGTCGGCGCCTATGAGCAGAACCCGTCGAACCTCGATCGCGGTAACGGCTTCAAGCTCAGCGGCAGCGGCACCCAGGGCGCGATCCTGCCGATCGAACTGGTGTGGAAGCCCAAGCTCAACGGCCTGCCAGGCGAATACCGCGCCGGTTACTACTACAGCAACGCCAAGGCCTCCGACGCCTATAAAGACAGCAACGGCCAGCCGGCTGCCCTGAGCGGCGAAGCCTATCGCAGCGCTTCGAGCAAACACGGCGTGTGGCTCGGCGTGCAGCAGCAGATCACCAGCGTCGCCAGCGACAATTCCCGTGGTCTGAGCGTGTTCGCCAACGGCACGATGCACGACAAGAAAACCAACGCCATCGACAACTACGTCCAGGCCGGCGTGGTCTACAAAGGCCTGTTCGACGCCCGCGCCAAGGACGACATCGGTTTCGCCCTGGCCCGCGTCCACGTCAACCCGGCCTACCGCAAGAACGCCGAAGCGACCAACCAGGCCCGCGCTGTCTACGACTACGACGATCCGTCCTTCCTGCCACCACAGGACACCGAATACAGCGCCGAACTCTATTACGGCGTGCACGTCACCAACTGGCTGACCGTGCGCCCGAACCTGCAATACATCCGCCATCCGGGCGGTGTGGACAAGGTCGACGACGCGCTGATCGGCGGGATCAAGATCCAGTCGTCGTTCTGACCCAATGCAGGCCGCTCAGGCCTGCAGATGAAATTCGATAGCTAGACAAGTTTTTATCTGAACCATGCCCGCGCCCGATCGTCATCTACAGTGACTACAGCGCGGGACTACTTGAAACGTCACGGAGAACCACACTATGAGCACTGAAGGTGCTTCGAGTCGAAGCCGTCTTCTGCCGAACCTGCTCGGCATTCTGCTTCTGCTGATGGGCCTGGCCATGCTGGCCGGGGGAATCAAGCTGAGTACGCTCGGCGGCTCGCTGTATTACCTGCTGGCCGGTATCGGCATCACGCTGACCGGCATTCTGATGCTGATGCGTCGTCGCGCAGCATTGGGCCTGTACGCCATCGTGCTGTTCGCCAGCACCGTCTGGGCGCTGTGGGAAGTCGGTCTGGACTGGTGGCAACTGGTGCCGCGCCTGGCACTGTGGTTTGTCCTCGGTTTCGTGATGCTGCTGCCGTGGTTCCGTCGCCCGCTGCTGCTCGCAGGCCCGGCGCCGATGGGCACCGGCGGCCTGTCCGTGGCCGTGATTCTGGCCGGCGTCACCGCCCTGGCCAGCCTGTTCACCCATCCGGGCGAAATCTTTGGCGAACTGGGTCGCGAGACCGCCGACACCACCAGCACCGCGCCAGCCATGCCTGATGGCGACTGGCAGGCCTATGGCCGCACCGAATTCGGTGACCGCTACTCGCCACTGAAGCAGATCACCCCCGCCAACGTCGGCAAGCTGCAGGAAGCCTGGCGCATCCAGACCGGCGACCTGCCGACCGCCGATGACCCGGTCGAGCTGACCAACGAAAACACCCCGCTCAAAGCCAACGGCATGCTCTACGCCTGCACCGCCCACAGCAAAGTGCTGGCGCTGGACCCGGACACCGGCAAGGAACTGTGGCGCTTCGACCCGCAGATCAAGAGCCCGGTCGGCTTCAAGGGCTTCGCCCACATGACTTGCCGTGGCGTGTCGTACTACGACGAAGCCGCGTACGCCAAGTCTGAAAATGCAGTCTCCGCCGTCATCTCCGAGGCCGGCAAAGCCGTCGCCCAGGCCTGCCCGCGTCGCCTGTACCTGCCGACCGCCGATGCACGCCTGATCGCACTGAACGCCGATACCGGCAAGATCTGCGAAGGCTTCGGCACCAACGGTGTGGTTGACCTGACCCAGGGCATCGGCCCGTTCACCGCCGGTGGCTACTACTCCACCTCGCCTGCCGCGATCACCCGTGATCTGGTGATCATGGGCGGCCACGTGACCGACAACGAATCGACCAACGAGCCATCGGGCGTGATCCGCGCTTTCGACGTGCGTGACGGTCACCTCGTCTGGAACTGGGACAGCGACAAGCCAGACGCCACCGAGCCTTTGGCGCCAGGCGAAACCTACAGCCGCAACTCGGCCAACATGTGGTCGCTGGCCAGCGTCGACGAAAAACTCGGCATGGTTTACCTGCCACTGGGCAACCAGACCCCGGACCAATGGGGCGCCGACCGCACCCCGGGCGCCGAGAAATTCAGCGCCGGCGTCGTGGCTCTGGACCTGGCCACCGGTAAAGTGCGCTGGAACTACCAGTTCACCCACCATGACCTGTGGGACATGGACGTCGGCAGCCAGCCAACCCTGCTGGACATGAAAACCGCCGACGGCATCAAACCTGCGCTGATCGCCCCGACCAAACAGGGCAGCCTGTACGTCCTCGACCGTCGCGACGGCACGCCGATCATCCCGATCAAGGAGATCCCGGTTCCGCAAGGCGCCGTGAAAGGCGACCACACCGCCCCGACCCAGGCCCGTTCGGACCTGAACCTGCTGGCCCCGGAACTGACCGAAAAAGCCATGTGGGGCGCCAGCCCGTTCGACCAGATGCTGTGCCGCATCCAGTTCAAGGAACTGCGCTACGAAGGCCAATACACGCCTCCGTCGGAACAGGGCAGCCTGATCTACCCGGGTAACGTCGGTGTGTTCAACTGGGGCGGCGTCTCGGTCGACCCGGTTCGCCAGATGCTGTTCACCAGCCCGAACTACATGGCCTTCGTCTCGAAAATGGTGCCACGCGAGAAAGTCGCCGCCGGCAGCAAACGCGAGAGCGAAACCGCCGGCGTGCAACCGAACACCGGCGCGCCATACGCGGTGATCATGCACCCGTTCATGTCGCCACTCGGCGTACCGTGCCAGGCCCCGGCCTGGGGCTACGTCGCCGGTATCGACCTGACCACCGGCAAAGTCGTCTGGAAACGCAAGAACGGCACCAGCCGCGACAGCTCGCCAATCCCGATCGGCTTCACCCTGGGCGTACCAAGCATGGGCGGCTCGATCGTCACCGCTGGCGGCGTCGGCTTCCTCAGCGGCACGCTGGACCAGTACCTGCGCGCCTACGACGTGAACACCGGTAAAGAACTGTGGAAATCGCGTCTGCCCGCGGGTGGTCAAGCGACTCCGATGACCTACACCGGCAAGGACGGCAAGCAATACGTCCTGCTCGTGGTGGGCGGTCACGGTTCGCTGGGCACCAAGATGGGTGACTATGTGATTGCGTACAAACTGCCGGAATAAACTTTAACGGCGGTAAGGAAAAAGGCGATGCCCTGTGAGGGGTGTCGCCTTTTTTGTGGGCTGCGTTTTTTCAACGGGGTGTTTATGTCCTACAGACAGGGCGTTTGCAGGGGATGTTTCTGACATGTCGCGTCGGTTGTGGCTCGGAAATGGGGTGGATAGGCTTTGGGGGTCGCTGAAACATTCAGCGAACGGGCTTCGCAGTCCGCTCAACTCACTTGGTGCATAATCGCCACCCCAAACTGAAGTGCCTCGGTACTTTTCGTTTGCTTATGGTGGCTGTGCGCGGGATACCTTCGGGTATGCCGGAGTTTTCCGAGTGATCCGGTCTGCGAACCCGCGCACAGCTGCCACCCTCCATCGTTTCGCAGCGATTCGTGGTAGCTCAATTTGTCACTTGGAGTTCCACCATGAAAAAACCAACACCCAATCCCCCCGAATCAAACGACACCTCGCCCTACGAATCCGCCGATTCAAAGAAACTCCACGACGCCGCCGAACGCGCGCTCGACCACCATTTCAATCCGATTCCAAAAAAATGCCCCGGCCGCCGACCGAGCCAGATGTTCCAGATCTCGCCAGACATGGACGATGAAAGCCTGTTGGCCCATGCCTGTGAGTCCCTGGCTACAGCAAGCGTCATGGCCAGTGATGTAGCGGCTTTTGTCGATACGCCGCAGCGACATCGGATCCTCGGGATTCAGCAGGTGATCATGCTGGCGGAACTGGCGGTGAATCGGGTGCTGGATAACGTTGAGGTCAGTCGATATCCGGCATAAATGCTGATGAGGTCTCTGCGGGAGTCAGGCTTGTGGTGAGTCAGTCATGACGCTGCCCTCACCCTAGCCCTCTCCCGGAGGGAGAGGGGACTGACCGAGTTGATCAATCGATGTACATCGACCTGAAAGTCCGAGTCGACCTCAAGTTTGCAAAGCCCACAAACCACACCTCTCAAGGATGAGCGTTAGCTCGACAAAGCTCTTGATCTTGATCCACCCGTCCCTTCGGAAGGCTGAGTGGAGGTGTTCATCCGGGGATTGGCGCGCAGCGTCGTTTGGCGAAGCCGAACTCATCGACGAAGTCGATGCCCCCGGAGGGACGCCGGAGCGAAGGAACCCGAGCCTGCGAGGGCCGAACGCCGGGACGAGCCTTTTTGGGTACTTTTTTGGCGTTTGAAAAAAGTGCCTCGCCGTAAGGGCGAAACCGCAAGCGGGCGCACCCGAAGAAACGGATATGTACTCGATAAGTCCCCCGCATGGCCGGCCCAAAGGCCGCCAAGCCCAACCCCAAAACCCTGTCAAAACCCTGAACACACAAGCAGAAACACCCACCCCCATTG